>NZ_CCAS010000022.1 GCF_000612625.1 Neobacillus jeddahensis
CCGGTCACAACCCCTACCGCCACAGAAATCACATATCCCCTTGTCCACCGTCTTGCCAATAATATGTAGTGTTCATCCTGTTTTTTAATTCCTACCCATTGCGCAATCATAATCATCAGAGGAATCCCGACCCCGATGGTTGCATAGATAATATGAAACGACAACGTTAATTCTGTTAGAACTCTGCTAAAAAAGATTGCTTCTTCATTTCCCACATTATGCCACCCTTTCTTACCCTGACACGATTCGACCGATAATCGATAATCCTAAAATGGAGGCTACGATAAAAGATAGCCAGATTAGTGCTCGTTCTTGTTTTTTATAAATAAAAATCCCTCCTCCTGTTGTGTATACCCAATTAAACAATCTTTTACTATCCTTCCCAATTTATGTCGGAATATATTTGATACCTTCTATCTATATGGTTTTGACGCGAAGAATTTTTTAAAAAAAGTGGAGGGTGAAGATGGTCAACCATTTCTCCCCCACTCCCGTATGATTCCTTTTCTTCCAAGACGTACAGTTAAATGGATGGAAAATTTGTGCATGCCCAGCATGAGGATTCCTGCCATGATTTGATCAATTCTTGTATTGAAGGGTGCCGGAAGGATCGTGAGGGTACTTAATTGGGAGGGATTCATACAAAAAGTAGCCATCATTTCGGTTAAGAGCGGATTATTCGCCCCGCCGATACAGGCATTTATGATAAAGAGGCTGCAGGCGGGCAACAGTAACAAGCCACTCCAATAGGCATAACGCTTATTCTGTCCCAAAGCAATGGGTCGCCACATACTAAAGGACAGGAGTAATAGCACAACAAGATAGCTATTATGAAGGAAGGAATGTTGCGACAGGAACGCTAGCACGATAGAGGTATGGTACATCAAGAACAAACTAGCAAATACAACGAGTGCCACTTTGGGAGGGAAGAATAATTTCTTTATTCCACCCATCTTTTTGGGGAACGAGGCTGGGATCCCTAAGATGAATAAAGGAGGAAAAATGAAAAATAAAATACTCATTTGGATCATATGCAAACTGACTGCCAAATGACTTAATGTGGCTAAGGGACTGCCAATCGTTACGTATAAGATGGCTAAAGAGAGGAAGAAAAGTAAGGGTTGTTTATGATATAATTTGACTTTGGTAAAGGAAATCATCATGCACCCATAAAAGAGACCTGAACAAATAAGACCCATTAATAAAGGCAAATTCCACAACTGCTGACCAGCAAGCCAAAAATCATAGAACATTACAGTGCCTCCCTCTCAATCGAGATCGAAAACCCCTTAGAGAAAAATTCAACCCACAATATAGCTAACTTTACATTTTATGTTCACAGACGGAATAAAATACCTCACTAAAACCAAACACTCCTTCTTGATAAGATTGAAGGAGTGTCATTGTTACAAATGGTGTCAGGCACCTTATTGAATGGGATTAGTTGGTTCTTCTTGAATGAGGTCCTGGAGGGAGTGTTTTCGGATTGCTAAGACGAGATCGGCAAGGAAGTAAAGTCCAACTGCTGACCAAATCCAAGCCCAATAGGGTCCAAGGACTCCATAAATGAAGACCATTCCAGGATGAACCCATTTTATACAAATTAGTGATAAAACGCCACAACAGATGGAGAAGGGCAGACAAATATGGCCGTGGAGCTGTATAGGAGTATCTGCATAATCCCACCATTGTTTATGAAATAGCTTCTGTAGTAAGGCACCACTTACATATTCCACGGCGGTTGGAATCAAAAGGCATAAAAGGACCACAATGGCCCAATGGGTTTCTGGTAAAATCAGATAAACTAAAAGCACCGGTGCAAATCCATACATTGGTTTAAAAGGACCAAATAAAAAGTTCTCTTTTAAAAATTCGCGTGTTGTGAAGTAGCTATAGCTGTTTTCCAGCAACCAGCCAATAAACGAATACACTGTAAAATAGAAAACGATGGCCGCAGCTCCTTCAATTGTTAGAATTTCGAGAGTTTGATACTCAATGCCTTTCAACATGCTAAGAATCATGGCTAAACCACCTTTCATTGATAAGAATTTCCCACTATAGTTTAGCCGCCGCCCTGCCAAATATACCAAAACATCCCTTTTTTTAAACAAAAATGGTGCCTGACACCACGCATGTTTTTCGCGTGGTGTCAGGCACCATTTATACTATCGAGAAATAATGAACACATTCCTCCGCTTACACTTTTTATCTTAACGGTTTTAATGCGCCACTCCAAGCGTTGACTTCATCAAGCATTGTATTTACATTTGTTAAATGTAATTCAGCCGGTTTGAAGACACTGCCATTTTCAAAATCCGTGAATAGGGACAAGGTTGGGTGTGTACGAACATCTGCTATTTTCAATTCACCTAAGATTCCACGTAAATGTTCAGCAGCACGGGCACCACCAGTTGATCCATAGCTGATAATACCTGCAGCTTTGTCATTCCATGCTTCACGAGCAAAGTCGAGAGCATTCTTTAATGCACCTGTAATACTGTGATTGTATTCTTGAACAACGAATACGAAACCATCTAAGCTGGCCAGTTTTTGATTCCATGCTGCGATACCTGGTTCTGTTCCATCTGTTGTACCTAAGAATGGAAGGTTGAAATCGGCAATATCAACGATTTCATAATTAGCATCTCCGCGTTGCTCTGCGATTCCTTTAACCCATTCGCCAACCTGTGGACTAACGCGTCCTTGACGTGTGCTTCCTAAAATAATCCCAATGTTTAATTTTGTCATTGTTTTTTTCCTCCTCTGTTGTTTTTCCAAATAATTTATCTAACAAACCTTCAATTCCTATATTTCAATTTAAAATATTTTTAAATCGAGATAATAATAAAACAATCCAACTATTTTGTCAACTAATTCAAAACATTTCTATGATTTTAAAAACTACAAAAAAACCAACCACTTAGTCTAGATACATAAGTGATTGGTTTTGTTTAAAATGGAAACTACCAAATTTCATAAAATTCGAGAAGTATATTCACGTTAAAGGAATTCTTCAGGCCATAAATAAATCCCTCTCATGTTCATTTAGTAAGGGAACCCCGCAAAATGATATCGACAATCGTCCCCATTCTTTCCTTACTTCTAATTTGAATATCTCCGTTATTCTCTCTCAAAATTTTAAAACAGACTGTGAGGCCTAAACCAGTCCCACGCTCTTTCGTTGTATAAAACGGTTCTCCTAATTTCTGTAATATAGATTTCTCAATACCTTCACCATTATCAATAATTCGAATTCTTATATCATGCCCATTCATTTTTTCTGTTTTTATTCTAATCCTTCCGTCCATTGGCACAGCTTCCAGAGAATTTTTAAGAATGTTAATTAAAACTTGTTTTAATTGCTTTTCTTCAATTGTAAAGGTAGATAAATTGTCTTTCGTTTCAATATCAATGGTTGCCGGGATGAGAATGGCCGTTGTATCTAGTAACATTTTTACATCATGAATCACTTTAGCGAGACTTACTTCCTTTGTAAATTGGACGGAAGCCTGTGGCTTAGCCATAAAAAGCAATTCCCCTACTACCTCATTAATTCGATCAATTTCATCGTTGACAATGGATAGGTAATACTTTTCACTGGACTCACTTACACTTTGATCCAAAAGCTTGATAAATCCTTTTATCGATGTAAGTGGATTTCTAATTTCATGAGCAATTCCCGCCGCCATCTCCCCAAGCACGCGCAAATTCTCTGTCTTCACGAGCATTTCTTCATCTTTTTTACGTTTCGTAATATCCGTACCTAAACAAAGCGTGTGGTGATGGTTTCCTTTGAAATAAATCGGTAAAAAGCGCCATTCAACAATGCGCTTTTCTCCTTGACTGTTGAAGACTGATTCGTTGAGGTTTAGACGTTCCTCTATTAACAAGAATTCCTTCATCCATTCATCTACTTTTACCCCAATCAGCTTAGATGGACTGATCTTAAAAAGCCTAGCAAATGCTTCATTAACGATAACAAATTCGTTTCGACTATCCTTTACATAAATATAATTGGGATTATTATTTAGGATAATCTCTAAAAAGCTTCTTTCTTCTTTTAATTCCCGATTCATTTTTTCAATCGTTGCATTTTGCAAAATAAAATAGGATGCAAATAAGATGATCGCTGCAAAAGCCGCATTCAAGTTGGAAAAAAATAAAGGATAGACCATATACCCACCTAAAATCCCGTTAAGGTAAATAAATAACGAGGCATAGACAAGTGCGCGGAAAAATTTTCTTATTTTTACTTCCTCTATTTTTTGACAGATAAACAACAGTAAAAAGGACTCTATAAATATCAGAACAAGATTTACATAAAAAGTGATGTTAAGTGCCCCGTAGGCCGGAATATAGTGAGCGGGAAACGCTGCATTCTCTTGAATCTGGTACAATTCAACAACGCCACTAGACGTAAAGTTAAAATAATAAACAAGGAAACCAAATAATAAGACAGAATAAAAGACGGCCTGATTAAAGACCCATTTATAATAGTTCCTTGTGCTTTTGTTAATCAGTCCAGTTTTGTAAATAGTAAAAATAATATAATATAGCAGAGGCGTCCCCATAATGGGACCAAAGCGAAAAATCCTAAAAAGAACATCAATGGTCGTTTTCGAGAAAAAATCGCCTGCATATAAAAAAGCAATATCCATCTGCCAGATGGATAACAGAAATAAAAAATAGGCAATGGATCTAGCCATATTAAATTTATGACCCCAATAGATGATAAGTCCACAGAACAAGGGAATGAGAGAGACAGAAAATAGTAAGATAAATTCCAATAGATAAACAGCCCTTCTACCATTTTGACAGTTAACCGCGCGTAATCCGTATAAACATAAACAATACATTCCGAATTATAACCTTTTTACATCAATTTGGAAATTGGATTTCAAAAATAATACAGTATTATTATTTGTCTTTTACTCGGAGAAGTCGTAACCCATTTAATGTAACAATAAGTGTTGCTCCCATATCCGCGAAGACCGCAATCCAAAGCGTCAACCATCCAGGAATAACTAATAACAGTGCTACAAGTTTAATTACTAGAGAGAAAGTGATGTTTTGTTTGATAATAAATAAGGCTTTTCTACTTAGTTTTAACGTAAATGGCAGCTTACCTAAATCATTCGCCATTAAAGCAATATCTGCTGTTTCGAGAGCCGTATCCGTTCCAGCTCCTCCCATGGCAATACCGACAGTCGCTGCAGCTAGAGCTGGTGCATCATTCACCCCATCCCCAACCATAGCCACACGGTCGTATTGATGACGTAAATCTTTAATAAAGGTAAGTTTATCTTGAGGTAAAAGTTCAGCCTGTATATCAGAAACCCCTACATGCTGGCCAATAGCATTGGCTGTCCCTTTATTATCACCCGTTAACATAATCGTTTTTTGAATTCCTAATGAGTGAAGCTTCTGAATCACTGATTGACTGTTCTCTCTCACTTCGTCAGCCACGGCAAGTAGTGCCAGGATTTCAGTGGCAGTACCTGCCACCATAACTGTTTTGCCCTTATTTTGCAGATCAGTAATGGTCGTTTTTAGATTCGGTGAAATTCCTCCCGATAAGATCTCATCAAATAAATGAGGATTTCCAACATAATATACCTTATCGTTGACTCTACCTTTAATGCCTTTACCTGTCAGCGAAGAAAAGTCTTCAATCTTACTATCTTGGTAGGGAAGTTTTTCTTGTTCAGCCTTTTTCATAATCGCTGAAGCCAGCGGATGCTGAGATCCATTTTCTAAAGCAGCAATAATGGAAAAAATCTCATTCGCATCTGTATTACCATGAGGGAGAAAATCCGTTAAAACGGGAATTCCTTTCGTTAAAGTCCCTGTCTTATCAAACGCGATGGCACGAATCGATCCCATTTCCTCTAAATGAATCCCACCTTTAATCAATACTCCATTACGTGCAGCATTCCCAATCGCCGTCACAATGGACACCGGGGTGGAGATAACAAGTGCACATGGACAGCCAACCACTAGTACTGCTAGCCCCTGGTAAATCCACATACTCCACTCCCCGTCAAATAATAATGGTGGAAGTACTGCTACAAACAGTGAAATCAACATGATGACAGGTGTATAGTATTTCGCAAACCGATCGACAAATGCTTGAGATGGAGCACGCTCTGCTTGAGCCTCCTCCACTAAATGAATGATTTTTGCGATCGTGGTATCGTCCACATGTTTGGTCACTTTGACTTCAAGAAGACCTTCTTCGTTAAGAGTTCCAGCGAATACTTCATCATCAACTGTTTTGGAAACTGGAACCGATTCCCCTGTAATCATCGCTTGATTCACAGAAGATAGTCCTTTTACAACCAATCCGTCCATGGCGATTTTCTGTCCAGGCCTTACGATTAATAGATCGCCAATCCGGATTTCGTCCACCTCTAAAGTAAACTCTTGGTTCCCTCTACGTATCAAAGCTTCTTTTGGGGCAATCTCTATTAGGGAACGAATGGATTGTCTCGCTTTATCCATCGAGTAAAACTCTAGAACCTGACTGATGGCAAATAGAATGACAACAGTTGCTCCTTCACCCCACTCACCGATCATGGCTGCCCCGATAACAGCGATGGTCATGAGGGTTCTCATATCAAAATCTAAACGGAATAAGTTCTTTATCCCGGTCTTAAAAAGGTTAAGCCCACCTACTAAAATAGCAGCTCCATAAGCTAAAATGGAGGATATACTTTCTTCACCATTCATTTGTGCTGAATACCAACCAATGAACAAGAAAACCAATGCAACAATAACTGATTGATATTTCTTCAAGAATGGTTTATTTTGCTCTTCAAAACGTTGTTTCTCAGGAATGACTTTTATATTTTCAAACGCCCCTGCTTTCTCTAATTCCTCTATTGTTGTTTCCCCATAGACAGTGAGCTTTGACGCACCGAAATTTACACTTGCATTCACAACACCATCCAGGTGCTGTACGTTCTTTTCGAACTTTGTCGCACAGCCAGCTCAGGTGAATCCCTGCACTCGGTATACCGTTTTTTCATTTGAATTTTCTAAAGTGTTCCCCAAGTATCTTCGCCTCCTCTTAAAATGTAAGGACTACTAATCTTCTGTTCAAAAAGTCACCATCTAACATTCAAATATCCATTTGAATATCAGTATATGAAAGGTCATGAAAATGGTCAAATGATAATTTGAATGTTTGGATAAGAAATACGGAGACTGGTGCCATAGGCATAAAAAAAACGCTAAAAAAATTCAGCGTTTTTTTTATCACAATGATCATCCAATTTTTTTATCATACTTTCGTTCATCCTGTACAAACAGGATCCCGAGTTCGTGATGGTCCCCCTCGTAAAGGGCGCGTTGCACAAAGCGGATCTCTCCGTTAGTATCGAAAACCTCAAGCTTGCAATGGGCCCGATTTTTCTGCAGTGCCTCATATAGAGTACTTTCGTCACGAACCTTTACTCCGTTTGCCTTTGTAATGATTTCTCCCACCTTCAAGTCCATTTTACTTGCAGGCGATTCAGGGATAATCCCAATAATCATCAAACCTTGATTCTTTTTAGAAAAATAAAAGGGAAGACTCTCATCCTTCAAATAGGCCATCAACGCTATGGTTTCCCTGCCAACTACTGCTAATGCAGCGACAACAATCGACACAAGTGGGTACCAATAACCCGCAGCGGAAAGGAGTGAAATGATGACGCCTAGAACGATAACTCGTCGCCCTTGAAGCTGAATCGCTTCTTTAGGCAGCATCCCTTTGATTTGCTGATGGAAGCCAATCGCAATTGGGACAAAGAGCAACGAATACTCATGGGCCCCTAAACGAAAGACCGGCCACCACTCAAATGGAAGCTGAAGAACATTACCTGGAATTAGCATAAATATCGGCAGCATCCACAACCGTCTTACCTCATGCACCCCTACATTTTGACCCCGCTTACTTTTTACAAGTTTGGGTGAGGACCCCTTGCTGCCATTTTTAAAGATCAAGATACCTTCTGCAATGAGCAGAAGGCCAAGGACCACGACAATGGACGGGTAAACCTTATTATCAATGGAAGCAAACGCCTTTGAAAAAAACGGAACAGACCAGTGATATTCTGCCATAAACGGAATCAAGAAAAAGGCTGCCCCAAATGTATAAGCCGGAGACATGAGACGAATATTGGTGGTTAATGACCACACCAGCGTAAAACCAGCAATCAGTAGAATGACTGCGAGTGGCATGGTAATCCCCACTCCTACAATCACCACAGAAAGGATAAGCCCGATCAATAGCCCTAGCGGAAAGAGCTGCCGTAGTTCGAAATAGGCATCATGGGCCCGAATATGAAAGTTTTTCCGTTCACGTTTTACCCTTATAACGCCTAATATTCCTGCAAGGAAAACGAGATAGTATAAAACAGGATGAAGAAATAACTTGCCTGTCCCTTTAAGAAGTTCCAGAAGCCATGTTTCCACCATTTCCTGCCACCTGCCTCTATCAATTTTTAGTATATTAAGGAAAAAATCTCTTAAAGTCTATTTTACCAAATTTCCACTATAAAACATATTGCTAGTTTCAAGAAAAACATAAAAATGTCGTAACATTCTAGCATTTCTTGGTCCTAGCATATTTTTCACTTTTATTATAGTAAAACATAATATAAATGGGGAAATGTGTCATATTCATTACAAACGCTTCCATTTACCTATAAATTTTCTGTAGTAAATGGTATATTAGACTTAAAGTTAATATGTTTATATAATTATGAAAAAGGCAAACTCTATTGAAAGATGAGGGCGCAAAGCCATGTACCTAAGGCATTTATGCTATGGTTGACAGGTCGCCGAAATAATTGAAGCTCTCTAAAGCTATTCAATTTCGGATAGCTTTTTATTTTTTTAATTTTTTGAGAATTAGAGCAAAATCAACTCAGAGTATTTTTTAACTGATTTTCAGAAGGAATAGAAAAGGGGTTTGAGAAATGTTTAAAAATATGTCGATGAATGTGAAACAAATGGGAAGTTATATCATCATCATTTTATTTTTTATTGTGATTACAAATACTTCTTACAATAACGTCAACCACCTTCGAGATCAAACCATTTCGATAGGAAAAAATGATGTGCCTAAAATTGTCTTAGTAGGTGACATACGAGAAGAATTTGCCCGAATTGACCAAGCCACAAACAAGCACGTCTTTGAACGAACCTTTGAAGACAAAGAATCAATCGAAGTGTCAATTGACAAAAGCATCGCTTCTATAAATGATAATGTAAATGATTTAAAAAAACTAAAGCTGACCGCCAATGATGAAAAATGGTTAACAGAGTTCAGTACAGATTTCAAAGCATACACGGCTTTTCTTCCAACCTTCTATGCCGAATCTAGAAAAAATGATTATGAGACGGTAAATACACAGTTAGCGAAAATAAGCACTTTAAGTGCCCAAAATGAAAATGCATTGGCGAAATTATCTACATCCACTCAAGAAAATGCCAATGCTACCATCGATACTTCTAAGCGAGATTCAAATAAGTTCAATTATGAAATTTTAATTCTATCTGTGATTGCTTCTCTCTTTAGCTCATTGATTGCCATTTTTATGACTAGACTGATTTCACGTATCGTAAAAGGTCTTGTCAATAATGTCGATGTATCGACAAGCTCTGTCACTGAAATAAAAAAGTCAATTGAAAAAACAGGTATTAGTGCCCAGCAATTGGATGCATCGATGGCTAAAGCCAACCATTCCGTAAACGAGTTGGTCCAATCAATTCAACAAGTCGCAGGAAACACCACGGTAACAGCCTCAGGGGTAGATGAAATCTCCGCTGCCGTAGAACAAATGAGCACATCAACCAATTTGGTAGCAGGTAGTGCAGACATTCTGAATGCTTCAGCTGAAGAAACCTCTTCTGCTATTCAAGAAATGATGGCCTCCATTGAACAAGTGGCCGGGAATGTCGGCAATGCCAGTGCAGGAGTGGAACAAATTTCCGCTGCAATTGAAGAAATGGGTGCGTCCATTAAAGGAGTCAGCGAGAATGCTGTTAGCTTAACTAATACGGCTGAACAAACAGCGGAAACAGTAGAGGAAATGGTTGTCTCCATCAAACAAGTAGCGGAAATTGCTCAAAATGTAAATGGACTCAGCATCTCGGTTCAACATGATGCCCTTGAAGGAATGAAATCTTTGAACGAAACCTTAAATGGCATGCAAGAAATTGCTCAAGTTATTAACCAAGCCAGCGATGTCATGCAAAACCTTGGAAAAAGTTCGGAAGAGATTGGCAGCATCATCGAAGTCATAGACGAAATCGCTGATCAAACCAATTTATTAGCCCTCAATGCTGCGATTGAAGCAGCCCGTGCTGGGGAGCATGGCAGAGGATTTTCTGTTGTCGCTGAAGAAGTGCGAAAACTAGCGGAGCGGTCTGCACTGGCTACCAAGGAAATTGCAGGCTTGATTAAAGGGATTCAGACAGAAACTGCTTTTGCCGTCACCTCGATCAACGATGGTGCCCATAAGGTCACAATTGGAAATCAGTTAGCTGACAAAACGAATCAAGCAATCAAGAAAATTTCTGAAGGAATTACCCAGGTGACCGAGGAAATGGATCAAATTGCCAAAGCCACTGAAGAACAAAGGAAGAACAGTGAATTTATCACCAAAGCGGTTGATAACGTAACAAAGCAAACAGTTGAAATGACCCATTCAACAAAGGAACAATCCATCACGGCTGACGAAATTGTGAAAGGAATCATTCAAACTAAAAATCAAGTTCTACAAATTTCCGTTGCAACGTCAGAACAAGCAAAGGGTGGCAGTGCGATTGTACAAGCGGTCGAAAATGTCTCAGGCCAATCAAGCTCTGTGACAATGGCGGCGAAAGAACAGGCCCAGACCTCGGAAGAAATCGTGCGCAATATCAATACCATCAAGGAAATGGTTCAACAAATGTTGGTGGCAACCAACGACCAAGCCAAATATGGTCAAGAAATCGCTCTAGAGGTTGATAATGTTCGAAAACAGACAACTGAATTAGATGGCAGTATTGAAACACAGACAAAAGAAGTAGAGGATGTCGCACTGGCCATTAGTGATGTGAATGACCAAGTGAAAAAGTTAAAATAATTGTCCAAGACAAATGGGACTATCTAAAAAGTCATATACCTGATTTTTGGATAGTCCCATTATTTTTTTCTTCTATTGTTTTGCAATCAACTTCAATGCCATTTTCAGTTGCAAATCATTTTTTTCTTTTTTCATTTCTTTTACGGCCGCTTCTTCTAGTTTGGCAGCCGTAGTAACATCAATTTTCCCCGTTCCCTCAAGGTCATTTTCCTGCTGAAAGCCTTTGACAGCAAGTGCGGTTTCTTCACTAAAGTATCCATCTGTGCGTCCAGGTGCAAAACCTAATCCGTCCAAAATTTCCTGGGCATTCTTCACCTGTTCATTGTTCATATCCTCGGTCAATGGCATTTCCACTTGAATCGGATGAGTCTCAAAGATGGCCGGTTGTTTGATAGCCACGTCTGGCTTAATTCCTTTTTTGTGAATCCAATTGCCATCAGGAGTGAGCCACTTTGCTAAGGTTAGCTTAATATTGCTGCCATCCCCCATAGAGATGGCTTGCTGAACGGTCCCTTTGCCAAAGGTTGTTTCGCCAACAAGCTGATATCCAGCTGCCTCCTTCAGTGAACCCGCTAATATTTCTGACGCAGATGCACTTCCTTTGTTGATCAGGACAAGGACAGGATACTCTTTTTTCTTAGTAATAGTTGAGAAGAAGCGTTGTTTCTTGCCATTTCGTTGTTCAATTTGAACATAGGGCTTATCTTTCGGGATAAACTCCTGCAAAATCTCGCCAACACTATCTAAAAATCCACCAGGATTGCCACGCACATCAAGGATCAACCCTTTAATATCATCATTTTCCAAAGCCTTTAAATCCTTTTTGAAATTTGCCGCCGTATCCTCTGAGAATGAGGTTATTTCGATATAGCCAATTTTTTTACCATCCTGTTTTTTAATCGAGGAATGAACCGTCTCAAGTGGGATCTCATCGCGTTTGACATCAATGGTTAAGGGATCTTTTAACCCTTTTCTAGCAATCTCAAGTTTTACGGTTGTCCCCTTTTTTCCACGAATCTTTAGCGTAGCCTTATTGAGGTCAAGTCCCTCAACACTCTTGCCATTGACCTTTAAGATTTGGTCATTTGGCTTGATACCGGCTTTTTCTGCAGGAGAATCTTTAAATGGGGAGACGATGACAATTTTTCCATCCTCCATCCCTACTTCGGCACCAATTCCTTCAAAGGATGATTCCAAGGTCTGCGTGAATTGCTGGGCCGTTTCCTTGTCCATGTAGACTGAATAAGGGTCCTTTAATACAGACAGCATCCCTTGGATTGCGCCTTCCTTTAGCTTCTCTTCATCAACCTTTTCAACATAACGACTTAAAATGAGATCATAAGCCTGCTCCACTTTTCCAAGGTCCTCACTAGGTTGCTCGGACTCCATTTGATTATCTTTTTGAGGCGACGTTTGCTCAAGGGTAGGGGATTCTTCCTGTTTATCTAAGATAACCATTCCAGCATAGGTGCCCCCTGCTCCTGTTAGTAGTGATCCTGTCATCAACAGGGCCATCCATTTCCGATTCATTTGTACCCTCCTCAGTTCATTCCCTGTTATTAAAAGGCTACGAATTCCTGGCCAATTAGTAACTTATATGTGAGGTATGGACGAGTTATGAATGAAAGGAAGGCAAAAAAAGAAGAAGCTTGGCTTCTTCTTTTCACTTATACGCCTGGAATAATTCCAGCTGGATTAATTTTGTTCGTTTTACCACTATTCCATTCACCCTTATGGAGTTCAAAGTGTAAATGGATACCAGCAGCCTCTCCTGTTGCCCCTTTAGTACCAATAGGTTGCCCTTTCTTAACAGTATCCCCTTCATGAACTAATCTACTTCCGCTTACCATATGTGCATATACGGTTGTATAGATCTGGCCATTTATCATGGAGGTAATCATGATACATTCTCCATAAGAAGAGGAAAGATAAGACCTGAATACAATCCCATCTGCTGCAGCAACGATTGCATCAGAATTCGTTACCTTACCAAAGTCGATTCCATTATGGAAGCTACTGTCAAACGTTCTATAGCCATATCCTGAAGTGACAGGTCCAACCGTAGGCCTTGTAAATGATGAGCTTGAGACTTGTGGAGTTGCTCCTACTGATGAACCTGAACCTGAACCTGAACTTGAACTTTTACTAGAACTTGTGTTTTTACTTGCTTTTGCAGCAGCCGCAGCTGCGGCCTGACGCTCTTGTTCCAGCTTGATTGCCTTTTGGATAGCAATTTCTTGAGATGCTAATACTGACTCTTGCTCTTGTATATCCATAACATGGTCATGCTCTTCTTGTTCCTGGTCAACAAGTGTCGCTAATAATCTATCTTTCTCAGCTTTTTGCGAATTTAATTTCTGATTCATTGTTTCTAAGTCTGCTAGCATCTTTTCTATGCTGGCAAGATCTGTTTCAACTTTGACTTGCTTGTCCACAAGTTCCTTTTTATCCGCCTCATGCTGTTTTAAAATATCCTGATCCGCTTGCATAATCGTCGCAACGGCATTGGCGCGATCAATGAAATCACTAAAACTGCTTGCACCCATTAACACATCCAAGTAATTGACCACTCCGCCTGTTTCTTGATAATTGCGGGCACGATCCTTCAAAAGCACATTTCGTTTCTCAATCCGTTCCTTAATGACACGTATTTCTTCTTGAAGCTTTACAATCTGTGCTTTCGTTTCTTCCACTTTTGCTGTCTTATCCTTAATTTTCACAGTCGTATCACTAATGGCTAAATCAAGGCGTTGCATCTCGTTCTTCACATCAGACTGTTGATCTTGTAAATTACTAATCTTGTCATTTGCTTGATTTAGTTCAGACTCAATCGTGGAACGCTTTTCTTGAATTTTATTTTGTTCCCCTTTTAAACTGGAAATAGACTCAGCTGCTGTTTTAACAGGTGCTCCTCCAAAAACGGTTCCTAAGCCTACCGTTGCTGCAACGGCCATTGTTATTACTGATTTCTTCATTTCCGATTTTTCCCCTCCATCTCTCTATATACAGGTAAATCGTTCTTTATCTGTGTGTACAAAGGTAGTTTTGCCGTGTAACATTCTATCGTTTTCAATCGTTTAAATAGGGTAATAGACTAGTACTCTAGTATTCATTAAATTAGGAAGGAAAAAGGAAACTTGCCGATTGACGAGCCCCTAAGGGCGAAGACAGAGGCATAGTTGCACTTATGCCTGATAGAAAGGTTATACTTTCCGATCGGCCAAAAAGCAAACCTTCCCCTTAAGGAAGGTTATACCTTTAAGAATTTTCTAACAGACATCACACTACCCCAAACGCCAATCAAGGCACCCATCAGAATCAAAATGCCAGAAACCTGATAGATGAATGGATCGAATGGTAGAATTTTGACAAATGTACCCTCAAGCCTTGGACCAATGTAATCGTATGCTCGATAGTAAGCAATTGAAATTAAGATAATTGGTAAAATCGAGCCAAGAATGCCCAGCCATAATCCTTCTAAAAAGAACGGCCAGCGAATAAAGGTATTCGTTGCTCCCACTAATCGCATTATTTTTATTTCTCTTCTTCTTGCGATGATCGTAATTTTAATCGTATTCGAAATTAAAAAGATCGCAGTAAAGAATAAGCCTATGATGAAAACAATCCCTACATTTCGGCTTGCCTTAATAAACTTAAATAATTTTTCAACCTTACCCTGCCCGTATTTTACTTTCGCCACATAATTATACTTGGTCACCTTATCGGCAACTTTCATTGTATCTGTTGGTTTTTTCGTTTTTACGATAAATACATCATTTAATGGATTATCCTGTTCAAATAGCTTGAAGGCCTTCCCCTCTTCACCAAGACTTTTCACTAGATTATCTAGTTCTTCCTTTTTTGGTGAATAGGTAACGCTTTTTACTTCAGGAATTTTCTCCAACTGAGTTTTTAGTGATTGCTGATCATCTTTACTTGCAGCAACATCGATGTGTACGCGGATTTGCACGTCCTCTTCAATGGTTTCAGCCACCCTGTTAAGATTCATCATAATAACGAAAAAGACTCCAACTAAAATTAAGGTAACGGTAACAGCACTAACGGATGCAAAAGTCATCCAGCCATTACGACTGATACTTTTAAGGCTTTCACGGGCGTGACGACCAATTGTCCTAATTTTCATATCCGTAATCACCTCTTTGCTCATCGCGAGCGATCTTTCCAGCTTCAATAGCAATTACGCGATGCTTTATTGTATTTACAATCTCCCTGTTATGGGTTGCCATTACAATGGTTGTTCCTCTTGTGTTAATTTCTTCAAAGATATTCATAATTTCCCACGATGTCTCAGGATCGAGGTTGCCTGTAGGCTCATCCGCAATCACCACTTTCGGTGAATTAACAATGGAACGTGCAATTGAAACACGTTGCTGTTCGCCGCCAGATAACTCGGTCGGAAGCATTCTTGCTTTATGTTTAAGGTTAACAAGATCGAGAACTTCCATTACCCGTTTTTTAATAAATTTAGGTTGTGCTTCTATTACCTCAAGAGCAAAGGCTACATTTTCATAGACTGTTTTACTTGGTAGTAATTTAAAGTCTTGAAAGACCACTCCAAGATTTCTTCTAAACAGTGGAACCTTTTTCATTTTTAATTTGGCAAGATTAACGCCATTCATGGTAATAGTCCCAGAAGATGGCACTTCTTCACGGTACATCATTTTAATAAATGTTGATTTGCCGGCACCACTCGGACCGACTACATAGACGAATTCACCCTGATTAATCTTGACGTCTATTCCATTAATAGCTGTTACGCCATTCGGATACTTTTTATATACTTCTTGTAGTTCTATCATTTTTATCACCTATAGTTAAGTTATTTCGAATATATAAATCGACAATAATCTTCTTTATTTGCAAAATGACCCAAACAACAAACAATATGTGCATAATTTCGCATAGTTTTATTATAACATCATAATTCGCTATTAAAAGCGGTAAAAATATTACAGTTTCTTTTCAAACAATACACAGTTCGACAAAATTCTTCATGAGCAACCCTATTTTTCCACTAAATAAAGGAGATGGAAAAATAAAAAACGCTCTGTTTTTTCTAACAGAACGTTTAGATTGTTTATTTTTTAGCTGCTAACCAATCAGCGATCGAATCAGCGTCATCACCTGATACTAGACCAGCTGGCATTCCACCAGACTTACCATTTTTCAGAATATCTAATATTTCATCCTTCGAGTATCTAGACCCAACCTTTGTTAAATCAGGTCCCACTGCGCCCTTAAGGTCCCCACCATGGCAACTAGAACACTTTTGATCGTAAATCTTTTGTGCGTCACCAGATTGAGCTGTTTCTGTTCCACCATTGTCCTTATCTGCCGATTCATCATCGCCGCCCCCACAAGCAGCAAGTCCCATTACTAGAGAAGTTCCTAGCAATAAGGTTAAGAGTTTTTTCTTCATCTCAATACCCCCTCAAGAAAATATTACCACCAGAGAATTATTATACCAATCCTATGCGCGTTTGAAACCTTCACCAAGCACCTCTGCTGCATCCATAACAACGACAAATGCAGATGGATCTAAGGTTTTGACCAATTGTTTCAATTTTGTGAACTGAGTTTGATCCACCACACACATAAGTACTGGTCGTTCATGGTCCGTAAATCCACCATATGCAGATAGTTTTGTCACACCACGATCAATTTTATTCAAAATACCTTCACGAACTTCATCTTGTTTATCTGTTATGATCATCGCCATCTTTGATCGGCCAAAACCAACTTGAATGAGATCGATGGTTTTACTTGTCACATAAAGGGCGATCAATGCATACAGCCCCTTTTCAATATCAAATACGATCGCGGCAGTAAGGACAATTAACCCATCAATCATGACCACACATCTGCCAAGTGTAAAGCCTGTATATTTATTAATAATCTGTGCAGCTAGGTCGGTCCCACCTGTTGATGCCTTTCCTCGAAAAACAATCCCTAAGCCAAGCCCTACACCAATTCCTCCGAACAATGCGCCTAACAATGCATCATTCGTCCATGGCTCCAAATCCTTGGACAGAAAAACAACAAACGGTAAGAAAATAGTTCCTGCTAGTGTTTTGATCCCAAATTGTTTCCCTAAAAATAGGACGCCAGCTATAAATAGAGGAATATTAAAAGCCCACTGAACATAGGCCGGCTCCCAGCCGAATAAGGTTTTAAAGATCGTACTGATACCACTTACCCCCCCAGATGCTACTTGGTTAGGAAGCAAGAACACATTAAATGACAGCGCAATAATGGCCGCACCAATTAAAACGAATATGTAATCAGCGGCGATTTGCATTTTGGGATGGCTTTGTGTCAAATTGCTTAATAAATTCATACTATTTCTCCTCAAAAATTCTTTCTTCCATAATAAATTCTTGTTGCCGAAAGAGAGTATAGCACGGGAAAAATATAGTGTAAATGGTATTAAATTGACGCATTGAAGGATTAAACCATTACGCTTAGTGTATACCTTAAGCCTATTTTTCATGATGATTCCTGTAGAAATATAAGAGAAGATGATCTTCTTTCGACAAAAAACAGCCTTTGTCGAATTTAGCCGACAAAGGCCACCATGATTATGAAATTCTTGAACGCAAATAAGAATTAATAAACTGATCCAAATCTCCGTCCATAACAGCCTGAACATTCCCACTTTCTGTGCTCGTTCGATGATCCTTGACCATGGAATATGGATGGAAGACGTAGGAACGGATCTGACTCCCCCAACCAATTTCCTTTTGTTCACCGCGGATCTCCAAAAGTTCCTGCTCTTGCTTTTCAATTTCTAATTGATAAAGTTTGGCTTTCAGCATTTTCATCGCTGCCTCGCGGTTTTTTATTTGAGAACGTTCTGCTTGGCATGTGACGACTACGCCAGTTGGTGTATGGGTAATCCGAACAGCTGAGTCAGTGGTATTGATATGTTGTCCACCTGCACCTGTCGCACGATAGGTGTCAATTTTAAGATCTTCTGTGCGAATGTCAACTTGAATTTCATCATTAAATTCCGGCATGACTTCACATGAAACAAACGAGGTATGACGACGGCCAGAGGCATCAAACGGCGAAATCCTCACCAATCGGTGAACACCTTTTTCCGCTTTCAAATACCCATAGGCATTATGACCTTTAATGGCCAGTGTTACACTCTTGATACCGGCTTCATCACCTGGTAGATAGTCCAAGGTTTCTACCTTGAACCCCTTTTTCTCTGCCCAGCGTGTATACATCCGTAAAAGCATCGAGCCCCAGTCTTGCGATTCTGTCCCACCTGCACCAGGGTGAAGCTCCAGGATGGCATTATTTTTATCGTACGCCTCACTTAAGAGTAGCTGCAGCTCAAATTGATTCAAGCGCTCGATAAGCTGTGTCAGCTCTTCTTCCAACTCGGCACGTAGTTCCTCATCATTTTCTTCCTTCACTAACTCATAGCTTAATTCCAGATTTTCATATGAGTCATTCAACTCGGTAAACTCATTGACCTGGTCCTTTAAGCCATTTGCTTCACTTATGACTGTCTGTGCCTTCTCTTGATCATTCCAAAAATCTGGTTGGAGCATCTCATCATCTAGCTCAGCAATTCTGGCTTCTTTATTTTCAAGGTCAAAGAGACCCCCTAAAGTCCGCTAATTTCTTAGCTGATTTCTCAAGTTCGTTCCGAATTTCTGCTAATTCCATTTCCTTCACCTCTATAAAAATAATCATTACGGCCTGTATTACAACCTATTCAGAAAAATAGTGTCAGTTCCTAACCCATTATAACGTGTGTAAGGGATAAAATTCAAAGGCTGACCTTTCAATGCCAAGGATCGGTCATTTTATCTAGGGGTTCACTTCATCGCCCCGGTAGACATATAGAAAGTACGACTTCCACCTTTAAACGTAAAATTCCACCAAATTTCCTTAGTATGTATATATTTCAAACTGTCAAAAATGGTATATTAAATAAGAATAAAGTGGCAAAATGAGGCCATTTAGATTGCTTGTTCATACATAATGAATGAAACTCAATGAAATTACTTGCGGTTCTTGAAAGCGAAAATATTGAGTCAAAAAAAGGAGAAATTTGAGATGGAGAGAATAAACAGGAATGGTCCTTGTCCTTGCGGAAGTGGCAAAAAATATAAAAAATGTTGCGGGGCGAGTGAAGCTGTATCCATCAACGAGATAATTGAAAGTGAAATGGAAGAATTACAAAAGGAACTCCTTCATTTTGCCTACTATCACTTTGGTGAAGCCATTCGCGATGATTTTGAAGATCTGGAAAACACGATTACGATCGAAATTGACGAGGAACGAGAATTTTATGAACTCATTCATGCTATTTGGTTTTCCCTTTTTGATGGATTGGAAAATGAAAATACGATTATGGAGGCCTTTATCACTAAAGAAGCAGGGAAAATTAAACGCCCTAGACTAAGGAATATTTTTCAGACATGGACAAAACCTAGAATAATCGCTGGCAAGGTGGTCAGTAGTAAGCAAAACCATCTTATAGTAGAGGATGGCTTCACATTAGAACAGCTCGATACAATTATGATCGGTGTACCTGACATCATTGAAGAAGGTTCATTCGTTCTCGGCATTCTTTTACCATATGAACAACATTATGTCTTCTATCCAGCACCGTTTAATCTACCAGGATTGAAGCCCGAGCATGCATGGTCTTACATCGAAGATAGTTGTTACGAAGCCGTTTATGATTCTCCACAAGAGTTTTTGAACGATCATTTTATTGAAGTCATGAGTGAGCTACCATTGGTCGGTGGAATGGTGGAAGTGGAGGCAATGGAATGGCCAGCTCCCGTTTACAAACAAGTTGCCGATCTTTTTAAGGAGAAGATGGAGTCACAAATCCCTCCTCCCCTTGTTGACACTGGCCTGATACTCTGGTTTCATTTTTGCCAAAAGAAACAGAAACGGATACAAAGTCCAAATCTTTATGTAGCCGCGCTCCAATATTTAATTTCATTAATCGCTCCACCCGAAGAAATGATGACACAAAAAGAACTCGCCAAACAATACGGGGTTTCCGCTGGAAGTATATCCTCCATTGTATCGGAGCTGGAATCGGAATTAGCTGCGGAAATTGCAGAATTGCTCAGTCTTGATGATGAGGAGGAACTTGAGAACTTATCTGAATACACCAATCCCTCGATTATTGAATTCCCAGGAGGCTTGAAGGTTAAATCAGATGATTTATCAGGACAGATGGTGCAGACGCTTCCAAGCATAGATAAGCCAACGAAGAAAACAGGACGTACCGTGTCTAGACGTGATGAGGAACGAGCTAGAGATTTAATTTATAACGCTTTCCAATCAGAAGGAAAGCAACGCTATAAATTTGCAGAAGAGGCCCTAAAGCAGAATCCTAATTGTGTTGATGCCTATGTCATCCTTGCCGAAAAAACGAAGAGTCTTGAAGAATCGATTTTATTATATGAAAAAGGAATACAGGCTGGGGAACAGGACCTTGGCAAGGCCTTTTTCTCAGAAAATCGAGGATCCTTTTGGGGCTTAATTGAAACTAGGCCGTTTATGCGAGCCAAACTCCATTACGCTGAGGCCCTTTCCCTTTTAGGAAAAATAAACAAGGCCATCCAGCAATATGAGGAGCTACTTGAATTAAATCCAAACGATAACCAAGGGGTTCGCTATTCTTTATTTGTTGCTTATGTGGATTCAGGCCATTTTGAAAAAGCAGCAAAATTACTTCATCAATATGAAGAGCCGTCTGCACAAGGCGTATACAACAAGGTGTTGCTTGAATTGTTTACGAATGGTTTCACTAAAAATGCGGAGATGCTTCTAAAAAATGCTAAACAAGTAAACAGGCATGTTATCTCATATTTGACTGGTAAAAAACGTCTACCTGCCTATCCACCTGACTTTTACGGTTTTGGGGATGAGAATGAGGCGATTGTATATGCGGATATGCATTTGCATTTGTGGAGGAAGATTGATGGGCTTGGGGAATGGCTGAAAGGGATAAAATAAAAAACGAGCGGGAATATTTACCCGCTCGTTTTTTATGGCGTTTCTCCTCCTTTAGGAGCATGCGCAGCCTCAACGAATGAATTGTTGTTGCTATGGCATTCCGAACATAGTTGCTCACTGTTTTTATCGTGACCACTATTGTTAGGATCAAGAGATTTTTCTGTTATTTTATCATAAATGGCATTCCCAGTTTTACCGTACAGAACTGTTTTACCATTGTGACAGGATAGGCAGAAGTCTCGTTGAGATGAAGCATCCCATTCACCACTTGCTTTCGTAAACTTCGCATCCACATCTGATTGAATATTCCCAAGCTGTTGTCTTAACATTTTCATATTTGACGATCCATGAGTTTCATGACATTCTGCACATGGGAGCTGTCCATTTAGGGAACTTCCGCTATCATCTGTTGCAACAATGTTATGGCCAGATTGACCTGTAAGCGCATCATTTTGGTAATATTGTTGAATATCTGAAATTAGTTCACCACTTTTTTCATCTACTGTTTTACCATTATGGCAACTTAAACAAAGGGAAAAATCACTTGAAACTCCTGTGGCCGTGCTTGCTTTTTTATACGTAAAAAAAGGATTTACGTTAGCATCTGAACCTGCGTTACTATGCATACTTGTTGGATTTTCTTTCGATCCTGGAGTATGTGGATTATGACAGCTTGAACAAGCCACACTTGTATCTTTATTATGTTCATTTTCTAAATTAGAATTTTCAAGTTTTGGTGAACCATTCGTCCCATCGTGACAGGCTAAACATAAGTCATTCCCATTTGATCCATATTTCCCACCTTCAAGAGTGGGTGACGTTCCATTATGAGTACTATGACAAAATGCACATGCATTGGTCACATTGGAAAATGGCCCATGGATATAGTCCTTCTCCCTGACCTGATTCCCTTTATCAGCATCAAATTGATAATTTTCATAATTTCCACTGACTGTCGTAAATTTCAGGAATCTAGGAATAATCTCTTCACCAGAAACATTCGAAAATTTAGGATTTAGATAAATATAATAAGAAGTACCTGAGTCAAACTGTTTGTCAGGAGTAAAAGTGTAAATGTAAGAACTAATCTCATCCGTAATCTTAGTCGTTCTCTCTAACTTTTCTTTACCAGTAATATCTCCAAATAACGTAATCAAAGGTTGAGTTTCAGTTAATGCATCATTACTTCTTACATCAATTAATATTTTATAGTTCAAAGGAACTCGTGTCATATCTTCAGCTGGAAGATAGCTGCTAGGTGCATCCTTCCCTGGCATATAATCATCCACTGCATCTATGGGAATAAGATACATTTTGGCCATATACGGTCTTTTAGTTGTTTCCTCAGCCGATAATTGACTAATATTAATTTTTTCTGTAGAAGGTTGAACTTGATTGATTGCCTCATTTTCAGATATCTCTTGTTCAGATGTCTCTTGTTCAGCATTCTCTTCCTTTTCTGCTGGCATAACAGTAAAGGACTGATCAAGCTTAGTGCTAACTCCATCCTCATCAGTTACCACAAAGGTGATGGTATGAGGCCCCTCACTGAATTCCTTAGTAAAAGAGAAATCTGCAGATTGCTCCTCACTTGTGATGATAAGCTTACCTGTATCTGTAATATCAAGTGGTTGCTCAACATCACTTAATTGTTCAAACACTTTTACTGAAAGTTCGTCAGGTGATGTCAGATCATCTGAAATTTCCCCTGTAAATTCAACCGTTGGAACATTAAACACTGCCCCTACAGCATCTGGTGTCACGATATTTATTTCTGGGACACCTGTGGCGGAATGAACAATGTCTTCAGGAGAATATAAAAGGAGGGAACTTAAAATAACGCTCCAAATAACAAAGTATGAAATTAGCTTTCGTTTGTAGTTCATCCTTTTCATGATATTCATCCTTTACTTTGTGCAAAATAGAAATATAAAAGGTTTAAATTTATTATATCAACTGAAATATCATTAATTATCAGCGTTAAGTTAAATATTTTTGACAATTTGGTACCATCTTAAAATAATAAAAGAAGGCAGCAATAACTACTAACACCGCCTTCTTTATTAAATGATTTGGTTAAACCATCTGTAAAGTTAACGAACAGTAAATCTATTGGTCAGTCTCGTTTATTTAGTTGGTTTACCAGAGTAGTTTCCGCCTGCTACTGGAGGAGTATCTAACTTATGTGTAGATTGGTGACAAGCCCAACATACTGTCATGTTAGTATATTTCTTGATAGAGGAACCGCCTTCACTGATATCCTTCATATAAGCTTCAGCTTTCTCTTGAGTCCAGCCTGACTTCACGTAATCAGCAACGGTTTTACCAGCAGTATCTTTCAATAAAGTAATGTCAGTACCGTGTGCGTAGTGACAGCTTGCACAGTTACGACCTGCTTTAAAGCTATTTGTAGTGTGTGAATAGTGACCATCAACACGCTTAGCGCCACTAGACTTTAAGTAATCTTCGTGACAAGTAGAACAGAAATTAGAATATACACGTTGCGGTACGGTAGGCGAATCTTCGTTTACAAATACAGGACCATTAGATTTATAAATTTTCAAACCAGTAGGCCCTGTGACAAGATTAATATCTTTATAATCAGGGTCTTCAACTAAGTCGAGATCAATTGCCGCCGTAGAATATGTTTTACCATTAACAGTTGTATTTAATAAACGATCGTTCGTAGATCCGTGTGGATTATGACAGCTTGAACACTGTAATTCTCCTTCGGTTGGTGTTAAAGCACCTGGAGCTGAACTAATTGCCACTGTGCCTACATTGTGCATAGAAGAACTATCATGTGTGCTATTGAAAACACCTGCACCAGAGTTTTTTTCTACATTATAAAAGCCCAAAGTACCATCATGACAAGTTAAACATAAATCAGATTCAGTTTCTTCGAATTTCAATAATGTTGCACTGTCCCCATTGTGGGTGCTGTGACAGTTACCACAAGAGTTTGTGTTGTTTTGAAAATTACCGTGCGTTCTGTGTGTTGCTACGTTACCATTGTTATCGATTGTGCCAACGTTAATGCCAGGTGCTGGGTTGCTTGGTGTAGGAACAAATGGTTCCTCAGCAGAGGCAATGGCTGCAAACATGCTTAACATGATAAGAGCAAATAGGGTAGAAAAGCCTATTTTAATCTTACTCATTTTTAAAAACCTCCCAAATTTCTCTCTCTAACATTTTTCTCTCTTTTTCTCTTTGAAATAATATTGATAGAAAAACAAGGTAGTAAAAAACTATTACTACCTTGGTTTCATGTTTACTTTTTAAGAACTAACTAATAGCAGGGCTATTTGTTGGCCTTTTATTATTTGATGTTAGCCTTTTCGTTGAATGTTGGAGCCCAGCCATGTCTTGAACTCCATACCCAGTTCCATAGTTCACCAGTTCCAGCCCATGGATCTCCAATTTGTGTTGGCATTGGCCCGTTCCAAGCATCTCCTTGATTGGCTGGTGGTGTACCAATTAGTCCTTCATTGTGGCTAGATGTATGACATGTGTAACAAACAGCCATGTTAGTGTACTTCTTGAGTGAAGAACCTTTTTCACTTATGTCTTTCATGTAAGCTGTCGCAACTGCTTCAGTCCAGCCTTTACCGCCTTCTGCAACTGGTTTCATGTAATCTTCAATTGTTTTACCTGCAACGTCTTTCAACAAGGTAATATCAGTACCGTGAGCGTAGTGACAGCTTGCACAGTTACGTCCTTGTGAAGAGCTGTTTGTTGTATGCGAGTAGTGGCCAAGAGCCGTTTTAGTTCCGCTGCCAGTGTCATAAGTGTCATGACATGCAGCACAGAAATTAGCATAGTTTACTTTGTCCTCATTACCCAAAGGACCTTTTGAGGTTGTAATCTTTAATCCAGACATGTCTGAAGCGTTGTTGATTGCTGCATATGCTGGATCTTCTGTTAAATCAAGTTTGATCGGTGTTGTTGAAACAGTAACACCTGCAACAGTATTATTCAATAAACGGTCGTTAGTAGTACCATGTGGATTGTGGCAGCTGGAGCACTGCAATTCTTCTGTCGATTTATTGTCTAATGCACCAGGAGCTGAACCAATTTCAACTGTACCTACATTGTGCATTGAAGCACTTTCATGAGTAGTATTGAAAGTTCCGGCACCTGAACCTTTTCCTAATACGTTATAGAAGCCTAAAGTACCATCGTGGCATGTTAAACATAAGTCAGCCTCAGTTTCTGTGAACTTTAATAAGTTTGCACCGTCTGCCTGGTGGGTACTGTGGCAGTTGGCACAAGAGTTTGTGTTGTTTTGGAAATTTCCGTGTGTTTTATGCTGATTGACTTGACCGTTGTTATCAATTGTTCCAACATTAATCCCAGGTGCTGGATTACTAGGTGTTGGTGTGAACTCTTCTGCAGAAGCAAGAGCAGCAAACATGCTTAGCAAGATAAGCGTAAGCAATGCTGAAAAACCTAATTTTACCTTATTCATTTTCTAAAACCTCCCAAATTTCATCTCTCTTTTTTCTCTCTAGTATACTTTTACCTCTAAAGCGATAGCTCCTTCTTCTTTTCGCATCACCACCTTTAAGGAAGATTCACCTTACTTTTGTGAATGATTTACTGCAGATTCAAGGAAAACCTTCCTAAATTCCTTGTATTATTGTAAACACCTTCTAACATCGAAGGGAGGTTAACGAATGTTTTCCGTGTTACAACAACTGCATGTTTTCTGTTAAAAACACCACATTGTAAGAAGAAACTAATCAGTAAAACACTGATACTCTTTGATTGATCGTATCTGTTACAAATATTTCATCTCTGTCATCAATATATAGTCCATTAGGAAGATATAGCTTGCCATTTTCTGTTCCCATACCACCTAATATCTGTACTTCTTTTCCATCCTTGTCATACGCATAGATGTTATGAGATAGGTTGCTTACAATATAAACAGTTCCATTAGAATCAAGGGCAACTCCTCGTGGATTCACAAACAATGGTGAGCCTTTTCCATCTTTTGAACCGTTAATTACATTCAGAAACTTACCATCTTCATCAAAAACCTGGACTCTGTTATTTCCAGAGTCTGTGACATAAATTTGATGATTATCTTTGTTCACTGCAACCGCATTAGGAGCAATAAACTTGCCTTCGTCCTGTCCCGCACTGCCAATTTCCATTAGCTTTTTGCCTTCTAAATTAAATATTAATAACTTGTTTGATTTAATATCCGTGACATATAGCTTCTCATCGTAAATGCGCAGACCAGCTGGTGATTGAATCGCTTTATCCTTGTCAGGGAAGTATTTAATAAATTCCCCTTTTGCATTAAAGATTGAAATGTTGCCATTATACATATCAGCGACATAAATATTTTCATCTTCATCGCCTGCAATCCCATATGGAAATTGGAATTGTCCTTTATCTGTCCCTGCTTTACCAAACTTCAGGACGTTGTTTCCGTTTTGATCATAAACTTGTACTTGAGTGTTTTTTGTGTCTGTTACATATATTCGATCACCAATTTTAGTTACATCCATTGGCTTATTAAGCGGGTTTTCAAAGCTTCCGTAAAATGATTGACGAAATTCCGGATCTCCTCCAGTAGGGTTTGCTGATGCAACAATAGGTTTTAGTGCTGGGCCTAAATCCAAAAAAGTGATGGCCGAGAATATGGCAACAGAAAGCACAACCATTGCACTCATCCATATATATGCAGTTGTTTTTTTCAATTCAAGTCATCTCCTTTTAATTGCTGTCATTATCTTTTGCTGCTAATCTAGTTAATGCTTCCGTAGCTGGTTTATAAAGTGGATCGTAGCTTAATGCTTTTTTGTATAGTTCCTCTGCATCCTTCACTTTTCCTTGATCCTCTGCAACTCTGCCAATCTCAAAAATAATATCATTATTAACTGGCATTAGCTTATCTGCCTCTTGAAGTGATGCAAGTGCTTCTTTGAACATTTTAAGCTTTCGATAAACCATTCCTTCTAATAAGTGACCCTTATAGTCCTTAGGAGCTAATTCCACAGCTTTTTTCGCTTGTTTAAGAGCATCGTCATAACGCTTTTCGTCGTTATAGACAAGTCCAAGATTAAAATAGGCACCTACGTTCTTTTTATCTAAATCAATTGCCACTAATAGCTGTTTTACCGCATCCTCATTCTCACCATTTAGATGGTATGAGTAACCCAGATTTACACGATGTTCTGGTTTGTTAGGTTCTTTACTAACTAATCCCTCATAATAACTAATTTGTTGATCCATTCTATTTTGGTCATTATTTGTCCAAATGAATCTATCACAAATCAAATAGCCGCCAATCAGACTAATCAGAAGTGTTGCAATAATAAACGAGAATCCCTGTAGCTTAGTAAAGCGATCATTACGTTTATTTGTTCGAGTTTCCTCATTTTCCGCTGCCTTTTCTATAATTGGGAGTTCTTGGGCCTCCATAAGTATCCTCCTCATAATGCTCAGGTATTTTCTGTAGGAATCCTAGAAAAACTTTTCAAGATTGAAACCTACTCTAAATCTAGAATTCTTAATTCGATATGGGAGCAGCCCAAACGCACTTGGGCTGATTATCTTAGCTTTTATGACAACTTGTGCATGTCTTTTTGACATGACAGGTGTAACATCTTTCTTCCGGTTTCTTAACATTATCGACTGGAATAGGGTGATTTTCACGCCAGTTTGTAAGATGCTTCTTCTGGTGACAACTAGAACAATTTACTGCATTATTGCTAGCAGTATTTGTTCGATTAGGATCATGACAGGTATAACATTTTTGTTCATCTTTGCTAGCTTCTGTGCCGTGATTTCCGATAAATGAAGTGGTATGACTCGCTGGCCGTGTTTTATGACACTCCTGGCAGAAGGTATTTTCCTTTGCATAGGTGTGTTCATCCTTCTTGGCTTGATCAGTATCAATTTCTAGATATTTCTCAAGTGTGGTAGTTTCTTCATACCCTTCTAATTTTGCAGTTGACATATATTGATGGCATGAATTACAATCCTCTAAATCTGTTTTCGCCTTCAATCCATGTGTTTTAGTTTTAAAGTCTGCTTCTTTATGGCTTTTCGGGATCATTCCTGTATCATGACAGGCACTACATTCCGTCGTGATTTTTCTTGCAGTATGGCAATCCATACAGGTTTCCATCGTAGGGCGGGTGAATTTTAAATCCGCCATTGCTGCTTTTCCAGCCTCGCTATCCCATTTATCGTAGTCAGTTTTAAAAGTCATATTCCGATCGGCAATTTCGCCGTGGGCGACACTACTATGGCACTGCGTACATTTGATTTTTTTATCTTTATGCTGACTATGATCAATAATAATATCCCCTGATGCAGTTACTGATCGATTGGACATATTATGACAGCTTTCACATGCACTATCAGGTATCTCTTTCGGCATTCGAATAATTGCTGCTGATATATCCTCTTCATTTCTTAAATTCCTAATCACTCCATCTGCTTTATCCTTCGCTATCTGCTTTATCCCCGGATCAGTATGACAGTTAACACAATCGACTTCTCTATGAGTGGAAGCTTTCCACGTATAGACCTCAGGTTTCATCTCATGACAAGATGAACAAAACTCTGAGCTAGAGGTAGCCTTTAGCCCAGAGAACCCCAGTGAAAGGAAGATGACTATAAAAAACAGTGAAAGAGTCATAAATTTTATTAATTTATAGCGATAACGAGGAGGGGCTGACAGATCTTGTTTGTGATTATCATCCATAAAAGCGTCCCCCCAGATCCAAGTTTTTAGTTTTTAACATCATCTTTAAAGCCTGTTCTATGGCAATACTGGCAATATACATCTGTTGAAGCTTTTGCATCGGTTGAATCTGCTTTTGGTTTATCGCGATCGTGACAAACGAAACATTCAGCTTTCATATCATTTGTTTTTGCCTTATCTGCGTGACTTGTTAACCATTGATCGCTATCGCCATGACTTTCAGGTCGATCAGAATGGCAGGCGCTACAGAATTTATTTGTTCGGGCTTGTTCTTTTGCAAGCGTCACATTTGGTGTGTATTTATTAACTTTTTGATCGCCCATTTTTAAGAGTGATAGAATATCCTCTTTTGGAATTTCTCTTACCCATTTTGAATCTTGGTGACAGTTCATACATTTATCTAGCTGTTGTACAGCTGTCTCACCATGACCATTACTCCAGTTTACATCTTGGTGCGTCTTTGGAATTTCTGTTTGCTTGTGACAAGTTTTACATTCCATTGAGAGCTTAACATCTTTTGTTTGCTTGCCGATTGCCTGTAAAATGAGATCTTGTGTCTTTTCCTCATGTACAGCTACAGTCTCTTCTGTTGCCTCGGTTGCTTCCCCTTCTGTGGTTGCTACCGTTGTTGCTTTACCCTCTTCTTTGTTCTTATCGATTTCCTTCTCTACTTCCTCTGGATTAGGAGGAACGTTGTAGGCTGGATCTTTCCAAGGCTTTTCACCGTTATTTACTTTGTCATGACAGTCAATACAGGTACCCATATTTGGTCGTAAGTATTTTTCTTCCATCATTTTTTCGGCACTTTCCTTGGTCCATTTACCACGAACTTCTTCCGTATTGATTCCACGTGTAGCCATCTTCGCATGAACAACCCCTGCGTGACAGGAAATACAAGGAATACCTTCTTCAATATGTCCTTTGTGATTCACTTTTAGGTCGCCAGATGCCGTTACGAGACGGTTTTTGGAGTGACATTGTAAACAGTTTTCGTTTGAAACTGCCTCTTCTTCAGTTTGAACAATTTGTTCTGGTACACCAGTTACATGATAGTAAACTTCTTTTAGCGACTTCATTTTGTGTGTCAGCATATTGATCGTACCTGGTTTAATATGACACTGAACACAGGTAATCTGGTTATGCGCACTAGCTGTATACGATGAATATTCAGGCGCCATTTCATGACAGCTTGAACAGAATGATGGTGAATTTGTAAATGAAATCACACCATATCCTCCTCCAAATAAAACAATACAGCCCACTAGTGAAGCGAATAATAATTTCCATCTGTTAACTGGATTTTTCCAATCTATACTTCGGAACTTTCGCCAAAGTCTTCGTATTGGGCCGACTTTCTTTCTATCTTCTCTTGATTCGGGTTCTGTCTCTCTATTTTTTTTCCCCCAAAAGGCCACAGTACTCACCCTTCCCATTTTGGATTTACTCTCTATTTATGTTCCTAATTAACCTCTCTAAAGGTAGTATCTAACATTGCAAGGGTATATTCCAATGTACAATTTGTGAATATTTCCGCATAATAAACCACAATCACCTTTACACTAATAACATCATATAAACGTTGTTATTACAGGGTTAGTTACCAACATACTAGTAGTGTTTAACTAACACGAAATTAATTTTTATACATCCCAACCTACATTTATTCATTTTTTATACATTTGTAAAGTGAGAAATGTTTCACTTCTCAACAATCCAATCTGTTTTGCCATCAGTCTGCCATAATTGTCGAAAAATCGAACATTTAACGACGAGGATCCACAATTTAAAAATCGGCTTGCACTATAATAGAAGAATGACAATCCACGCTCCAGCGGCTACATTGTTGTCACTGTTTTAAGGAAATGGTAAGATGAATAAGAAAATTATCGAATGAATTTAGACATGTTTTTTTGAAAATTAAATTTTTGAGTCTCGATAAAAAGGAGCGTTCATCAGGTATGGGGATTTTAAATAAAGTGTTTGATCTGAACAAACGCGAGCTGAAAAGGTTAGACAAGCTTGCCTTGAAAATTGACGCACTTGCGACAGAAACGGAAAAGCTAACAGACGATCAACTTCGTGAGAAAACAGAGGAGTTCAAGGCACGCTATCAAAATGGCGAAACATTGGATGACCTGCTCGTTGAAGCCTTTGCGGTTGTTCGCGAGGGTGCACGCCGTGTGCTTGGTCTGTATCCTTACCATGTACAGCTAATGGGGGGAATTTCTCTTCACGAAGGTAACATTTCCGAAATGAAGACAGGGGAAGGTAAAACATTAACCGCTACGATGCCTGTTTATTTAAATGCCCTCTCTGGTAAAGGCGTACACGTTGTGACAGTTAACGAATATTTGGCAAGTCGTGACGCATCTGAAATGGGTGAGCTCTATCAGTTTTTAGGCCTAACCGTTGGCTTGAATTTGAACAGTATGGATAAGGATGAAAAGCAAGCGGCCTATGCTTGTGATATTACGTATGGAACGAACAATGAATTGGGATTTGACTACTTGCGTGATAACATGGTCCTTTATAAGGAGCAAAAAGTGCAACGTCCGCTCTTTTATGCCGTTATTGACGAAGTTGACTCCATTTTAATTGATGAAGCACGTACTCCACTGATCATTTCAGGATCAGCTCAGAAATCTGCTGTACTATATGTCCAAGCGAACGCATTCGTCAGGGTATTAACCAAGGATACTGATTACACCTATGATGAGAAAACAAAAGGCGTTATGTTGACAGAAGAAGGGATTAGCAAAGCGGAGAAGGCCTTTGGGATCGAAAACCTTTTTGATATGTCACATGTTACATTGAACCATCATATTAACCAGGCCTTAAAAGCGAATGTCAGCATGCACCTCGATATTGATTATGTTGTCCAGGATGGCGAAATTATTATCGTTGACCAGTTTACTGGCCGTTTGATGAAGGGGCGCCGCTATAGTGAAGGGTTGCATCAAGCAATTGAAGCAAAAGAGGGTCTTGAGGTACAAAATGAAAGCATGACGATGGCCACCATTACATTCCAGAACTACTTCCGGATGTATGAAAAATTAGCTGGTATGACCGGTACGGCCAAAACGGAAGAAGAGGAATTCCGCAACATCTATAATATGAATGTTATCGTCATTCCAACTAACCGACCGATTGCTCGTGATGACCGTCCAGATTTAATTTACTCTTCAATGGATGGTAAGTTCCGTGCGGTCGTTGAGGATATTGCTGAGCGTAATCAAAAAGGACAACCCGTTCTTGTTGGTACAGTTGCGATTGAAACATCTGAATTAATTTCAGCTTATTTAGCTAAAAAACGCATTCAACACAATGTCTTGAATGCAAAAAATCATGAGCGTGAAGCCGAAATCATTGCCGAAGCAGGTCATAAAGGCTCTGTTACGATTGCCACCAACATGGCTGGTCGTGGTACCGACATTAAGCTTGGTGAAGGTGTTATCGAGCTTGGTGGCCTTGCAGTTATTGGTACGGAGCGTCATGAAAGCCGACGGATCGATAACCAACTCCGTGGCCGTTCGGGACGTCAAGGGGACCCTGGTGTTACCCAGTTCTACTTATCGATGGAAGACGAATTAATGCGTCGATTTGGGTCTGACAATATGAAAGCGATGATGCAAAAGCTCGGCATGGATGACACCCAGCCTATTCAGAGTAAGATGGTGTCACGTGCTGTTGAATCAGCCCAAAAACGGGTTGAGGGTAACAACTTCGATGCCCGTAAACAGCTCTTACAATATGACGACGTTTTACGCCAACAACGTGAGATTATTTACTCCCAACGTGATGAAGTGTTAGAGTCCGAGAATCTTCGTGATATTGTTGAGAAGATGATCGTAAACTCAATTCAACGTAATGTTGATGCCCATGCCTCACGTCACGAGGATGAGGAAGATTGGGATCTTCAAGCAATTGGGGAATATGTTCATGCTACCCTTTTACAAGAGGGTGATATTACCGTTGATGACCTAAAAGGCAAAGATCCTGAGGAAATCGTTGAAACGATTTTTGCAAAAGTAAAGGAACGCTATGAGGAGAAAGAACAAATTCTTTTCCCTGAACAAATGCGTGAATTCGAAAAGGTTGTCACCTTACGGGCGGTTGACTCTAAGTGGACGGACCATATTGATGCAATGGATCAGCTACGCCAAGGAATCCATTTGCGTGCTTATGGACAAATTGATCCGCTTCGTGAGTACCAACATGAAGGCTTTGCGATGTTTGAAGCGATGATTCAATCGATCGAGGATGAAACAGCCATGTACATCATGAAGGCTGAAATTCGCAACAACCTTGAGCGCCAGGAGGTTGCAAAGGGACAAGCGGTTAATCCGAAAGATGACGGCGAACCGGTTAAGAAAAAGCCAAAGGTGAAGCAAATCGATGTTGGTCGTAATGACCCATGTATTTGTGGCAGTGGCAAAAAGTACAAGAACTGCTGTGGGGCAGCAAAATAATAAAGTGAAACGGTGAATCCGCAGGATGTTCCGTTTATACAAAAGCGAGAGTCGACATATGAGTGTCGGCTCTCGCTTCATTTGTATCGTTTATTTTATCTTTTGCAACTACAGGGTATTCTACTTAGTGATTACCCTTATCGTTACCTTTTCCATTTTCTTTTGCTACAGCATTTGTGGGTCCTTCTTGCGATTTTTGCTCGGGTTTAGAGGGTACGATTGCCTGCTTTTCTTTTGTTGCTGCCGATTGCTGTTTTACTTCCACTCTTTCTGCTGCTTCCTGTTGTTTTGCTTCCCCTTTTACCGCTGCTGCTAGAGTCTTTGCTTGCGCTTTTGAGGAGGCTTCTAGTTGCTTAACTTCCGCCTTTTCTGCATCAGTTTGTTCGGCCTCGGTTTTAACTATCTCTTGATCTGCTTCTGTTGCTATTTCTTCACTGTCCGTTTTATCGTTCTTTTTGTCAGACATTTCTTTTCCAAGCGATGCCTGATTTTCAGGTAATTCTTCAGTTACGAATTTCCCCTTCATCTCTTGCATTTTATCAGCAAGATTTGGATCCTTTTCTTCAAGCTTTCCAAGCCTTTTATCAAGTTTAACAAATGATTTTTGAATATTTTTCATAAGTGCTTGTTGAGCGGTTGGATTTTTCACATTTCCTAAGGCCATTAATAACGCATCAATGTTGTGAGCAAGCTTACTTTCAGCAGTAACCTCCACTTGATCGGAAGATTCCTCCTCATTACGACTGTCCTCAGTATCTGAAGTTTCGTCTAAATTCGTTAATTCTTCACTTGCCTGTTCTTGAGTCGCAATAGCTTCTTTTAAAAGTTCAGCTGCCTCATCTGCTTTACCGTCAGCAAATAAAACATTCGCTTCTGCAATCCGTTCAGCTGAAAATTCCGCCAAAAGCTTTGCCTCTTTATAATCATCCGCTGTAATGGCCAGACGTATTTTTTCAGTCATGATCTTTACAAAATAAAAGAAATCACCAGGAACTAAAGAAGGCTCATCAACTTCTTGTTGTTCAGATTCTTCCGTTGTGTTGGGGGTAGCTTCTTCTGAACCCCCTGATACTTGTTCTTCAGAAGATGAATTTGTTTCGTCAGCGGCCGGTTCTACAAACTCAGCTGCTGTGCCGTTATCATCCGCACTAGTCTCCACTAATTCTGTCTCTGTGCTAGTTTCTCCTCCTACCATTTCAGTCGGTTCGGTAGTCGTCAGTGTTGATGCAAATGGTTCAGTCTCCTCACCATTTGCAAAAGCTGAGCCTGTCCCCATGGAGAAAATAAGTGTTGAAGCAAGTATCCCACTCGTTAGTATATAGGTCAGTTTGTTTGTAGACATGTTGTAAATTTGCCCCCTTTTAATTGATACTAAACAGTTCGTCAATCAATGAAGAATTTTGGTGGTTCTTAAAAAAAATCTTAACCTTTATTTTAATATTAATAAATGATCAGTATTTTCCACCTCTGTGGATTAAAATAATTTAATTATTTCCATAAAAAAAACACCGCCCCATTCCTGGAGCAGTGTTTCGATCGCTTATTGTGCTTCAATTAAACCATAACGGCCGTCTTTACGCTTGTAAACTACGTTTGTACGGTTAGAGTCTGAATTTGTGAACACATAGAAACTGTGTCCAAGCATGTTCATTTGAAGAATTGCTTCTTCACTATCCATTGGTTTCAAATCAAACCGTTTTGTACGGACTAATTCAAGATCGTCTTCATCTACATCGTGTACTTCTGGGCTTTCAGTAGTGGAAAATGTAACAGGGAAATCGCCCTTTTCACGGAACTTACGGTTCACTTTTGTTTTATGTTTTCGAATTTGACGTTCAAGCTTATCTGTAATCAAATCAATTGCTGCATACATATCGACATTTGTTTCCTCAGCACGTAACACTAATTGTTGCAATGGAATGGTTACCTCTACTTTTGAGGTTTTATCTTGATTGAATTTTAGATTCACATTTACATTTGCATCAGGTGCTTCCGTAAAGTACCGCTCCAATTTCGTTATTTTCTTTTCAACATACTCTCTAATTGCTGGAGTTACCTCAATGTTTTCGCCACGTACGTTATATTTCATGTGGACTCCTCCTTTTGTTAAGGCTATGTATTAACAATTCTATTTTACCCTATGATAATCCTGCTAAATCATCTCAAAAATTTTGTCGAATTATTGACAAAAACACTGGGTAAATAGTGACAATTATTTAAGCAATTATTGACATATGACCTCTTTATTTACTAAAATGAACTTTTATTCATTTTAGTTTACTATTAGGTGGGTTAATTTTCTAGTAAAATACCTTAGACCTTTTGACAATTGGCGCAATGTTGAGATTTTCTAATAGTGTCCACACCACGTGGACAAATACGAATTTTGTCCACGAAGGGTGTCAGGCACTACCTTGCTATGGTAAGGGATTGGATGCTCGCTGCCCCAGCTTCTTTTAACAATTTAGCAGCGTGGCGTAGGGTTGAACCGGTTGTGTAAATATCATCAACAAGCACAATCCTTTTCCCTTCTAATTGGCTGTCCGAATTGATGGTGAAGACCTGCGGGAGATGAATCCGCTCCAACCTTGTTTTTTTTGATTGCTTTTCTGAGTGAATTCGACTGAGAATATCCGAAGTGGGGTAGCCGGCCTCCTGCAACAGTGCCATTGCTTGATTAAACCCACGCTCATAAAGCCTCTCTTCGCTCAATGGAATCGGCACTAGTAAATCTGGGTGCATTTCCATGAGCTTTTCTTTTATATATACTGCAAAAATCTTTGCCAATATATAATCACCACGAAATTTATATTTTGCGATTAATTCCTTTAAAAATTCATTATAGAGGAAAAGAGAGTAATTATTATCAAGATATTTACTCCATTCTGGGTCCTCCTCCCAGCGAATACAATCATGGCATATATCTCCATCATGATATTTCTCATCCAAATTACTTAATGGCCTGTCACAGATCCTACAGGTATCTCCTTCAATTCTCTCAAGCTTTTCCTCACAGGACGGACAAAGCAGACGCTCTTTTTCCACTGAGACCATCCCTCTCCAGCCTATTATTGGCTGGAGAACCATATGACAATTCAAACAACGATCTTGTTGAAAAAAAACCATTATTGGGCGCTCCTTTCAAAATATCATTCAGACAAACTAAGGATTGAGTAAGCCTTTGGCAATCCCCTCCCTGTTCATGGAAACGATTTGTTTCCTCGCTTTCAACATCTCTTCCGTTTTTCCATAATGAAAAAAGGTAACCAGCCCATCAGGGTAATCCTTACTTCGCCCTGCTCTTCCAGCGATCTGCACAAGGGCGCTTTCGCTAAAAATAGAATCCTCCGCTCCCACTACAGCTACATCGATATTAGGGAAGGTAACGCCACGTTCTAAGATCGTTGTCGTGAGGAGAATAGGGATTTCGTTTGCTCTCATTTTTTGAACCTTATTTTTTCGATCAGGGTCTTCGGCATGAACAGCTTCCAGGCTGGGATGAAGCTGCCGAAGAATGGTAAGCGCCTTTTCCATCATTGGAATATGCGGAAAAAAGACTAATGCCTGTTTGTTAGCTAAAATTCGATCATTAACCCAGCGAATGACATTAGCCGGGAGCCGATTCTTTTGTAATTGCTTTTGCCAATTTCCACACCACACAAATTTAGGAACGGGTAACGGATGCCGATGAAATCGGGCTGGAATAGTTGTACAAGCTCGTTTTCCGGTGCGGCATTCCCTTTGCCATTTTTCATTAGGCGTTGCCGTTAAGTAAATCATAGCGGATATGGGTTTGCGAGCCTGGATGGCCGCATGCTGGAGTGATTCCTCTACTGTATAAGGAAATGCGTCTACTTCATCTAATATGATGGCATCAAAGGCATGATAAAAGCGAAGTAGCTGGTGGGTGGTGGCGATCGTAAGGGGAGCGTAGTGGTGACGATCTTCGCTTCCACCATATAGGGAGGCAATTGGAATGTCAGGAAATGCGCTTATAAGTCGCGGCGTCAGTTCTAAAACGACATCCGTTCTGGGCGTTGCAATACAGATTCTTTTTTTCGTTGCAAGGGCTGCCTCAATTCCCGAAAATAAAACTTCTGTTTTCCCTGCCCCACATACAGCCCAGACTAAATGTTCCCGGTTTTGCTGAATCGCCTCCACAACGTGATCTGACGCTACCATTTGTCCTTGTGAAAGGGTCCCCTGCCAAGCCCTGATTTTTGCCGGGAGGCTGGTGTCAGGCACCGGACCACTCCAGCCTAGTAATGGAGTACACGCACTGATTCTCCCCATCATGAGACAATGACGGCAATAATGACAAATTTCCCTACACCGAGCGCACGGGAAGGCAGCAAACCATTGAGGATCTTTGTTTCCGCATCGTATACATTGAGGCTGCTTCCCACTGTATTCAATTCCTTTTCGGTATGTTATATAACCATTTTGATAATGGGTATGAATTTCCTCGAATGTGAAGGGTAGATCATCATGAAGGAGCTGTTTACCAGTGAGAAGCTGCTGAAGATTTGGATTGAAGGGGAAGCATGGATTAAGCGGCGGCTGAGGGATGGTTGGGATTTTTGAGATGGGTAGGGAGTTATCCAATTTATTATTTGGAATTAACATTCCATCTTCTATGATAAAGCGCATATTGACCACCTCTCTGGACAGAGATAATAGATCCGACTTTTTGTTTTACCTGACGTGGCTCTTTCCATAATAATAGGATCATCACTCCTATTCTATTTCAAAAAGAAATTCTGCAATGAATGGAGAATTTCCTGTCTTTTTGTAGATGAATTTGTGACTATTTTATGTATGTTACCCCATGTGGAAGAGGTTCCGCAAACCCCTTTATAGATTACCTTTAAAGACTTCCTATGTTCCTGCCAATTAAAAAATATTCCAGCCATAGGCTGGAATATCAACTATCCTACCGGATCTTATTTTTTCATCCAGCCCAATCCCATTGAGCCTTCACCTAAATGAGTCCCGATGACTGCGCCGAAATAGCCAATCGTGAATTCGACGTTGGGATACAATGCGGACAATTCATTCCGCCACTCCTTCGCCTCTTCCTCGCGATTGGCGTGAATAATGACGGCTCGGTATGCTTCACCACCGGAAGCATCCTCATTAAGCAAGTCCACTATTCGATTCATCGCTCTCTTCCGCGTACGGATCTTTTCAAATGGGACAATGACTTTATTTTCGAAATGTAATAATGGTTTCACCTGAAGCAGACTGCCAATAAAGGCTTGGGCACTCGAAAGTCTTCCACCACGTTGAAGATGGGACAAATCGTCAACCATAAAATAAGCTCGTGCTGTTTGCTTCAACTCTTCAAGCCTATTCATAATTGCTTCAACATCTTCACCACGGCTTGCCCATTCAGCTGCTTCAAGAGCATAAAATCCTTGAACCATGCAACTGATTTCTGAATCAAACGCGTAGACCTTAATCCCCTCTACCATCGTACTAGCTGTAATCGCCCCTTGATACGTGCCGCTGATCCCACTTGAAAGATGAATGCTAATAACAGCATCATAATCTCGTGAAAGTTGTTGGAACAGCTCAACAAATTGCCCAATCGGAGGCTGGGAGGTCGTTGGTAACTCTTTTGTTTTCACCTCTTCATAAAATTCACTGGCATTCAGATCCATTTCTTCCTGATACGCTTCTGTTCCGAAAATGACATTCAGCGGAATCATATGTATATTCCATTTATCTCGTAACTCCTTCGGTATGTACGCGGTGCTATCCGTGACAACTGCCGTTTTCATAAAGTATTACCATCCTTGTCTATTTAGCTACACATTGTTTGCTTTTTATTTTAAATGAAGAAGAAGGAATTTGCATTAGTAACTTATCCTGTCAAAATTGAAAAAAGAACACGCCAATAAGCGTGCTCTGCTTTACTACCTTATCAAAAAAGTTATCTTACTTCAACCCAACCATTTTTTATTGCCACTACAACGGCTTGGGTACGGTCATTAACATTCATCTTTTGCAAAATATTACTTACATGATTTTTAACTGTTTTTTCGCTAATGAATAAGGCCTCTCCGATACCTCGGTTACTTTTTCCATCAGCAAGCATTTGCAACACTTCACATTCCCGTCGTGTCAACAGATGCAATGGTCGGCGGATTTCAACTGTTGGTACATATCCTCCACCACTGCGAACAAGACTTGATGCTAGTTTGCGATATTCATTGACTAAATTGTGAGTCACTTTTGGATGTAAATAAGACCCTCCATCTGCAACAACGCGAACAGCCTCAATCAAGGCATCTGCATCCATTTCTTTTAACAGATAGCCTCGTGCACCTGTTTTTAAAGCGTGGGTTACATAGTTCTCATCGTCATGGATCGATAAAATAATAACCTTTGTGTTCGGGAATTGTTCAATAAGCTCACGGGTTGCCTCAACCCCATTCATTTGCGGCATATTGATATCCATAATCACTACATCTGGTTGATGCTCTTGGACCAGACCTAATGCTTCACTTCCATCATCACCTTCAGCCACTACATCGAACGACTTTTCGAACTCTAGTATCCTCTTAACACCTTCTCTGAATAGTTGGTGATCATCTATAATAACAATTCTTGTAGTCATTGGTTATGCCTCCTACTCTTTCAATTTCAATTTTTAACCCGCCGTTACGGCATTCTCTTTCGTTATAATTGGAACATGGATTAAGACAGTAGTCCCTCTGCCGATTTTGGAATCGTAAGTAATTTCTCCATCAAGCAGATCGACACGCTCCCTCATCCCAATGATTCCAAATGACTCTGGTTTCTTTTGGGAAGTATCGAAGCCAACACCATTGTCCTTAACCAAAACAGATATGGCGGTATTGGTTATTTCTAATGTGACTTTGATCTCACAGGCATTTGCATGTTTGAGAGCGTTTTGCACAGATTCTTGAATCATTCGGAACAATGCCACCTCATACTTAGTTGGAAGCCTGCGCTCGACACCAATATTCACAAAATTAATTTTAGCATTATTATGATATTCTTCGATAGTCTGTAAATATTTTCTAAGGGTTGGAACGAGACCTAAATCATCCAGTGCCATTGGACGAAGGTCATAAATAATTCTCCGAACCTCATAAAGTGCCGAACGAACCATTTTTTTATAGTTGTGAACCTCAGAAAATGCTTCTTCTGCGCCTTTGTCTCGGTAAACACGTTCGATTAAGTCCGAACGCATGATGACATTAGCCAACATTTGAGCCGGACCATCATGAATCTCCCGCGATAACCGCTTTCGTTCTTCTTCCTGTGCTTCAATAATTTTCAAACCAAAGTCTTGTTTGGCTTTGGCATTTTCTACTACTTCTCCAACTTGTTTAAGATCGCTAGTTAAGTAATTCATCACAACTGAAATTTGCGAAATGAGCTGTTCAGCTCGATCTATCGTTTCATCTAGCCCAACAATTCTTCGCTCAAGATCATCCCTCTTATCCAACAGTTGTTTTTTATACTGCCAATTGATAGAGAGGTCCATTTGTAGCTGGTGGGCCTTCTCGTAAGCCTCACGAACCTCTTCCTCGCTATACTGTTTAAAATTCATACTAACCTCAGACAGCATCATTCGAGCTTGAAGAACTTGCTCCTCTAGCAGATCCCCCTCATCGATAAGCTTAACCATCAACTGCTGGATATTTTCCAATTCCTTATTCATGTTCTCGAATTCCTGACGACATTGCTCACCAATTCGGAAAATATCACTCTTGCTACATGTTACCATTTCAAGCATTTCTTCACGAATTTCATCAATTGATTTCATATAAATTCTTCATTCCCTCCAGGGGATTTTTACCCTTAAGGTCTTTTAACATATTTTACCTTAAAATCTACCGATTTGCGAATCTGAACCACTCTTGTTGACCTTAACCTAGGGTGAAAAGTAAGATATTAATAATCATCACTTTTCATCCTAATGTACTATTCACTTTTAAGATCTTCAAGAACTATGACTATTATATCATTCGAACGTTACTGTCATATTAAAGGGATATTACAACAATATTTTTTAAAAAAGGAAAGGAAAATCATATGCTGCCCCGATATCTTACTGTAAAACAAACTGGTGAACACGAAATTAACATCCAAAGATCACGATTTATAGCTCATATTACAAGAGCTGAGACCGAACAGGAAGCGCAGGAATTCATTCAGGTCATTAAGAAACAGCATTGGGATGCGACACATAACTGTTCTGCCTATCTTATTGGTGAGAATGATCAAATCCAAAAGGCTAACGATGACGGTGAACCAAGCGGTACTGCTGGCGTACCTATCTTAGAGGTTTTGAAAAAAAGAAAGCTAAAAGACACCGTAGTTGTGATTACCCGCTATTTTGGCGGCATTAAATTAGGTGCTGGTGGACTGATTCGCGCCTATGGTAAAGCAACATCAGAAGGTTTGGACGTTGTTGGTATGGTCGAAAGGAAGCTTTCACAAATTGTACATGTGAAAATCGACTATACCTGGCTTGGGAAAATAGAAAAAGAACTACGCTCCACTAAGTTTAAAATTAAAGAAATTCATTACCTGGATAGTGTTGAAATTGAAACCTATGTGGTGGAAGACCAGGTCCCAGCGTTTATGGATTGGATGGTTGAGCTGACTAACGGTCAATCTGCAATGGATAAAGGGAACAAGGTTTATTTAGAAGAAGATTGGATAAGACAACAACAGTAGTTCTTTCTGTTGATTATAATTGGGATTTAGGAATGGGACAATTGGGAAAAAAATCGAAAAGGGACTCTGAGCTGAGTCCCTTTTACTATGACCAAAGCAGCTAGCACCTCTTTAGTCTTCATCGTTATGGACGATCTTTCACAGTCGTTAAGGTACGAACAATATTTAACAAAGGTTGATGGTCCTTCCCCATCAATCCAATTTTCTCAGCAATAATTTCTATTAAGAGAACGACAATTCCAATTAAACAAATTGCACCGCCCATTCTTGCTTGCGAGTAAATAATGGCGACAAGTCCAAAAAAGGCTGCCATTGCGTAAATGAGTAAGACAGTCTGACGGTGTGAATACCCTAAGCGAAGCATGCAATGGTGGAGATGAGATTTATCCGGTGCTGATAAGGGCTGTTTGTTAATAATTCTTCTTATGATCGCGAAAACCGTATCTGAAATAGGTACTGCGAGAATGATAACCGGAATAACAAAGGAAATAAAGGTAACATTTTTAAAACCAAGCAATGACAAAACAGAAATAATGAAGCCTAAAAATAGTGCCCCCGTGTCTCCCATGAAAATACTTGCTGGGTGGAAGTTGTAGATTAGAAAACCGAGTGTGCTTGCTAGCACAATCGATCCGACAGTAACCACGTATAGATTCCCTTGAATAATGGCAATGCCTGAAATAGTAATTAACGCAATGGAAGAGACCCCTCCTGCCAATCCATCTAGACCGTCAATTAAGTTAATTGCATTTGTGATGCCAACAATCCACAAAATCGTGAAGGGAATGCTAAGTAAACCAAACTGAAGTTGACCCCCAAATGGCAGATTAATAAAAACCACTTGCAAATTACCTACAAAGACAACTGTACAAGCGGCCGCTAATTGACCCAGAAGTTTATACTTTGCCGGTAATTCCAACAAATCGTCGCAAATGCCAGTAATGACAATAATGAAGCAGCCAATCATAATCGCAAACGAATAGGGACTTTCTGGCTTGAACAGGAAAATGCCTATCATAAAACTAATAAAAATTGCTAATCCTCCAAGCCGCGGCATGATCGCTTGATGGACTTTTCTCTGATTTGGCCGGTCGATAGCACCTATAGCAAATGCTAATTTTTTTATAAATGGTGTTATAAAAATGGAGACAAGAAAACATACTAGCAAGGTGAGATAAAGCATCAGACATCCTCCTTGTTAGTCAGTTTGCCCATTATTAGCAATTCAAAAACAACTATAATTTGGTAAAAAGTCCTGAATCGCCATAAAAAATAATGATAAATTAAAAATAAAAAAGGCAAAGAAATGGATATTCTTTAGCCTTCTATGAATATATTAATATCGATTTTTTATATTTATAGGTTTAAAACCCTTCATAAACTTCAATAGTGGTTTATAATCATCCCGTACTAGACCTATTTTTTCAACAATAACTTCTATTGTAAATAGTAGAACTAAGATTACAATCAATGAGCCCCAGACAGTAGATTGTGAGAAAATGAAAGCAACAAGACCAAAAACTGCACTCATTGCATAGATCAATAGAACTGCTTGCTTATGTGAGAAGCCTAACCTTAATAAGCAATGGTGTAAATGTGATTTATCAGGTGCAGACAACGGCTGTTTATTAACAAGTCTGCGAATAATCGCGAAGAACGTATCTGAAATCGGAACCCCGAGAATGATTATAGGAATGACAAGCGAAATAAAAGTTACATTTTTAAAACCAAGAAGTGAGAGAACACTGATTAAATAACCTAAAAATAATGCCCCTGTATCACCCATGAATATCTTAGCAGGGTGAAAATTGTATATAAGAAAGCCAAGTGATGAAACAGCAGTTATCAGTGCTAAAATCATAACATAGGGATTCCCCATTAGAAAGGCCATTCCTGCAATAGCAAATAGGGCTATTGTAGAAACGCCAGCAGCTAAACCATCCAGTCCATCAATTAAATTAATTGCATTTGTAATACCTATAATCCAAAACATGGTAATCGGGATACTTAAGAATCCAAAATTTAATTGACCGCCGCCAAAAGGTAAATTGATAAATTCCACCCTCAAATCACCTATAAAAACAACAACAAAGGAAGCTAGAATTTGCCCAAACAGTTTTAATTTTGGAGAGATTTCCTTTGTATCATCAAGAATACCAGTTAAAATAATAATGATACTCCCAATAATGATCGCCATATGGAGATTTTCGTTAGGATTCATAATTGGTAATAGGGATTTAACATTTGGTTGAATAATCGCGATTCCAATTAAAAAACTTATATATATTGCTAATCCACCTAAACGAGGCATTATTTTTTGATGCACTTTCCGTTGATTCGGTTTATCAGTCGCACCTATCTTAAAAGCAAGCTTTTTTACTAAAGGAGTGAGAATTATTGCCGAAAAAAAACAAATAACTAACGTTAGATAGAACATATAGCCCTCCATGGTTACATTACTTTTTAATTAATGATGTATTTATTTTATTATTTATATACATCAATTTAAATCTGAGACTATCATTCCCTTTAGGATTATAGCATAGACAATACAAGAAATAAACACTTTAATTCTACATCTTTTTCCTAAATGTGAGAAAAAAGTCACTTTTGAGATTACTAGAAATAGATATTTACCCATCAAATTTATGGAAACGAAATACGTAGTCTATTTTGTAAAACGACAAAATTTTCCACAAAAATAACTTTTCATTTTACAAAAGGTCAAATTATGCCTTCCTTCATATTGACGCTTCTATCCTGAAAATGTTTCAATAAAAATTCTCTCCCAGAACATTTTTTTATTTCGCCCTCTTAACCACTAAATAAATATGGCCCCTGTTTATTACAACAGAGGCCCCTTAATATTCTCTTAACAAAAAGAATATGTTATATATTATTTTTTGTTTCTTGTAAATAAGCTGTTAATGCATCTTCCCAATCACGGAGAGAGGTTAAGCCCCTCTCTTCAATTTTTTTCTTACTTAACACGGAATAGTTTGGACGAGCTGCTGGACGTGGAAATTGATCACTTGTTAATGGATTAACCGTCACATTTAACCCAGCCTGTTTAAAGATTTCAACTGCAAACTCATACCAGGAACAGACGCCACTGTTAGTTGCATGATAAATCCCGTATTTGTCTGTTTCCATTAATTCAACCATGAACTTGGCTAAATCGACTGTGTAGGTGGGAGAGCCAACTTGGTCATGAACCACTCCTACTTCGCCGCGTTCCTCTCCTAGTCGGAGCATAGTCTTAACGAAGTTATGACCATGAATTCCAAATACCCATGCAGTTCGAACGATAAAGGATTCCCTTAAATGTTTCTGCAGTAATTCTTCACCAGCTAATTTCGTCCTGCCGTATGCGCCTAAAGGTTTTGTTTGTTCGTCGACTTCATAAGGCTCAGAAGCAGTACCATCAAAAACATAATCAGTACTAATATAGAGCATCTTTGCACCAATTTGTTGTGCTGCTTTAGCAAGATATTCAGTACCAGAGGCATTAATTTGATAAGCAAGATCTTCGTTTTCTTCAGCAGCATCTACATTGGTATAAGCCGCACAATGGAGAATGACATCTGGCTTTACTTCGTTAATGAAAGAGAACACTTCCGCCTCATTGGTTATGTCTAATTGATTACGATCTGTTCCGATTGCCTCATGGTTTTTTCGGGTCAATTCTAAGACTACATCCTGTCCTAATTGACCTGCAGCCCCAGTTACCACTACCTTCATTACTCTACCCCTAATCTGTCGCCATATTGGGATTTTACATATTCCTGGTATTCTCCTGAGATAATATTTTCCCACCATTCCTGGTTACTCAAATACCACTCAATCGTTTGTTTAATACCCGTTTCAAAATTATATTTAGGCGACCAGCCGAGCTCAGTACGGAGCTTCGTTGCATCAATTGCATAACGACGGTCATGACCTGGACGGTCTTTGACAAACTTCATTAACGATTCTGGTTTATTGAGTTGTTTTAAAATAGTCTTCACAATGTCAATATTCGTACGTTCGTTATTACCGCCGACATTATACACTTCACCATTACGCCCCTTATGAAGAACTAAATCAATGGCTTGGCAATGGTCTTCAACATGAAGCCAGTCCCTAATATTTAACCCATCTCCATAAATAGGGAGTTCTTTGTCATTTAATGCATTAATAATCATTAATGGAATGAGCTTCTCAGGGAAATGAAATGGTCCATAGTTATTGGAACAACGTGTAATGTTAACTGGAAGACCAAATGTTTCATGATATGCACGAACAAGCAAATCAGCACCGGCCTTACTTGCACTATACGGGCTATTAGCCGCTAACGGGGTTTCTTCTGTAAAGAACCCTGTTTCACCAAGAGTACCATATACTTCATCCGTCGAAACTTGCAGATATTTAGAAACGCCAAATGTTTTGGCTGCATCCAATAAGGCAAGGGTACCTTGAATGTTTGTTTGAACAAAGATACCAGGATCTGTAATACTACGGTCAACGTGTGATTCAGCAGCAAAGTTCAATACATAATCAAACTTTTCTTCTTTAAATAAACCTTGAACAAATTCGCGATCTGCTATATCACCGCGGACAAACTTATAATTAGGAGCATTTTCAATATCCTTTAAGTTTTCAAGATTTCCTGCATATGTTAATAAATCAAGGTTTACAATTTGATAAGCGGGATACTTATTTACCATGTAGCGTACAAAATTGCTTCCGATAAAACCAGCACCGCCTGTAACTAATAACTTCATTGTTTTCCTCCTACTTCTCGAATACAAAATTGAGATGAGTTGCTTCACTTAACGTTGGATGTTTCGTATCTTTATCCGAAAGAATTGGATTCGTTGTCGGCCAATCTATTCCTAAATCAGGATCGCTCCAAAGGATTCCGCCATCATGCTCAGGTGAGTAATATTCATCGACTTTATAGGCAACAGTAGTGTCAGGCACCAATGTGCAAAAACCGTGAGCAAAACCTTTCGGGACCAGCAGCTGGCGTTTGTTTTCAGCGCTTAAGATCACCCCTACCCACTGACCATAGGTGGGAGAGCCTTGACGAATGTCTACAGCTACATCGTAAATTGCGCCAGTGATACAGCGGACAACCTTTGTCTGTGCTTTTGGGTTTAATTGAAAATGTAAACCACGAAGTGTGCCAACGGGAGCGGACAATGATTGATTATCCTGGACAAACTCATAGTGCAAACCTAATGATTCAAACAGATCTTTATTATAGCTTTCCATAAAGTATCCACGGTGATCTCCAAATACCTTTGGCTCTAGAATCTTAACACCAGATAATTTTGTTTCAATAATGTTCATTCTTATTACCTCACTTATGGATTACAGTTATTGATTGGCGATTTTGATTAAATATTGACCATATTGATTTTTCTTTAGAGGCTCAGCCAGTTCGATCAACTTCTCTTTTGTAATATAGCCCATTTTATAAGCTATCTCTTCAAGGCAAGCAATTTTTAATGATTGTCTCTTTTCAACTGTTTCAATAAACTGCGAAGCTTCTAACAGGGATGCATGTGTACCGGTATCTAACCACGCGTATCCGCGGCCAAGAAGCTCGACATTTAGCTCTCCCATTTCAAGATACGCTTTATTGATGTCAGTAATTTCCAACTCACCACGCGGTGATGGCTGAATATTTTTGGCGATATTCACAACACGATTGTCGTAAAAATAAAGCCCTGTTACGGCATAGTTTGATTTCGGGTTGTCCGGTTTTTCTTCAATTGATATCGCTTTTCCATTTGAATCAAATTCAACAACACCAAAACGTTCTGGATCGTTAACATAATAACCGAAAACTGTAGCTCCAGATGGACGTGCTGACGCTTTCTTTAATTGGTCTGTTAAGCCGTGACCATAGAAAATATTATCGCCTAGCACTAACGCAACACTATCATCGCCGATAAACTCTTCCCCTAGGATAAAGGCTTGTGCCAAACCACCTGGATCAGGTTGGATTTTATATGTAAAGTTCATTCCTAAATCCGATCCGTCTCCCAAACTTTGCTCAAAGCGTGCAGTATCCTCCGGTGTAGAAATAATTAATATATCCTTAATACCAGCAAGCATTAATACGGATAATGGATAATAAATCATTGGTTTATCATATACAGGCAATAACTGTTTAGAAACTACCTTGGTTAATGGATAAAGTCTTGTGCCACTTCCTCCAGCAAGAATAATACCTTTCACTAAAGACAACTCCTCTTTTAATAATTTTCTAACCTTCACCATTATAAAAATGATAAGTCAAAAATACAAACACGAACTGAAATGTAACAAAAACGTAAATAATTTAACGTTTGTAATTTATTATTGCCGAAATGGTGCGCATTCGCCCTTTTAGCTGTGTTACTATTGATCGTCGCTTCATCCCGGTTACATTTCCCCCGTGACGGACATATTTTACAAGCTGCTGCTCGAGAAAGACGGTTTTCTTCTTTTTCAGCATACACACGAGGGCGATCCATTGATCATGCATTTCAATCTTATCAGGAAATGGCAGAATTAATGGCACTAATTCTTTCTTAAAAGCCATAAAAGCCCCAGTATAGGAGTTTTTTAAAATATTCCCAAAAATTCCTTGGTTTATGTTGTTATGGTTATAATCATTCCAGGATGGATTAATCATTTGTAATTTTCCATCCACAACATAAGCATCGTGCAAAACCAAGTCAGCCTGTTGTTCCTCAAATACCGTGATAACATTTTTCACTTTATTGTCTTCCCATATATCATCCTGGTCACATAGAAAAAGGATATCTCCCTTTGCTAAAGATATCGCCTTTTCAAAGCTCTTAATGGCCCCTATATTGCTGGCATTTACATAAACCTTTACCCTGTCGCCATAGTGTTCTTTGATCACGTGTAACGTATTGTCTGTTGATCCATCATCAACGACAATTACTTCATCCTCTCGAGCTAATTGTTTAAGGACGCTGTCTAGCTGTCTTATGACAAACCGTTCACCATTATATGTCGCCATACAAACCGATAACATAGAATTATCTCCTTTTTCTATTCAAGAGCTTGCTTAACGTATACATAGCAATTTTTTTGTTCTTCACTAGTAATACTTGTTTAACCAATCTCATTGCCAGTTGTTTTCGATAGGAAGGATAAAGCCCCAGTTTATAATTTTTATAAAAGTTAATTTCAGCATCCAAAATACTTTTATATCGGTCTAACGAAACCTGGCTATAATCCATGACAGATAAATCATGTTCAAGTACTACATCTAATACCCAAACCTTGTGATGATTCGCATAAATCGCATAGAATAACCAATGATCTAAATAATCCAATGGAAACTGCCCATTAAATCCCCCAATACGCTCTAAAAACTCCATCCGAATCAGAGATCCTGAATTAATTGCCATCACCGGTACATCTTGCAGTCCCGTTGGCGGTTGTTCCTCTTTTAATGGGCGGAGATATCCGCTATATACAGGAGATATCATTGTACCATTACTTATAATTTTAGGTACCAATGCTGCAACATCTGATTCTAATTCTGGTAAGTTTTGGAGTTCTAGAATATACTCATTCGTTAATTGGGTATCGTGATCCAACAGGAGTAGCCAGTCACTACCGCTTTTAGCAGCCTTGGACCAGGCAAAATTGTATGCAACAGCGATTCCTAGATTACGGGGGTCATGAATATACTGGATGGAAATCCCCTCATGATCAAAAGAAGGCAGTACCTGCTTTTCTGGACTATTATCATAAATAACCATTTCCAATTCATGTGAAAAGTCTGTTTTTGAAAATAAAGTTTTTCTTAACGTTTGGAATGTTCTACTTTCTTCAACAGCTTGCTTATATAGAACCATGACAGCCATTAATTTCATTTTACTACCTCATTTTTAATTGAGTCCTTTTTTTGTTGAGAAACAATTAGAAGAATAAGGAAAAAGCTAATCCCAATTGGGTTATTGATAAATGGATTGATATTCGTCAATAATAGCACACCCATAAAGGCCGACAATAATGAAATCTCAAGGCCCGATAATTTATGCCCCTTTTTATAGGCACTATAGTAATTGAAGTAAACAATTAAAAATAAGTACGCCCATATAGCAAAACCGATTAATCCCTGTTCCACTAAAATATCAAGGAAGCTCATTTCTAACCCGTTGATTCTGCCTGCTACTTCCGTTCCATAGCCTGTCCCTATAATAAGGTTAGCGGGATGAACCAAAATGTCTCTAGATGCCGTTATAAATTCAAGCCGATGGTTGACACTGATATCATTTATTTCTGTCTCTTGTTCCCTTATTTCTTCATTTTTCTGGACATTTGCTGCCGGATCCGTCTTAACCACTTCAAAACGTTCGAGCGTCATATATTTATACAAAAAGGGAACAGCCACGACCACAACGATTAATATCGTGAATTTCTTAATAAATTGCTTATGGTTCATAAGTTTTTGAAGCTTACTGACTACTCCCTTAATTGGGTCTACAAGAACCTTTACATCTAGCACAATAATCATAAACACACTTAGCATAAATGCTAATAAGAATCCTCTAGTTTCAGACCATAGAACTGAAACAGAACAAAAGATTACAAGAGCAATGCTAAGCTTACTTTTACTTTTATTAAATAAGTCATTAATTGCAATAACTAATCCAATAAGGACAAAGAAGTGACTCTTATAAAAAACACTATTACTTGGTCTAAAGAATAAATCTCCTGTAAATATCCTATTTAACAAGTCATAATATGGTTTAAAATCAGCGCCTACAAAGACAGTCTTTCCTAGTAATGAAATAACAATTGTAAATAGTGCTACACCCAGCGCTGAATATTTTAACAAAGTGATAATCCGTTGAAGGGAAAATCGTTCCTTTGAAATATAATATGCTAATGGAAAATACACTACAAAGTATGATACTCGTAAAAAATCGGTAACAATTGCCCCTAGTGGATGTCCATATAATACACCAATGAGCGAGCTCACCACAAACCATCCGATCAATAAATAGACGCCAATCGTAACTGGATTTATACGGATAAATGTATTGATTTCTTTATTAAAAAAAGCTTTTTCCTTTATGATTCGAATAATGAATACTAAAATTAGGAGTAAAAACAAGACTTGACGAATCGATAAAATTCCAAAATCAATTAGTCTCCCCCCGCCTCCTACGAATACTTCAATAAAAAAAATTGTCAACAATTTCTTTTCAAACTTGTTCATAAAAATACCCTCTCCTAATCCCTCGTGCCAAAAAATAAACGTCCGAGAGTGCTGGCGTTTTTTTATTTTTATCTGAATCTGGTTAAGATAGTCCCTAACTTAACCTTCCGCATTTTTCCAGTCATTAGAATTCAAGTGGAGTTAAAACCACCGCCATCCCCATTTATTAAAATATTTATACATTGATTGCATAAAAATCTTAAATAATTTGGAATTTTTGTGCGCTCCTCTTTCGTAATAATGAACCACTTGTGAAAATGGCGTATACACAATCCTTCTATTGCGCTTTTTCAATTCCAGACAAAGATCATAATCCTCAAAGTACATAAAATAGCGCTCGTCAAAACCGCCTACTTCCTTAAAATCCTGCCCTCTTACTAACATAAAGCATCCTGATCCAATTCGGATATCCACATCACGATCATTTGGAATATTTCTTAATTCATACGATGCTAAACGTTTATGAAACATTTTTTTCACAATTTGAAAAGGGATAAAGCGGAGCGCATAGTCAAAAACAGATACACGATCACGCATTAAATGCTGTACACTACCATCAGAATTTAAGACCTTTGGTACTAATAATGCAATGCTTGGATCTTTTTCCATCCTATCGATCATTTCAAGTAAGTCATCTTTTAGCAGAACAATATCTGGATTAAAGACCAAGAAATACTTTTCTTGAGCATGTAATAAATTATAATTGTGACCAAAACCAAAGCCATTATTTTCAGCGAAAAAGGTAATCTCCGCAAAATCCAAATATTCACGTAACCGCTGTTTATAGTCTTCATTAGAGTTATTATCGAAAATAACAAATCGGAAATTATTGTCATGGACAAATTCTTTTTTTAAATTATTTAACACATCAAAGATATGTTTACTATTGTATGTCACAATACTGATTGTAACTTTTGCGTTAGACACTTTTTTCACACACTTTCATTTCATTATTTTGATGTCTAGGCTATTTCATTAACTCAAATTTTATGGACTGATTTTAGTAAAACAAAAGCAGACAATGACAAATATCCACATATAATGAATTCTTTAGACTTACCAAAAATAAATTATAGCATCATTATAGCGAAACTTGTACTTTTATGGCGGATTTTTTTAATTCTTGTTGAACTTATATTCGTTCAATATTATAATATCCCTTAGAATTTCTTTTTACATCACTACCTTTCAGAAGGGAATTAAATAAATGAATAGAACTAGATCTCACCTTAAGCAAGGGAAGAGGAAGAAAAAGAAAGTTAAATGGTTTCGTTTATCATTATTCATACTATTTATTCTTGTAGTGGGTGGCGGCTCTTATGCCTACAGTGTTTATCATAATGTTGCGAAGGCCGTAGATAAAATGAATACACCACTCACAAGAGAAGTTTCCGCAAAGCGGGAAACTCAAGTCGAATTTCATAATTCTGATCCAATTTCTATCTTAATGGTTGGGGTTGATGAGCGAAAAGGCGACAGTGGACGAACAGATTCTATGATTGTTGTGACGATTAACCCCAAAACAAAATCTACGAAACTTTTAAGTATTCCACGTGACACAAGAACTTTGTTAATTAGTAATGATAGCTCCAAGAAAGAACGGTTAGATAAAATTAACGCTGCGTATGCCTATGGTGGAATTGAAGAAAGTATTGATACAGTAGAGAATTTTTTAAATTTACCGATTGACTATTATATCAAAGTAAATATGGAAAGCTTTAAAGACATAGTCAATGCAGTCGGTGGTATTGATGTAGACAATAAATATGCATTCGAGTTAGATGGGGTGACCCTTAGTAAGGGAGAGCACCATTTAAATGGAAAAGAAGCTCTTATGTATGCCAGGATGAGACACCAGGACCCAAGAGGTGATTTTGGACGTCAAGAACGACAACGGGAAGTTATCTCAAAGATTGTCGCAAAAGGAAAGTCCATTTCAACACTTACCAAATATGATGATATTCTAGATGCACTCGAAAAAAATATTAAAACCAACCTTACACTCGATGATATGATTGGCATACAATCAACCTATAAATCTGCAGCCGAGCGAATCGATAATATTGAAATGAATGGAGAAGGAAAGACCATTGATGGTATTTGGTACTACTTGGTAGATGATGAAACTAGACAAGAGATTTCTAACCAATTACGAGAACACTTAGGTTTAGGACAAGAAACTGTAACAACTTTGGATTCTTATTAAACCAATGAAAAAAACCCGTTAGGTTGAAACTAACGGGTTTACTTCAGAGGTGCAAACAAGCTAATCACGACCGAAAACACATTAGAATTCACACACGAATTCTAATGTGTTTTTTTGTTGTTATATCAATGTTCGCAGATATTTCTTTTGTAAATTCACACCCCAATTCGCATAATAAATCACAGGTATGGAAATAATTATTGTAGGGTATGTGAATTTGCTGTGATTTACAGTGTGAATTCATATGTGAATTTTCGAACGGAGGAATATTACCACTATGGAAATAAGGTTTATTGAGCCGAAGAACAAGCGAGCGGAAAAGGTTGGCTGGAAAATATCTGAAAGAACACGCTCAATCGTGAAATATTACGCGGAATACACTGAGTTTACTGAAGATGAGTTGGTAGATGAGTTCTTGCTCAATATCCTTAATGATAAGAAATTCTTAAAATGGGTAGAAAGCAAACGATATAACAAAAGGATTTTAACCCAAATCTTTGATATAGAGGAGGATGAAGATATTGGCTAAATTAAAACGATTGGCTACCCCTTCAGATGACGTATTGAATATCATTGAACCTGTTTCATCGGATGAATTATTGGATAGACATCTTAACTATCCGATTCTAAGCCCCAGGCATTTCGCCCAAAGATACAATAAGTTATACGAACCTATTGAGTTTATATTTAATGGTCAAACTCATAAGATTCAATTTAATTATTGTGCTAATCCATATTGTTTGTGGTTTGGTCAGCCGCAAGAAAGATTTGAGAACATAAAAAATAAACCAAGCCGATACAAATTGACCAGTAAAGGACGATATAGAACGGATTCTATCGTCTGTAATCCAAACCACGAGCCACATCCTGATAAAAAATCGCTCAACTGTACAGTTACTCCAATATCCAAATGGTCCGTCGCTGAGGAAATTAAACGCTTGGCTACAATGGACATTGTGAAAGACATAGAGCCTGACTATGTGTTTCATAACGAGAATTGTGTGACTGATAGTTACACTCCATTTAGTAATCCGAAGGATTTTTATCGAAGAGGAACAAGCAGCGGCGGTTCCCAAAAATGGCAATGCAAAGAATGCAAGAAAATAACGAATGTCTTGCCTAATCGTGAAAAGAAATTTACTTACAACCAAAAGAAGAATGATATTATGCCGATGTTTGCGAAAATGCTCATTAATCGTCTACCTGTAAGCCGGACTTGCGAGGCTCTGAATATTTCTCCAAAGACCTATTATCACAAATTAGAATGGCTTTATCGTAGATGTCTTGAATTTCTTGAGCGTTATGAACAAAAATCACTAGAAACAAAGGAAGTTGACTCGCTTTGGCTCAATACCGATAAGATGATATACAATCTAAACAACGTCCGGAAAAAGGGGCACGGTGGGCTGCGATATGATAATGTTGAGGACAAATTAATGCAGACCCAAATCATCGTTAGCGGCGATGTGGATACTGGTTATATTTTTCGGTCAGATGTAGCCTATGATTGGACTATTACTTTGGAGGATATTAAAGAGGATACGGTCTATTACAGGGAAGACCACCTCTATGAATTTTCTCGTAAAAATGGCAGGCTTCGTTTTTCTGTTTTGCCACAACCACCCACAGAGAACGATGATGAAACAGACCTAGAGTACGAAATGGCTTTTAACAATTTTCAAAGGAGAAATAAATACATTGATGGTTTGCATACCAATTCGAATTACACAGCGATTGCTCATCTTTGGCTGTTAAAGCAATCACTACATTCACCAAAATGGCGTTTCGTTACTGATGAGGACGAAACATTAATGAAGTCTATTTACCGCGTATTCAAAGAAGAGATTCTATCAGGTGAAGCCCATCATTTCTTATGTAAAATCGACCGTGATAAAACCCTTCAGGAGGCATTTCGTGAACACGTCGTAGCCGCCTCCAAACTAAAGGCTTGGGGCGAGGCAAACGGCTTTGAAGAACAATCTTTAAGAAAACTTGCGACAACTAAGGTATCCATTGAACTTAATAAAAAGCCATTGTACAAAATCCTATCAGACGGCACACAGAACTATAAAGTTTGGGCTAAGAGTACAGTAGAACATCCCCTGCCACCATCGGATAAAGGACATTTTTCAGTTGATTGTACAACGGATACAAGTTCCTATTCAGATGAATATGTCGCCAATATGCTTTTAAAAGTTACTGACCGACCAACAAGCAATTTTATGCAAATGATTCGAAGGAGATTATCCGTACTTGAAAGACCCCTTGTAACGGCAAGAGGGAGTGGAAAAAGTTACATCTATGCAAACTTTAACCCAAAGTACGCTCAAATGGCTGTCACCATTCTGCGAACTTACTACAATTTCTGTTTAAGAACGAAATCGAAAGGTAAAAAGGCAAGATTAACTCCTGCTCAACAACTGGGTCTTATAGATAAGCAATTTACTCTGAATGATATATTGTATTTTAAATAAATCACCTATTTAATAGGGAAAGTGTTATTTTTTGGGGAAGTATAACTATAGAGATATTAATTACAGGGGGAAATATGAAGAGGAAATTAATTGTTTTAGGAATAATAATTTTATTATCATTTGTGCTGTGGTGGGCTAAATATTTGTTTTTTGTGCCTCATTTTCAAGAAGGTCCAAATAAAACATTGGTTTCGAAAAATATAAAATTAGAATTAGTTACAGATTCACCTGAACCTGAAAAATTAGGAATCAGTGTTCCGGGATTTCTTCCGTTTTGGAAGACAGTTGGCACGGTTGACGGAGAAATGGATGGGACTCTATGGGAATTTAACGATAAAGGAAAAAAATATGTTCTATACACAGCCAATACTGAAATGCCTTGGAGCTATACTTATAAATATTCGACAAAATAAACTAACGAGTGTTTAGTGAAATAAAATAATACAAAAAAGGCTTAGAGTTGAAGATAGCTCTAAGCCTTTTTGACCTTGAAATCTACTGTGATTTGTGTTGTGGAAATTATGTTATTTCCTGTGTGATTAGGTCTGTGATTTAGAGTTTTGCACCTCACAAGTAAACCCGTTAGTTTCAACCTAAAGGGTTTTTTTCATTGGTTTAATATTAGGGCCTTTTACTATTAAATATCGAGTTATGAACGACGCTCATGTATTTTCACCAAGAACTTTTGTGAAAATACTCCTAAAAGCTTATACACCAATGAGTCTTTTATGAGCAAAAGTCCCAATCCATACACTATGCCACCTGCAAGTAATTGTAGTAAGGTAAGTAGAACAGGAGTTATCGTGACTATCTTTCCAACAAACCATGCTGCAATAAATACAAGTATGCTTAAAACTAAATATTTAAAGAACAGCTGCAGGAAGGTTCTAAAGTGAAAATAGCTTCTCGCATAATACATTTGAATGATAGCCCCAACTGACTCGGCCACAAGAAGGGCAATGGTAGTCGCCAAACTACCCATCGATGAAACGAGTACTAAATTAGTCATCAAACTTAAGATGGCGCCAACAGTGATCGCAACCGAGTATTTATTTTGCTGATTGGTGGCCACTAATATTTGAACGCCAAATACATTTGCCAGTCCCACAAAAAAGATGACCGGACTCATAATCATCAGATTAAGTGACACATCCAGAAAGTCTTTTCCTAAAAACCAAATAACAAAATTAGGTGATATCGCGACTAACCCTAATGTCATCGGTAAGGTAATCATTAACACAAATTGCAAAGTGACATTGGTGTATCTTTTTAATTGTTCTTGATTTCCTTTTGCAAATTCAGATGCCATTCTCGGAAGTAAGACAGTACCTAATGAGCTAATCAAGCCGATCGCAATTTTGACCACCTTATTAGCCTGAGTATAATACCCAACTTGTACTTCCCCGGAGACATTCCCTAAAACAATTCGGTTGACTAAAACATATACCTGAATCATTAATTGAGGTAAAAACAAAATAAGGATGGGTATAACATGGGCCTTAAAATCAGGAAATTCTATTTTTACAAACTTTAATTCCTTCAGTAAGGGTCTCCACATAATCAGCTGCCCCACTAACAGTGTGCCTCCGTTAATGGCTACATATAACGGCAAATCGTTGTATTCCTTAATGAGTAGAAACGTAAGAATAATTCCGGCCACCTTGATCAGCATGTTCCTGATGGCAATTTTTTTCATCTGTTCTTTTCCTATAAAATACCAAGAAATATCTAAACTATACGCCAAAAGGGTCGTAATGTGAATAAGGTACAGTATTTTATGGGTAGAGAACGCACTAATAAAAATATAATAAACTATAAAATTCAACACAGCTACACAGATTTGAAAAATAAAAATGGACCAGAATTCTTTAGATAAGTCATTCTGATCTTTTTTTACCGCAATTTGTCTGCTTCCATACATTGGTAGACTTAATACCGTGAACACTATAAAAAGTTGTACGACCGATAAGACGGTAGCATCGATCCCAATCCCCTCAGGTCTAAGAATTCTGGATACATATGGGGTTGTAATAAAAGGTGTCAGCATAAGCAGCAACTGATAAAGTACTGTAAATAGATAATTAGACATTAATTTATTCATTTTAGATTGGTTAAACCCCTTTATAGATGTACCACTAAATACTATGGGTCAAATAGTGCTTAATCATTTTTAGTTTGAGTCTTTTACTTGCTTTTGTTCGTAAGAAAGGAAGGTTCTTCATTACATTCTTCCTAATATCCTTAAGGGAATGTCCTTTTCTAACAAACTGCTCCAATTCCACATCAATTTCTGGATATCTCTGTAAAAGAATCTCCTTCGAGCGTTTCCGAAGCAGCTCTTTTTCAGCACCAAAAGAGACTCCACCAATATGATGGACATAGGCCCCTTTTGCAACAACCAGCTTATAACCAGCTATTCTCGCCCGCATACACCAATCCGATTCTTCCCCATATCCCCTTTTAAATGTTTCCGCATCAAAAACACCCACTTGTTCTAAAGCTGATCTTTTCACATACATACAAAAACCAATTAATAAAGGGGCTTCTACAAACCCATCTCGTTTACTTTTGTTAAAGGCAAGCACTAATTCTTTAAATGAAAATAAATCATTAATTTCACTATTACTAGTTGGGATACCCGAGATAATCCCATAGTTACTCATAGGGATAACTGCCGCAATCTTTTCGTCACTTGTCGCTACCTGTGCTAATGTTTCTAACCAACCCTCCGTAACCATAGTATCGCTATTAAGGATAATCGCATCACGTTTACTCACCGCAAAGCCATTATTCACATTTCCCGGAAACCCTAAATTCTTTTCATTTCGAATCGAAATAATATTAGAATATTTATCTGAATAATAGGCAGTCAACTCTTGGATGTGATCATCAGGACTTTTATCATCTAGCAAATATAAATCAAATGCCTCTATACTTGTACATTGATAAATACTTTCGATACAGTTCTTCGTCTCCTCATAGGAGTTATAAATTGGCAGTAAAATATCAACCTTTTCCATCTAGCTTCTCCCTAATGGATAGTATTGGAACATATCCCTAACATTCTTGTCTTTCACATGGATATTACGAAGGTCAAAGACAAAATCACCTTTCATTAAATCTTTCATCCGCTGTAGTGACATACCTCGAAATTGATGCCATTCTGTGATAAAGACCGTTGCGTCTGCACCTTCAACCGCAGCATATTCGTTTTCACAATATTGAACGCTATCCTCAATCTTTTCCAAGCGCCATTTGGCTTCTTTCATTCCTTGTGGATCATAAGCTTTTATCTTTGCTCCATTTTTTACTAGACCGTTGATGATGTCGATACTTGGTGCATCCCTCATATCATCTGTTTCCGGTTTAAACGATAATCCTAAAATGGCAATCGTCTTCCCTTCAACCCTATTCATCCGATCGACAATCTTCTCCACCATGCGTTTCTTTTGCTTCTCATTCGCCTCGATAGCACCTTGGATGACCTTGAATTCCTCGCCATACTTCCGGCCAATATCAACAATGGCCTTTGTATCCTTAGGAAAACAAGATCCACCGTATCCTGGACCAGCATGAAGAAACTTTGGAGAAATGCGACCATCCATACCCATTGCACGGGCAATTTCCTGTACGTTCGCCCCAACCTTTTCAGCTAGTAACGACATTTCATTAATAAAGGAGATTTTCACAGCTAAAAATGCATTTGAAGCATATTTAATCGTTTCAGCCGTCGCAATATCGGTGAATACAAAAGGCGTCTCATTAATGTATAAAACGTCATAAACTTTTTTCATGACTTCAGCTGCACGTTCATTTTCATAGCCAATAACAACCCGATCAGGTTTTAAGCAGTCTCCTACCGCTTTTCCTTCTCGTAAGAACTCTGGATTTGAGATGATATCATATGGGTACTCTTCCCCACGCTCGTTTAAAACCAATTGGATGGTCTCCTTAACAAGCTGGCCTGTTCCGACTGGAACCGTAGACTTATTAACGATTACTTTGTAACCATTTAAATAGGTACCGATATTTTTTGCTACTTCAAGTACATACTTTAGGTCTGCACTTCCGTCATCTTTTGGCGGAGTCCCCACAGCAATAAAGATTACATCTGTATTTTCCACTGTGTACTTTACATCGGTTGTGAATAAAATTCTTCCTGCTGCAACATTTTTATCCATCAGTTCTTTTAAGCCCGGTTCATATATAGGAACAATACCTTTATTAAGCATTGTTATTTTTTCTTCTATTACATCCATACAAATGACATCCAGACCAAATTCAGCTAAGATGACACCTTGTACAAGTCCAACATAACCTGTTCCAACTACTCCTATTCTCATACTCGATTCCTCCGGTTAAATACTTTGTCAAAGAGTTGATAAGTAAAATATTTAGCATAGTGCATGTTTGCGGATATACTTTTTCCATCTTGTTTATTTGTGTTATACATCACAAAATGGTGGAATGATTTTGTAATGGGATTCGCAGTTTTCAATTCAGGATATTTCTCAAAAAATTGTTTTAAAGCTGTGGCTTGATTAACCTTTTTTCCAATACTATCATTCTGTACCTCAGCGACTGCAAGTACTTCATCGAGGTGATGAACTTGATAGCTTTCTGAAACCCGTAAACAAAAATCCCAATCTTGATAGCGCATCAGGTTTTCATCAAAGAGCACCTTTTTAGCGATCGCTGTTTTAATGAAAATGGTTTGCGTACTTATAAAATTGCCGCGTTTCAGTAAAGAATGAATCTCCTCTGACCTGACACTTCGTTTCGGTACAACTCGTCCAAAATTCTCTATCTTTAAACTACAAAAACACATATCCGTCTCTTGATTATTATTAATATAATTCATCTGCTTTTCCAGCTTGGTTGGCAGCCAAATATCATCACTATCCTGGAAAGCAATATAATCACCTTGGGCCATCAAAATCCCTGTATTTCTAGCTCCATTTGCTCCTTTAGTCCGTGAATTAAGGACATATGTAATTTTCTCATTTTGAAATGATTCTACAACTTCTTTTGTATTATCGGTTGATAAATCATCCACAATAATAATTTCCAGAGGTTGTAATGTTTGTTCAAGAACGCTCTTTACGGCTTTGGGCAGAAGATCTGCCCGATTATATGTAGGTATTACTACCGAAATACTCAAACGATTGACACTTCCTTTTTGAACAAGCATATATTTTCTTTATGTTATAAAAACAACTATTCTACAGTATAACCTATTTTTTTATATTTTTCATATAAGAATGTCCGTTCATGGAGAAATTTGGTTGTCCTTTTTGTCGAAACTCCAACATAAAAAATACCTCTACTTGCAAATCCCTAGGATTCATTCACAAGTAGAGGTATGGAATATTGGCATTTTCGAATTTCATTAACTGACTTGTGACTTGCGTTGCATTTGCAACATTAATAAATACTAAAGTAATGATTTATTCCATCAGCAATTGCTTTAGCCAATTTATTTTGATAAGCATCTGTAAATAATTTTTGACGTTCACTTGGATTGTTAATAAAACCCAACTCCACTAAAGTAGCAGGCATTGCTGATTCACGTACAACCGCCAAGGTCTCTCCATTTGTTCCACGATTAACAGAACCAGTGTTATTAACCATATTTTGTTGAAGTATATTTGCTAGTGCCATACTTCTTGCAATTCTCACTGGGTCATTATGCATAGCACTATTAATTTTCGGTGGATAACCTGGAGTATATTTATAGTAATAAGACTCAATACCTGAAGCAGCAGTTGTCCCAGATTCGGTTGCATTAGTATGGATACTTACAAAAATATCTGCTTGTAGGTCATTCGCCATTTTAGGACGATCAATCAACTCAACTGTAGAATCGTCATTACGTGACATTATTACATTATAGCCAAGATTAACTAGTAATGATTTCACTTTTTTAGCAACAGCCAAATTCAAGTCTTTTTCACGATACCCACCAGAAATTGCACCAGTATCGATTCCCCCATGGCCTGGATCTAGAAATACGATGAATGGCTCCTTAAATGCTGCTTTTTCACTAACCGGTTCGCCCTGACCTTTGGGAACCAACTTGATTTCAATGGCTTCGAGGCGCTTAGCAAGACCCTCAGAACCAGCCTTCATCCCATTTTCCGCCCAACCTAACCAGCCATTTCCTTGAATATGAACACGATAATAAACATCAAAATAATTTCCAATCTCGCCAGTTAAATTTATTTCGATTGCTTCCAATCGCTTGCTTTCACCAGATGTTCCAGATACTTCACCATTTGATACATTATTTGTCCAACCATAACTTTGTACATGGGTAGAATAGGAAATTCCTCCACTATAAGAAGAATTCTTTAGGTTGATTTTAATTGCTTCTAAGCGTTTCCCTTCTCCGACTGTTCCACTGATTGCTCCATTCACTTCATTATTCAACCAACCATGTGTTTGAACATGAGTTGAATAAACCACAGAGGGTGCTGTAAGAAATGGCTTGTCAGTTGAACCTGGAGGATTGCCGCCTTTTGCGACTAATATTATTTCAACTGCCTCTAAACGTTTACTTAATTCACTTGTACCTGCAGACTCACCATTTTTGGCCCACCCTAACCAACCAAATGATTGTGAATAAACGCGGTAGTATACATCATAATGGTTTGAGATCTCTCCAGTTAACTTAACTTGAATAGCTTCAACTCGTTTATTCT
>NZ_CCAS010000023.1 GCF_000612625.1 Neobacillus jeddahensis
TTATCGGATATTCACATAACATTAAAGCTCAAGATTGATTTTTAACACTCTGTTGATTGGAGCGGAAGGTGCTTGACTCCTGGGGGATTAGCGTTACAGGCGAGACCCCGCAGGAGCTTGCGACGAGGAGGCTCGGCGAACGCCCCCCCGGAAAGCAAGCACCTGGAGCGGAAATCAACAGACTAGTTGACAGAGCCAAACCAAAAAGGACCGGGCGGTTTTTGCCCGGTTTTTCTTAATCTGAGTGTAATAATTTCGACATATTTCCCTTTTGATATGTGAGCAAGTTCACTTTTTTCAAACATAAACACCTTTATAATACAGATTAATAAGGCTGTTGAAGGATGGAATGGCCGTTTGGGGAGGCGTTTCAATTGTCTTTTAATCGAGATTTTAATAAAGATCCGTTTATTGTTATTTGGGAGCTTACACGTGCGTGCCAATTAAAATGTCTGCATTGCCGTGCAGATGCACAATACGCAAGAGATCCACGCGAATTATCGTTTGAAGAAGGTAAACATTTAATTGATCAAATATTTGATATGAATAATCCAATCCTCGTTTTTACTGGTGGGGACCCACTAATGAGGGAAGATATTTTTGATATTGCTAAATATGCAGTGGAAAAGGGCGTTCGCGTTTCAATGACCCCAAGTGCTACGCCAAATGTAACGAAAGAGGCGATGCAAAAAGCAAAAGAGGTAGGTCTATCTCGCTGGGCGTTTAGTATTGACGGACCTTCTGCAGAAATTCATGACCATTTCCGTGGAACAGCAGGATCCTTCGATTTGACCATGGAACGGATTAAATATTTGCATGAGTTGGAAATTCCTGTGCAGATTAATACGGTTATTTCTAGATATAATGTCGAATATCTGGAAGAGATGGCTAAGATGGTGGAGGATTTACAGTGTGTGCTGTGGAGCGTATTTTTCTTAGTTCCAACGGGAAGAGGACAGGTTTCGGATATGATCTCACCTGTTGAACATGAAAAGGTTTTACGATGGCTCTATGACCTTAGTAAGCGGGTTCCCTTTGATATTAAAACGACTGAGGCGATGCATTATCGACGCGTAGTGATCCAGCAAAAAATGCGTGAAGCAAAGGCACAGACTGATGAAATCGATTATTTAAGTGCCTTAACAGAAAAAGGTCTAACGGGTTCCATTGATGGACTTGGTCGTGCTCCAAAGGGCGTAAATGATGGGAATGGTTTTGTGTTCATTTCACATATAGGCGATGTCTATCCAAGCGGACTTTTACCCGTTAAGGCAGGGAATGTTCGGGAAACCCCATTGGCGGAAATTTATCGTGAATCCCATATCTTTAAAGCGTTAAGAACCCCTGATGAATTTAAAGGGAAATGTGGTGTCTGTGAATTCCGTTATGTATGTGGTGGTTCAAGGTCAAGAGCCTATGCCATGACGGGAGATTACCTTGAGAGTGAACCATTCTGTGTGTATATTCCTAAAGCATTAAGAGAAAGCAAGCCTAACAATATAAGATGGTAATAGCATCTAGGCTGCCTCAAAATGTAAGGCAGCCTTGTTAGTAAGAATTCCGATTCTATTCGATATTACAGTAGACGGCAGAGCAATTTTCACAGCCAATTTCATCTTTTAAGTATTGCAGATCCAAAATGGAAATCTTTCCTTTTTTCATTGTGATAATCTTATCACGTTTTAGGTCACTAAGGATGCGATTGGTACTTTCACGAGAAGTGCCACAGAAGTTTGCAAGTTCTTGATTGGTTAAGGGCAGGTCAATCAATATTTCATGATTTTTTTGAATTCCATAGCTATTTGACATTCGAATAAGTGTAGAAAATAGGGCACCGCGTTTTCCATTTAAGACAAGATCGCGGAATTTTGTTTGGGTTTTCCGAAAATGATCACTCATCCACTTCATGAATTCAAATGCTAACTTACTGTTTTGAAAAATCTCACTCTCAAGAATATCTTTTTTAATCGCGACTATTTCTCCTTCTTCGAGGACCTTGGCACTTAATAAATATCTGGGATTGTCGGTGAAAAGAGTTAGTTCTCCACAAATATCATTTGCTCCGCATATTCTTAAAGACAGTTCACGACCGTCTGAGGTAATTTTACTGATTTGAATTTTACCAGAAATGATAATGTAAAGTTCCTCTGCCACCATTCCTTCTTGAAATAAATAGGTTCCTCTTTCACTTCTGAATTTCCGATCTGCAAATTTAAGTAATTCTTTTATTTCAATGGAATGAGTTGATTTCATGGTTGCTGTCATCCGATTCACCTCTAAGTCTTTTTATAAACGATCCAACTTACCCTTTTGTCAGGTGTTAACACCATTTTAGCGCAAGAAAAGCCGAATGAACGAAGTAAACAATGACAATATAGTGAAAACATAAAAGGATTTTTTTACGTTACGAATATTCCCTTAATTATACTAGTCCTGATGGTAACTGGAAAATAATTTCCAAAATAAAGCGTTTATTCAAATGAAAACATCTGTTAAGATTGAAATGACACTAAAAAGTATATTAATAGTGAATAAAGTAACAGTTTTTTTTGCGAAATCCTGATACACTTATGAAAAATAGCTTCTTTTAAAATAATGGAGTTGATATTAATGGAAAAAACCATTATTAAAGATAAATTAAATAGACCATTGCATGACTTAAGAATTTCCGTTATAGATCGCTGTAATTTTCGGTGTCAGTACTGTATGCCAGCTGATCAATTTGGACCAGACTTTGAATTTCTTCCGAGAAGTGCTTTGCTCACCTACGAAGAAATTGAGCGTCTTGGGAAAATATTTGTTAGTTTAGGTGTGGAAAAAATTCGTTTAACGGGTGGAGAGCCTCTCCTGCGTAAAGATATGCCGCTGTTAGTAAAAAAACTGTCAGCTATTGAGGGATTAGCCGATATAGGGTTAACCACTAATGGTGTTCTCCTTCCCAAATTAGCGAAAGACTTAAAAGCCGCTGGTCTCAAGAGAGTGAATGTCAGTCTGGATACTCTAAACGATGAATTGTTTGGAAAAATTAATGGACGTGGTGTCGGTACTGGACCTGTGCTAGACGGGATTGAGGCAGCCAAGCAGGCCGGTCTCGGAGTGAAAATTAATATGGTGGTTAAAAAGGGCCTGAATGATTCAGAAATCATTCCAATGGCGGAATACTGTAAAAATAATGACTTAGAATTGCGCTATATTGAATTCATGGATGTTGGTTCCACAAATGGTTGGAAAATGGATGATGTTGTGACAAAGAAACAGATCTATCATATGTTAAAAGAACATTTTGAGCTTGAACCGGTCGATCCTGCCTATTATGGAGAAGTGGCGAAGCTTTATCGTTATAAAGATAAGGATGTTAATGTAGGGTTTATTACTTCCGTTTCTGAATCCTTCTGTTCTAGCTGTACTCGGTCACGCCTGTCAGCTAATGGTCAAATCTTTACCTGTTTATTCAATGGAAATGGTCATGATATCCGGAACTTCATGAGAAATGGGGCAACCGATGAGCAAATTGCTGAACGGATCACCACCATTTGGAATGGGCGGGATGACCGTTATTCGGACGAAAGAACCGCTGAAACCACTAAAAATCGTAAAAAAATTGAAATGTCTTATATTGGTGGTTAAAACTCTCTTATTGCAAGAGAGTTTTTTTCTGCAATAAAATAACCCACTTTTGTAAGTGGGCTATTTTAGATGATTACATATATCTTGGGAATAAAATATTATTTTCAAGATGAACATGCATAAAGGTTAATCCTTCTAAGGCTTCTAAACGAGCATAAACTAATCGATACGTACCGCAAGCATCAAGCGGAAGTTGGAAGTCAGAGGTTACCTCGCGGATTTGTCGTAAAATATCACCTGCATGATCATGTTCCTTTTCAAGCTCAACGATCATCGCAATGGCTTCTTCACGGTTAGCGACAGTTCCATCAGCAAGTTGCTTAATTAATGGGAATACAACTGCTTCTTCTTTTGCCATATGCTCAAGTAGTTCTTTTTTGAATTCATAGAAGAGCTCATTCATTTTTACAAGCTCTGGATGGTTGTCACCATGAACTCGTGATACTTTTGTAACATACGGGCTAAGCATCGTTAATTCTTCTTCAGATGCACGATGGTAATTGGTAATCACATGATCAATGATGGTAGTGGAATCAGATTCAGTCCAAACTTCAACATCTTTTTCCGTATTTTCATATCGATCAAATACCTCTTTTAATTCTGCTAATAATGAATCAAGGTTTAGTCCGTTTTGATCAACTGCTTGTGATAATGGGATGTTTCCACCACAGCAGAAATCAATCCGATTTTTTTTGAATACGTCACTTGTTTTAGGTAATTCGTTTACGATATCTTTAACTAATGAATTTGCTGTTATATGAAATGTCATGAATATGTCCTCCTTAAAGTGAGTAGAGTAATTAATTTCTGACCTAAGCATACTAGATAACTAAAAAAAATTTGGTGACCTGCATCACACCATCACTATGATTTTAAATTTTATCTAAATTTGTGACATTTGATATGTAAGTAAGGTTTCATTATGCTTATAATGAATATTAGCTTTTTAATTTACTACATAGGTGAAAAACTTACCGTATTTGGCAGGAGCTGATGATGTTGTTAGAAAGAAGAAAACCGATTCCGATTGGGGAAGCAGTCAAAAGAATAATGGAACATCAAATACAAGGTGTAACTGAACATGTATCGATAAATGAAAGCTACGGTCGTTTTTTATCAGAGGACTTAGTTGCAACGAGCAATGTGCCCCATTTTGATCGGGCACCGTATGATGGCTTTGCGATAAGATCGATCGATAGTCAAGGGGCCTCTCAAGCTAATCCTGTGGAATTTCAAGTAATTGATCACATTGGAGCAGGAATGGTTTCAACGAAAATGGTTGGTCCATATCAAACTGTAAGAATTATGACAGGTGCCATGATGCCTGAAGGAACAGATGCTGTGGTAATGTTTGAAGTCGCGCAAGACTTTGAAAAGGATGGCTTCCCTTATATGTCGATTAAGCGACGCTTTAACAAAGGTGAAAATGTCTCTTTTGCAGGTGAGGATGCTAAAAAGGGTGAAGTCTTAGTTGGAAAAGGAACTTTAATTAATCCAGGGATCCAAGCAATGCTTGCAACATTTGGTTATGAATATGTTCCAGTCGCCGAAAAACCAATTGTTGGCTTGTTTGCAACCGGAACAGAGCTTTTAGAAGTGGGGGAAGAATTAGTTCCTGGAAAAATTCGCAATAGTAATTCCCATATGATTGCGTCCCAAATTGTGAGAGCGGGGGGGACTGTTCAATACTTTGGAAAACTTCCAGACGAGTTTGATACCTGCTTTGAAGCTGTTAAGCAGGCATTAAATAAAGTAGATTTGTTAATTACAACGGGCGGTGTTTCTGTTGGGGACTTTGATTACCTTCCGGCTATTTATGAGAAACTTGGCGCAGAGGTTTTATTTAATAAGGTTGCGATGAGACCTGGTAGCGTGACAACAGTGGCACAGCACAATGGGAAGATCTTATTTGGACTTTCGGGCAATCCGTCAGCTTGTTATGTCGGTTTTGAATTGTTTGCCCGTCCGATTATCCGTACGATGCTGTTTTCCAAACAGCCACATTTAAGGAAAGAAACGGCTCTGCTTGAAGTTGACTTCCCAAAAGCCAATCCCTTCACAAGGTTCGTCCGCAGTTCCACGTTCATTCATCAGGGGAGGCTGAGGGCAACACCGAGCGGTTTGGATAAGTCCAATATTATTATGAGCCTTGCAGGGGCTAATTCCTTAGTAATTCTTCCTGGAGGGACTAGAGGCTTTGAAGCAGGAAATGAAGTGGAAGTCCTGTTATTGGAGGATCAATCGGGTAGTGAGTGGCCTTGGTAAAACCGTTTATTTTTCAGATAGTTGGATATCAAAATAGTGGGAAAACAACATTCACTACCAAGTTAATTGAAACTCTTACTGCAAGGGAATTGAAAATAGTCACCATCAAACATCATGGACATGGAGGAAAGCCGGATAGCTTATTGCAAAAGGATTCAGTTAAACATCTAGCATCTGGTGCTACTGCTTCCATTGTGGAAGGAGAGGGCAGGTTAATCCTTCAGGCCGACAATGGTCATTATAGTCTTGAGCATCAAATGGAATTATTGGAATTTTTCAATCCTGATGTTATTTTGATTGAAGGCTACAAGCAGGGAGCTTATCCTAAACTGCTCTTATTAAGAGAGGGTAAAGATGTTTCGTTACTTGATAAGGTTAGCCATCTGGCTGTCGTTGGCTACTGGAATGAAGAGATAAAGGATCTTGTTACGGCAAAGCTTACTGTGCCAATTTTTCCTATAAGTGATGAAAGATTGCTTAGTTGGATATCTGAATACATTCAAGAGCAAATTCATTCAAATTGAATCATATTTGACAATTTTAAGAAGGTGTAAACCTTCTTTTTCTAAATGTGATGTGTCTCACTTATTTTTCCGAAATGCTAGCTTATATTAGGGATAAGCAGGAAAAAGGAGTGAGAGAGATGAAGTTATTTTTACCGAAACAACATGGTGCTTGGGCAATGCTAATCATCCCATTTTTGCTCGGAATGATCGATGGAGGCCTTTTATGGCAGCATTTCCCGTTTTTTATCGGCTGGCTTTTCTTATATTTAGCTACTTATCCCATGCTCCTATTATTTAAAAGGAAAAAAATAAGCTTTTATACAAAGTGGACCATTATTTATATGGTTCCTGCTTTATTGTTGTTACTATTCCCACTCTTGGTAAGGCCAGCTATCGTTCTTTACGGACTGTTAATGCTTCCGTTTTTTATGATAAATGCATTTTATACAGCCAAAAATCAAGACAGGGCATTTATAAATGATATGAGCGCAATTATCGCGTTTTCCCTGGCAGGGTTGGCGAGTAGTTATCTAGGCCAGGGGTTTCTCACATTAGAGACGATTATTTTCATATTCGTTCCATCAGTCCTCTATTTTACCGGCTGTACGTTTTATGTGAAATCGATGATTAGGGAAAGGAAGAATTCAAAATTCAAGTGGATTTCTTGGGCTTATCATCTATTATTAGTTGCGGCTTGGTTTTTTAGTGGTTTTTGGATTGTTGCACTTGCCTATATTCCGAGTTTACTGCGAGCAATTTTATTTTATGGAAAAAAGTTAACTCCAAAACAAATTGGGATTTATGAAATTATCAATTCAGCTATATTCTTTATCATCACCACCATACAGATCATCTTCTTAAGATAAAAAAATCGGTCGTCATGACCGATTTTTTTATTAATGATCAGGTTGCCGCCTTTAATCCACCTTACATATTTCGATGGGACATTCCTCACAATCAATTTCTCTTTTTAGATACTCTAAATCATGAATGGTAATTGTACTTTTTTCGATTGAAATAATTCCTGACCTTCTTAGTTCACTTAGTAAACGATTGACGACCTCTCGTGATGTACCGCAAAAATTTGCTAATTCTTGATTCGTTAAGGGCAATTCAACTAAAACACCTTGATTTGTTTTAATCCCATAACTATTACTTATGCGGATTAAAGTGGAATACAAGGCCCCTTTTTTTCCATGAAGGACTAAGTCACGAAACTTAGTCTGTGTTTTTCGGAATTGTTGGCTCATCCATTTAATGAATTCAAATGAAAGCGCGAGATTTTGAGAAAGTTTTTCCTCTAATACATCCTTCATAATGACGGCAACTTCACCGCTTTCAACAACACGTGCGGTTAATAAATATCGAGAGGAAGGAGAAAATAAATTTAATTCACCAACAAAATCACCTTGGGAACACATTCTCAGTGTAAGTTCCCGTCCATCCGGAATGATTTTACTAATTTGAAGAATTCCGCTTTGAACGATATACATTTCATCTGCTTGCGAACCTTCCTGAAAAAGAAAAGTTCCTTTTTTGATTTTCTTTATATGGTGAACAGTATCAAAGAGATGGGACAATGTCACTGGCATTTCTTTTACTGACTGCATACTACTAACCACCTTTAAAGGTACGAATTGATATTAAAAAAATCACATGCAAGTCAAGGCTGGATATTCTAGATAATACTATAATTATATTGTTAACGAAGAATAATTAGCAATAATTGTGTAATAAGTTCATACAATCGTCAAAATTCCAAGCATGATTCGATTATTTCTTTGGAAATAATGTCGACTCATGGTGAATTTGAAAGATATTCCTATAATGACCAACTCAGAAAAGGAAATAATAAAAGTGAAGAAAAAAGGAGGGATAAGAATGGGGCAAAATCATCAATTTAAATCAGGTAAAAAAGCACCTAACAATGGTATCTATGTTGAGGTAGGTGACACAGGAAGTCCGGTCAACAACCCGAAAAAGATTCGGCTTAAAGCAGGGGATCCATTCCCTGAGACATCAAATGATGAACGCGTTTGGACATATCAACGAAAACCATAATAATGGATAAAAAAAGTCATCTTTTGATGGCTTTTCTTCTGTTCTAAATTTTACTTAAGTGTTCAGATTGATTTATAATAATAGTAAATAGGTCAAAGAAGGTCAAAGGAGGAGTGAAGAAAAAATGGACTTAAATCGAATGACCGAACGTTTACAAAAAGCGATAATGGATGCTCAGACCTTGGCGATAAAAGAAAATCATCAAGAGATAGATGAACCCCATTTATTCCTAGCATTAATCGAGCAAGAGGACAGTTTGATTGCAGCTATTTTAGAAAAAGCAGGCATGTCAGCTGAGAGCGTGAAGAAAAACCTTTATGGTATATTGACTAAAAAACCCCAGGTTACAGGAAGTGGTGCGGAACAAGGAAAACTTTATATTACCGCTAAGCTGCAAAAGTTATTAGTAAGTGCGGAGGAGTTTGCAGCTAAATTTTCCGATGAGTACATTTCAGTTGAACATGTGTTATTAGCTGCAGTGTATGCACGTGATGCAGAAATGAAAAAAATTATCCAATCATATGGGCGAACTCCGGAAAATATTTTGAATGCCATAAAAGAAATAAGGGGGAATCAAAGAGTGACATCACAAAATCCAGAAGCTGGGTATGATGCTCTTAAAAAATATGGGAGAGACCTGGTGGCGGAAGTGAAAGCAGGTAAAGTGGATCCGGTCATTGGACGGGATACAGAAATCCGCAATGTGATCCGGATATTATCGAGAAAGACAAAGAATAATCCCGTCCTAATTGGTGAACCTGGCGTTGGGAAAACGGCCATTGTCGAAGGACTGGCACAAAGGATTGTCAGGAAGGATGTCCCTGAAGGATTAAAGGACAAAACAGTGTTCTCGCTAGATATGAGTGCTTTAATTGCTGGGGCAAAATTTAGAGGCGAATTTGAAGAAAGACTTAAGGCTGTATTAAATGAAATAAAAAAAAGCAACGGGCAAATATTATTGTTCATTGATGAAATTCATACTATTGTTGGGGCAGGCAAAACTGAAGGTGCGATGGATGCGGGCAATATGTTAAAGCCAATGCTTGCACGTGGGGAACTACATTGTATTGGGGCGACAACACTTGATGAACATCGCAAATATATCGAAAAGGACCCTGCGCTTGAACGGAGATTTCAGCAGGTACTTGTCCAAGAGCCAACAGTTACTGATACGATTTCAATATTAAGGGGGCTAAAAGAACGATTTGAAGTATTTCATGGGGTGAAGATTCATGATCACGCATTAGTCGCAGCTGCTACTTTATCGGATCGGTATATTACAGATCGATTTTTACCCGATAAAGCGATTGATCTTGTGGATGAAGCATGTGCCATGATACGAACTGAGATTGATTCCATGCCTACTGAACTAGATGAAGTGACCAGAAGAGTCATGCAACTTGAAATTGAAGAAGCTGCCTTGAGAAAAGAAAGCGACGAAGGCAGTAAATTGCGTCTTCACGCACTTTTAAAAGAACTCGCAGATTTAAAAGAACAGGCGAATATAATGAAAGCTAAATGGCTTCAAGAGAAACAAAGCATACAGAAATTGCAGGAGAAAAGAGAACAGCTTGAAAAGCTTCGCCGCGAGCTTCAACAGGCGGAAGATCAATATGACTTAAACCGAGCTGCCGAACTACGACATGGACGAATTCCCATTGAGGAAAAGGAATTAAAAGAATTAGAAGAGCGTGCAGAAAAGGATGAGCGCCTGCTTCGCGAAGAGGTCACAGGAGAAGAAATTTCGAATATCGTTTCTAGATGGACTGGTATTCCACTCTCAAAACTAGTTGAGGGGGAAAGAGAGAAGCTATTAAGATTGGAATCCATTTTACACGAAAGAGTCATCGGACAAAATGAAGCAGTCAACTTGGTGGCAGATGCTGTACTTCGTGCACGGGCAGGTATAAAAGATCCTAACCGGCCGATTGGTTCCTTTCTATTTTTAGGACCAACAGGTGTAGGGAAGACAGAGCTGGCAAAAGCATTGGCGGAGTCATTGTTTGACAGTGAGGAACAGATTATTCGAATTGATATGTCTGAATATATGGAAAAACACGCCGTTTCCCGTTTAATTGGCGCACCCCCAGGCTATGTTGGCTATGAGGAAGGCGGGCAGCTTACGGAAGCAGTCAGAAGGAGACCTTATTCTGTTATTCTAATGGATGAAATCGAAAAGGCGCATCCAGAAGTGTTTAATATTCTTTTACAAGCTCTTGATGATGGGAGAATAACTGATTCACAAGGTCGAGTCGTCGACTTTAAAAACACAGTCATCATCATGACCTCTAACATTGGCTCCCAATTCTTATTAGAACGAAATGAGAATGAAATAGAGATATCTGAAGGAACAAGAGAAAAAGTCTTGAGCCAATTAAGAGCCCATTTCCGTCCGGAATTTTTAAATCGTATTGATGAAACGATCCTTTTTAAGTCGTTATCATTAGAGGAAATTAAAAATATCGTTGTTAAGATGATGCAAGAATTGCAACATCGACTTCAGCAGCAGCAAATTGCTATTACCATTAGCGAGGAGGCAAAGGAATTTATTTCAGTAAATGGATTTGATCCAATCTATGGGGCTAGACCGTTAAAACGGTATATTCAACGAAATATTGAAACGAAACTGGCTCGTGAGATCATTGCAGGTCGGGTCCATGATCAGTCGAGGGTCGATATAATCATAAAAGATGGTGAAGTGTCATTACAAGTACAGTAAACGATAAGAAATGCACAAGAAGGCTGCCTGGTGCTGTGCCATTCTCGAAGTCGAAACCTATAAATTCTGTATTATAAAAAAGGTCATCCATGTCTGGACGACCTTTTTTAGATAATATTAGTGTTTGCTAACTGGTTCATTAGGAATGACTGCCGAAGCAATGAAAATCAAAATGGTTACGCCCACAGAAACAATAGCACCAGGGATAAATTCAAATTCTGCGCCAGGAGTCATTGAACTAACAACATATGTAAGCATTTGCACTAAAAGAAATGACCAGAAAAAAGTCCAAAAGAATCGCACTATTTTTCACCTCTTAACTATTTTACATTAATTTTAATACTACCATACGGAGAAAAAAAAATATAGATAAAATCAATTTCTGATTTAAGTTTTCCTAGTTTAGCATAAAATGGGCAAACTCCCTTTCATCTATTGTGAAGTCGCATACAATAATTTGAGGAAATATGTAAAAGGAGATTTACCGATGGAAAATCGCAATTTTCAAATGGATACCCAATGGAATATCATTCATTACCCCGAAAAGCCTACAGGATTTGGAATCTTAATTATTGGCGATGAACGACATTTTGTCGATGAAAGTAAATGCTTTTGGACACAAAATGAAGGAAAGCTTGCCATTATCAACCAACTTAAAGCGGCAGGGTACACCATTTTTTCCTCAAATCTCTATGGGCGAAACTGGGGTAGTGAAAGTGCTATTGAGCTTGCTCAAAGGTTATATCATCATGTGATCCGTAGTGAAATCCTTAATAATAAAATTCATATCTTAGCTGAGGGAATGGGTGCACTAGTGGCATTAAGGTTAATGGATAAAATGAAGGATCGGATTAGGTCAGTCATTCTCTTAAATCCAATCCTTTCCATAAAACATCATCTTGAACAGGAAAAGGAACACAAATTCTTTTATAAAAAATTAATAAAGGAATTGTCATTAGCACATAAAATGGACCAAAAAACCATTGAAAGCACTATTTTTAGCATGAATGATTTTGTTCATCTTGAGTTCGACTGTCCAGTTAAAATCATTCAAGTCTTGTCCGGTGGAAAATCGTATACTCAATCAAAATTATACCAGCAAATCATCAAGCCCTCTGAAATTAATCCAACCTATATACTTCCAGAAAAAAAACCACAGCTTGGAAAAATATTTATTAAGTTTTTTAACAATCATGAAACACTCTTGTAAGGCTAGCTCCTCCCCATTAAGAAATAAATTCCTTGCAAACTGCATAGGATGCAATAAGTCTAGTTTGGGGAGGAATAAGCAATGGACAAGGCTATAATACTTGGAATATATGATTTTGTGAGTTTTCATCTCTGCAAAACGCTGCTAAATAAGGGGATAGAGGTCATTGGGGTTCATATAGATGGTCCCGATAACATTCCTTTTCTTGACGAAAAAAGACTGGAGATTGGCAGAAATGCCAACTTTAGCGAAAAATCTTTATCAGAATGGAGGGAATGTCAACTAGAGGAAAATACACATGAAAAGACAATCCTGTTTATTTCTATTTATGATTTATATGTGCAGTCGAAAGAAACTATATTATTACATGAAGCAGTTCCAAGTACAATTAATCAATATATGAAGGAGAATCATCATTCGAAAATCGTGCACATGCTTCCAATCCAAATGGTTAGATCCAACGACAACGAGAAGATTGATGCCTTTCTTGAACGTGCTAAAGAATGGGCCAAAAACAGTCAGTATTTTTATTTACCGGCTGTATATGGTCCTTGGCAACCCCCAACTTTTGCGTTCCAACAAGCTATACTGGCAAAATTTCAAAAGGGAGTCATCACTCAAACCGAGCGGGAATGGACGGGAGATGTACTTTTTGTTGAGGATGCTATTGAGACAGTGCTGGATACAATTGAAGCAAGGAATCCTGTGAATTCGAGCTCTTATCTACTAGAAAGTGGTGAAAATGATTATTGGAGGCAATGTGCGAATTATCTCCAAATTGAAGAAAATGTTGGTAGTGGTAATCATTATGCTGACTTGATGCCAAGTAGTCAGCAATTTCACAAGGTTTTAGTGAAAAGGCGAACGTCAATTGCGGAGTCAATCACAAAGCAGCTAGAGTTGGTGGAATGGTTGGAACAAAATAATAAGTAGTGAGGGTCCGCGTGCTAATTAATCATATACAAGTAAACGAGAAAGTAGTAATTCAAGATATTTGTCTTCCCAATTAATGGCCAAAAGGTTAGAATAATAGGGAAATAGAGGGGTTCTAGACGTTATAGGGATTATGATTAATGATCTATGGATAAAAATGCCTGCCGTACAAAGGAGTTGCAAAAATGCTTGGCCGATTCGGAATCATTCTACTATGTATTCTTTTACTTGGGGCTTGTGCGCAAACAAAATCTTCAGAGAAGCTACAGAAAGTTGGTTTGTTAGTTCCTGAAACAGTTAATGATCAAGTATGGGGAACAATGGGCTTTAAAGGTTTGTTAACAATACAGTCCCAAATGAAGGTTGATGTATTTTATAAAGAAGGAATGAATTCACAGGCAGTAGTAGAAAGTGCAGTGAAAGAATTTGCCCAAAAAGGAGTTAATTTAATTTTTGGTCATGGCTCAGAGTACGCAGAATATTTTAATACTATTTCTAAGGACTATCCTAAGATTCATTTTGTCAGTTTTAATGGTGATGCGAAGAACTCTAACACTACGAGCTTAAATTTTAAAGCGCATGCGATGGGATATTTCGGTGGAATGGTTGCTGCCCATATGTCAAAGACTAAGAAAGTCGGTGTTCTTGCGGCGTATGAATGGCAGCCGGAGATAGAAGGATTTTATCAAGGGGCGAAGCTGGAAAATAAAGATACTCAAGTCAGCATCGAATATGTTGGAAATTGGGATGATAAGACAAAGGCTATGCAGTTAGCAGATCAGATGATGGATAATGGGGTTGATGTAGTTTATCCAGCGGGCGATGGATTTAATGTGCCTGTTATTGAACGGGTTAAGGAGCGGGGTCTATTTGTGATTGGCTATGTGTCGGATCAATCGGACTTGGGTGAGTCAATGGTATTGACTAGTACGGTTCAACAAGTTGATAAACTGTATGAAAAGGTTGCAGATGAATACAATAGAGGAAAGCTTAACGGAGGAAATCTTTCTTTTGATTTTCAGGACAATGTGATCTCACTTGGTAAGTTTAGCCCATTAGTTCCGAAAGATTTTATTGGACAAATGAACCGCCAAATTGATATATATAAAGAATCGGGAAAATTACCTAAATAATTTTTAAAAGGAGTACATATGAACAGTCAAGATAAGTCATTACAATTTATGCAGATCGCAATGAAATATTTACCAGAGGCAAAAGAGCAATTAGATCAAGTAGGGGTAGAATTATCGATGGAGTTAATTGAACCCTTTATGAACTTATTTACAAAAGTTATGCAAGAGGCATATGAGTTAGGCAGAGAAGATGGACTTAATGAAAAGTAAAAAGAAATGAGCTGCCAGTAACGGCAGCTTATTTCTTTTTCAAAACTTGCTTAAGATATGGCTGGAATTTCTGTAATAAAGGTTTTAACCCTCGGACAGACTCCATGAGGATATCAATATTCATCATGAGTGCTTCATAATCAATTGTGGAGGGGGATTGAGTTTGAGTTTGTTCTTGATGGTCATGTAGGTTGCGGTGATCTCTCCTAGTGCCAAACATTAAACTTGTGAACGGATCGTGCTCTCGCTCTCCTTTCAACTCCACGTGAGTATCAGAGCTTTTCCACTCTTCTTGGTCTTCCATTTTATTTGTCGACTCCTTTTTGAAAATTCCTCTTAAAATAGAATATGACTAAACGAATAAAAGGAATGTATATTAGCGGAGTATAAACAGGAAGAAACAGTTGCTTAAATTGGGGTTGATTTGATAAAATTAGTACCAAGTCATAATAATTGATATTAAACCTTAGATATATAGGGTCCCAAAAGTTAAAGGAGATGGAACAATGAGAGCTGGTATTGTTGGAATGGGTAGGTTTTTACCAGAAAAGATTCTCACCAATCATGATTTAGAAAAAATGATGGATACCTCTGATGAATGGATTCGTACCATGACGGGAATTGAAGAAAGGAGAATTGCCTCAGACGATGTTAACACATCCGATATGGCATTTGCTGCTGCACAAAAGGCTATCGAAGATGCGGGTATTACCCCAGAACAAATTGATCTCATTTTAGTTGCCACGGTCACTCCTGATTCTCCTTTTCCCTCTGTTTCGTGTAGAATACAAGAGAGATTAGGGGCAACCAAAGCCGCCGCGATGGATATAAGTGCAGCCTGTGCCGGGTTCATGTATGGGATCGTAACAGCTAAACAATTTATTGAATCTCAGGTCTACAAATATGTTTTAGTCGTTGGGGTTGAAAAACTCTCTAAGATTACTGATTGGAATGATCGGAATACTGCCGTTTTATTTGGAGACGGTGCAGGAGCTGCGATTATTGGACCTGTGTCTGAAGATAGAGGGATTTTAGCATTCGAACTAGGTGCAGATGGTACGGGAGCAAAGCACCTTTACCAAGACGAATTTATCATTATGAATGGACGTGAAGTTTTTAAATTTGCAGTGCGGCAGATGGGTGAAAGCTGTATAAACGTCCTGAATAAAGCAGGATTATCTAAGGATGATGTTGATTTCTTAATCCCACATCAGGCCAATATTCGGATTATGGAAGCATCCAGACAAAGACTGGAGTTACCAATCGAAAAGATGTCCAAAACAGTGGATAAATACGGTAATACTTCAGCCGCATCGATTCCAATTTCTATCGTTGAGGAAGTGGAAAAAGGGAAAATTAAGGATGACGATCTCATTGTAATGGTTGGTTTTGGGGGCGGTTTAACCTGGGGCGCTATTGCTATTCGATGGGGAAAATAATGATTTATATAAAGAGGAAAAGTGTATTGAAAAGGAGCTGTCTAGATGGAAAAGCGTAGGGTTGTAGTAACAGGCGTTGGTGCAGTTACACCGCTTGGTAATGACGTAGAAACTACTTGGAAAGGAATTCTAGAAGGCAAATCTGGCGTTGGGCCAATGACAAGAGTAAATGCCGATGAATATCCCGCAAAAGTAGCAGCGGAAGTAAAAGACTTTAATCCAGAAGTCTTTATGGATAGAAAAGATGCACGGAAAATGGATCGGTTTACCCAATTTGCCGTTGCCTCTGCAATAATGGCAGTGAAAGATGCAAATTTAACGATTAATGAAGAAAACTCCCATCGTGTTGGTGTTTGGATAGGATCTGGAATAGGTGGAATGGAAACCTTTGAACAACAGTTTGAAATTTTCCAAAAAAGAGGCTACAAACGAGTTAGTCCATTTTTTGTTCCGATGTTAATTCCTGATATGGCTACTGGTCAAGTTTCCATCACGCTTGGTGCACGAGGATTTAACTCATGTACGGTGACTGCTTGTGCAACTGGAACAAATTCAATTGGAGATGCTTTTAAGGTTATCCAACGTGGGGATGCGGATGTTATGGTCAGTGGTGGTGCAGAAGCGCCTATTACCAAAATGTCAGTTGCTGGTTTCTGTGCCAACACGGCATTATCAACCAATCCAGATCCGCAAACAGCAAGCAGACCATTTGATAAAAACCGCGATGGTTTTGTCATTGGTGAAGGTGCAGGGATTGTTGTCTTGGAAGAATTAGAACATGCTCTTGCTCGAGGTGCAACGATCTATGCGGAAATCATTGGTTATGGCGCCACTGGTGATGCCTACCATATTACAGCACCTGCACCGGGGGGTGAAGGCGGCGCACGGGCAATGAAAATGGCTATTAATGATGGTGGCTTAAACCCTGAGGATATTGATTATGTAAATGCTCATGGAACCAGTACAGAATATAATGATAAATTTGAAACACTAGCTGTCAAAGAAGTTTTTGGAGAACATGCCTATAAATTAGCTATTAGTTCTACAAAGTCTATGACAGGCCATCTTTTAGGGGCAGCTGGTGGAGTGGAAGCCATCTTTACTGTTTTAGCAATGAAAGATAGCATGGTTCCACCAACGATCAATTATGAAACACCAGATCCAGAATGCGATTTGGATTATGTGGTAAATGGGGCACGTTCAAAAGAAATCAAAGCTGCAATGAGCAACTCACTTGGCTTTGGTGGTCATAATGCCACGATTGTCTTTAAAAAATATCAATAAAAAAATGGTCAGGCATATGTCATATGTCTGACCATTTTTTTTGAAGAAAAACAATTCTAGTCATGAAATCACTCCTTTGTATAAATTTCATACTATGTCAAGTAGATCACTTGATTTAGGAGGGGATTGTTTTGGGGGTCATTCGGACAGATCGATGGTTAGATGAAGAGTTTGACAAACCAATCAAAATCTGTGAAAAGCTTCGTCCCTATTTTAAGGGTCAAAGTGCAAATGAAATTTATCATGAGCTATTGAATTTTGGAATGTATCGACCATCTCGGTCCTCAAGAAAAAACGTACAGATGATGTTGGAGAAAAAGGTTTGGGAACAAGTGGATCGGCTATATTCTAAATATAAAAGTAAATGGAACGGACCGGATATTCCAATCTTTCTTTTTCCAGTCGCACAGACGGGGGACTTTTTTATGAGAGAGAAAAAAAGTAAAGCGGGTGTGTCTTACCCAGATAAGATGTTTCTTTTTCTCTCGTATTATGAAGACCCAAAAGAAATGGAAGCACTGTTAGTCCATGAGTATCACCATGTTTGCAGAATGAATAGGTTAGCTAAGAAAATAGATGACTATACACTACTTGATTCTATTATTATAGAAGGACTTGCAGAATATGCTGTATTAAAAAATTGTGGTCGGACTTATTTGGCAAATTGGTGCACACTCTATTCAGAAGACGAGATTTCAACATTCTGGACTAGATTTTTAAAAACACAGTTAGATACTAAAAAGAGTGAGAGAGAGCATGACGAGCTTTTATTTGGTGGAGGGAGTGTTCCTAAATTATTAGGTTATGCAGTAGGGTATCATCTCATTCGAAAATTTTATGAAAATCATCAATATTCTACAAGACTATCATTTACAAAACCTGCTTCTAGTTATATTGAGTAAAGAGGTGAAAAGACGCAAAAAAGCCTATTTAAACGAGGGCACTGAAAAACCTTCGGTTTTTCAAGAGCTTCTAAAGCACGACTAAAAAAGACGACTTTAAAATTCGCATATGTGAATTTTTAGTCGCCTTTTTTTATTCATTGGGGGTATTTTCCCCCTATATTTGATCTATTAGTTTTAATATTCTTTTTAAATTCACCGTAAATATAGCCATTGCACCTTGCAATTGCATGCCAACTAGACCCGAGGATTTTGCAACATTGTACCCGTGTCTGTGTTTTAATTCGCTATTTTTAGCTTCTATCTTATATCGTTCTTTCGATTTTCCCTTAAAATAGTCGCTTTCTTGAAATGTTTCCTGTTCTGTATGTATATTTGATTTGATAGTCACAGAATAAGTTTTACTTTTAGCTCCTTCTTTATAACAGCCATCCTTAAATGGGCAATTTTTACACTTTTCTACATCAAAATAATAAGTGTCAACTTGATTAGCAGCTACTCCTTTTTTACCTTGCCGAGCTTTCCTTATAGCCATATGACCAGCTTTACAAACGTACATTCCAGCATCTTTATTAAACTCAAATTCGTCTTCTTTTTTACGAAAACCTTGCGTTACAGAAGGGTTTAATTTGGCTACTAATTTTATTTCATTCTCTTTTGTATATTCGATATTCCCTTTTTCAGAATAGGCTGCATCACCAATAACAGTTTCAACTTCCATCCCGGCTTGAATACTTTTTTCAATCAGTGTTTCTAATTGCTTTCCATCATTTTTTTCTCCTGTCGTAACGGTTGCGGCTGTAATAATTCTTTCTTCGCTCATGGCGATGTGTGTCTTATATCCAAAAAATGATGAATCAGCAGTTTTATGACCTACTTTTGCGTCTTTATCCTCAGAGCTCTGCAATTGTTCTATATCGTCGGAAACTGTTTCTTTCAGAAGGTTTAACTGTTCCTTTACTTTAGGATACTGGATAAGTGTTTCATCTTTTTCAATCACATCAATGAGTTTCTGGCAATAACCGATTTCATCTTCCAAAACATCAGTTGTATTTTTGGCTGGGAACTTACTTTTCATAGATTCATCTATCTGATAAATAGCTTTTCTTAGCTTTTTAGATCGGTTTAATAGTATTTCTCTTGGTAACATCTGATTGTAACGGGATTTGGTATGGGTTGCATCTACGATAATGGATTTACTTTTAATGATTTCCTTTTCGATGGCAATCTCAACAGTCTTATTGATAAGCATGTCCAAAAGGTTTACATCTTTTAAACGAAGTTTTCGAAACTTGGTTAATGAGCTTGGCTCGATTACTGGCTCCTCCGGAGCCATAGTAAGAAAATACTTGAAAGACATATCGTATATTGAACGATCAACAATATCGACATCAGACAAGTCATAAATAGTCTTTAACAATAAATATTTGAACATGCGAATAGGATCGATAGCGTTTCGACCATTATCATGACAATATTTATCCTTGAGTTCATCATAAACAAAAGAGAAATCAACCAGATCGTTAAGTTTGCGTAAAAGATTATCCTTCAGAACAACTAAATCATAAATACCCATATAAGGACTGAAAATCATTGATTGTTGATTTGGAATCATAGTACCCACCCGTTTAAAATTGATACTATAATTATACAGCAAAAAAGGTATAATCCCCTTAAAAATGAGGAATTATACCTTATTAAAATTATACAGTGTTAGAGGAATCTGTTGATTGGAGCGGAAGGCACGAAGACTCCTGCGGGAGGACGGGGCTGGGGAGACCCCACAGGCGCTTGCGCCGAGGAGGCTCCCCGTGCCGCCCGCGGACGCGAAGTGCCTGGAGCGGAAATCAACCCCCCATTTCAATACAACCTAAATTCAAAGGACTTTTTCAGTGCCCTCATTTAAACAGGCTTTTTTTTTGGTACTATTTAACTGGAAATTACGAATTAGACAAAATAATCTTGCAATTACCATAATTCCGTAATAGAATTCTATTGAAATATATGGAATAAACAGAATAATTTAAAAATAATTCAAAGCGTGTAAGAAGGTGTACAATGAATCCCGAAAAAACACGAATCAAAGAGGTTCCACTGCTCGATGTAAGAAATTTAGAGACAGCCTTTGATATTGATGGGACAGACTATAATGCAGTAGATGATGTTTCCTTTCAGGTTAAACCACGGCAAATTGTCGGAATTGTAGGAGAATCTGGCTGTGGTAAATCGGTAATGAGTCTCTCGATCATGCAGCTGCTTCCAAAAGGAATTGGTAAAGTCAAATCAGGCCAAATTGTTTTTGATGGGATTAATCTTGAAAAAATGTCCGAATCGCAAATTAATAAACTTCGCGGAAATGATGTTTCAATGATCTTCCAGGAGCCAATGACCTCACTTAATCCAGTATTCACAATTGGCTATCAGCTCCAAGAAGTTTTTTTTAATCATACAATAATTTCGAGAAGAAATGCACGACTGAGGTCCATCGCTTTATTGAAGAGTGTGGGAATTTCCCGTCCTGAAAAAATTGTAGATGAATACCCACATCAATTATCAGGTGGGATGAGGCAGAGAGTGATGATTGCTATTGCTATTGCCTGTCAGCCGAAGTTATTAATTGCAGACGAGCCAACCACTGCCCTAGATGTAACGGTTCAAGCACAAATCTTAGAACTTTTAAAAGGAATTCAAGAAGTAAACGACATGTCCATTATTCTCATCACACATGATTTAGGTGTTGTAGCGGAAATGTGTGATGAAGTGATCGTGATGTATGCAGGAAAAATTGTTGAACGGACAGATGTTGATAGATTATTTCATAACCCTAAACATCCATATACCACATTACTTCTGGGGGCAATCCCAAAAATGGATGAACAGGAAGACCGCTTAAACTCCATACAAGGAATTGTTCCTTCCCTTATTAATATGCCGCAAGTTGGCTGCCGCTTTGCAAACCGTTGCCCAAAAGCAATGCCTGAATGTACAACCATTACCCCCTTACTTGAAAATGTCGAACAAGGTCACGAGGTTGCTTGTTTGTTGTTTGATACTAGTAAACCAAAAGAAGAGATGAGGTAATGAGTACTGTTTCCCTACATGAAAATGAGAGAAAATCCTCGTCGCAAGCTGAAAATCTATTGGAAATTCAAAATCTTAAAACCTATTATCCCGTAAAGGGAGGATTTTTCAAACGAACGATTGGAAATGTAAAGGCAGTGGATAATCTTTCTTTTGAGATAAGGAGAGGTGAAACACTAGGATTAGTTGGGGAATCGGGGTGTGGGAAATCTACAGCAGGTCGCACCATTTTGCGATTATTAAAACCAACAGACGGTAAGATCCTCTTTGATGGAAAAGATATAACGAAAATTTCTGGTAAATCACTTCGTGACATTCGCAAAGATATGCAAATGGTATTCCAGGACCCCTATGCTTCCCTAAATCCGATGCAAATGGTGGGGGATATTATTGCCGAGCCAATCTATAATTTTTCCAAAAAAGCGAATGCTGAATTAAAGAAAGAAGTCATGGATTTATTAGATAAAGTAGGCCTATCACAGGATGCTTATTATCAATATGCTCACGAGTTTTCTGGTGGACAACGCCAAAGAATTGGAATTGCCCGTTCACTGGCCCTAAGGCCAAAATTAATTATTGCTGATGAACCAGTCTCTGCGCTGGATGTCTCTGTTCAATCCCAAGTGTTAAATCTATTAAAAGATTTACAACAGGAATTTGAATTAACATTTTTATTTATTGCACATGATTTAAGTGTGGTTAAACACATGAGTGATCGAATTGGGGTCATGTACTTAGGAAATATGGTTGAGATGGCCGACAAGAACCTTCTTTATGTAAAACCTCTCCACCCTTATACGCAGGCTTTGATTTCGGCGATTCCATCACCAGATCCAAGGTTAAAGAAGGAAAGAATGATCTTAAGAGGAGATGTTCCGAGTCCGATTAATCCGCCAGCGGGCTGTCCGTTCCATCCGCGCTGTCCAATGGCAAGGGAGGAATGTACTAAGACGAAGCCTCTATTAAAGGAGGTGAAGCCTTCTCATCGAGTTGCTTGCCACCTTTACTAAAAAGCGGGTACTTCCTGCGGAGAGGTTGACAGTCCTCTCCGAACATTACAACCAAATGAATAGGGGGAAATAAATGAAGATACGAAGTATATTTATGCTAGTTGCATTAATACTTGTGTTATCAGCCTTTTTAGCTGCATGCAGTGGTGGGGAGAAAACAGGGAGTAAAGAGGAGAATGGTGAGAAGTCTAGTGAATCAGCTGGTCAACCACAGGATGGCGGGACATTAGTCTATGCCCTCGATTCCGCACCAGAAGGGAAGTTTAACTATTCATTTTACGGCAATGCTACGGATGCTTATGTCATAAATTTCTTTGATGAAAATTTAATTGATTACGATGAAAACCTAAAAGCGAAGCCACATATTGCTTCTTGGAAAACAGAAGACAATAAAGTATTTGATTTTGAAATTAAACAAGGTGTGAAATGGCAAAACGATGATGAACTATCAGTGAAAGACTGGGAATTCGCACTAATGGTTGTTGCGGACAAAGATTATGAAGGGCCACGTTTTGATAACGTTAGAAATATTGAAGGTGCACAAGACTATCATGATGGAAAAGCAACGGAGATCTCTGGTATCAAAGTTGTCGATGATTATCACATCCAAATTACATTCGATAAAGCACGTGTAAACAACTTGGAAAATCTTTGGACCTATCCACTGAACCGGACAGAATTTAAAGGTATGGCTGTTAAAGACATGATGAGTTCTAAACAAGTTCGTACGAAGCCAGTTGGTTTAGGACCGTTTAAAGTAACAAAAATTGTTCCAGGCGAATCAGTTGAAATGGAGCGTTTTGACGATTATTTTGGCGGCAAGCCACATATTGAAAAAGTGGTGATAAAAGTAATTGATCCATCACTTTCTGTCGGTGAACTGAAAAACGGCACACTTGATATGACTTCATTTCATCCAAGTATAATTGATCAGGTGAAGGCACTTGATAATGTAAACACGATCACATATCCTGGCGTCAGCTACTATTATGTTGGATTTAAATTAGGAAATTGGGATGGCAAGAAAAACGTCATGGATGAACCAAAATATCAAGAGAAGAAATTACGTGAAGCGATGTACTATGCCATTAATCGTGAAGAATGGGTGAAAGCTTTCTTCAATGGCGTTGGAAAACCAGTTAACCGACCAATCCCTTCAAATCACTGGATTGCTGCCGATAATAAAGACCTTGAACAATACGAATATGATCCTGAAAAAGCCAAAAAATTATTAGATGAAGCGGGTTATAAAGATGTTAATGGCGATGGTTTCCGTGAAGATCCAAAAGGTAAAAAATTCGTGATAAACTTCAGTCATTATTCTACTTCAAATCCAACATTTGAATCACGCGCGAAAGCATTAACCCAATATTGGGAAGAAGTAGGTTTGAGATCAAAATTAACGATGACTGATGTAAATCTATATTATGAAATGCTTGAAAAAGCTGATAAATCAATAGAGGTATTCTTCGCTGGTTGGGAAACTGGTGCTGATCCGGATCCAACTCCACTTTGGGGCTCTGAAGCACTTTGGAACTACCCTCGCTGGGTAAATGCTGACAGCGATAAATTACTTGACGAAGCACTTGATATCAGCATAGTTGGAACGGATAGCGAAAAGCGTAAAGATCTTTATGTAAAGTGGCAAAAGTTATTTATGAAAGAACTTCCTGTTTTGCCAATCGCAGAACTTGAAGAAACCATGGCAGTAAGTAAGCGAGTTCACGAAGTTACATTCGATGTTTCAGGTATGAATCGCCCAAATGAATGGTGGATTCAACAATAAACACAATTAATAAATATGAAATAGACTATGTTCAGTTCCGAATAAAGATCAATAAACTCAAGGTGTTCATATGGTGTGGTTGGGCACTTGATTTCATTAATGCCTCCCATTTGAACAAATTGAGGTACATACAGGGACCGTGTTTATCAAAGTTTATTGAAAAGGAGAATGCACATGCTTAAGTATGCTTTTCGAAGAATTTTGGGCATGATTCCGATGCTGTTTCTTACCTCTATTGTTGTTTTTTCCTTAGCAAAATTGATGCCAGGTGACTCTCTTAGCGGGGAAATCGATCCAAGGAATACAGATCCCAAATATATTGCTGATATGAGAGAAAAATTAGGTTACAACGATCCATTACCACAGCAGTATTTCCACTGGATTGGAAACTTTGTGCAAGGGGATTTTGGAAAATCAACTCGTTTTAAAATTCCGGCAGCAGAGGTTATTGGAGAACGTATTCCCAACACATTATTACTAGGTTTATCTTCCATCTTAATCACCTATATCTTAGCATTTCTAATGGGGTCTTATTCTGGACGAAAGCCATACACGCTCGGGGATAATATAATAGGTGGATTAAATTATTTAGGATTGTCGATCCCGTCCTTTGTTGCTGGGGTGTTTGCTATCTTCCTTTTTTCCTTTACTCTAGGATGGTTTCCATCAAATGGATCAATTGATATTGGGGTTACAGAGGGTACACTTGACTATTGGCTAAGCAGGCTGCACCATGTATTTTTACCCGCTGTTGTCCTTGGGTTATTAAGTACCGCAAGTTATACTCAATTCTTACGGAATGATATTATTGAAAATAGCCGCAAGGACTTTGTTCGGACTGCACGAGCAAAAGGGACACCTGAAAGAAAGATTTACAATGTTCATATTTTAAGGAACTCGATGATCCCTCTTATTACTTTTTTAGGTTTTGATTTAGTGGCAATCATCAGTGGAGCTATCATAACAGAAACAATTTTCACCTACCCAGGCCTGGGACAACTATTTCTAGATTCTGTTGGCACAAGGGATTATCCAGTTTTAATGACATTAACGATGTTATTTTCATTCTTAACATTAATTGGCAATCTTGTAGCAGATGTATTTTATGGTATTGTTGATCCCAGAATTAGGCTAGAGTAGGGGGCGAAAAGATGGAAATAGTTACGGAAAAGGATCCGAAAATTTTTCGAGCACTCCCCAAAAAAAGTTTATCTCCATGGGCGATGGCACGTAAAAAGTTTAAAAAGAATAAACTCGCTATGGCTAGTTTATTCTTTTTAATAGCCGTTGCGATTCTTTCATTCTTAGCCCCCTATATTACAACTGCAGATGTTTCAAGAATTAATATCGGTGAAATGTCTCTAGAACCATCGAGTAAGCATTGGCTGGGGACCGACAGGGCGGGGCGTGATGTGTTTACAAGATTGCTTTATGGGGGACGAATCTCCTTGTTAGTTGGAATCAGCTGTACGGTATTTGTAATTTTACTTGGGACGTTGATTGGCTCAATATCGGGTTACTTTGGTGGAGCTGTTGATAGTTTATTGATGAGATTTACTGACTTTATTCTAAATTTCCCTTTCCTAGTGTTTGTAATCGTCTTAAACGCCATTCTTTTTGGGAAGATTAATGGATTATGGGTGTTAATTGGAACCATTAGCATACTGAGTTGGGGAGGAATCGCGCGGATTGTAAGGAGTAAAATCCTTGCTGAAAAAGAAAATGAATATATTACGGCAGCGATTTCGATTGGGTGTTCCCCTGCTAAAATCATAATGAAACATCTAATACCTAATATCTTATCAACGATTATTGTTCAAGCAACAATTACATTTGCGACGATGATTGTGGCGGAGACAGGCTTAAGCTTCCTAGGTTTCGGCGTCCCCCAAGAGATTCCGAGTTGGGGAAATATGTTAAATTCGGCAAATGAACCAGATGTACTCCAATTCAAACTATGGATCTGGGTACCACCGGCATTAATCATAACAATCACGATTTTATCGATTAACTTTATTGGAGAGGGCTTAAAGGACGCCTTCAATCCTAAATCAAGAAGATAAAAATCTACCATCAAGAGTTGGTAGATTTTTTTGTTTCATTTATTCAAATGATGGCTAGTATATCAATAAGCAAACAGCATGTTAAGTGTAATTGGAGCAAAATATATATAAAGGAATAATTTAACTAAGGTCTGCCCATACTGATTGACAAATAGTTTCTTGAAGTGAGGGGTTGTACAATGTTGTATCTTCATGATGTATGGGTAAATTGGTTTGAAGGTGAAGAAAACGGGTATAATGTATGCCACTTTCATGAATGGCGTAAAGATGACGGAGTGGAGCTGCTTGACCAGGCACCGCTCATAAAAGTCGAACCGATTTTATTTAATTATATTGAAAATGATCTGGCAGAGATGCCTCAACAGCTTCTAGATGATATTTATCAGAAGGCGTATTTAAGAAAGAACCATGAAAGAGTTCAGCTAGATTATTGCTTTGTGGTCACAGATGGAGTGGGCATATTAGCAGTCGATACGATTGGCTATAATATTCCAATCCGAAAAAGCAGATTAATCCCAAGGCAGGAACAGCTTGTTTATGAAATGATTAGTCAGCATGAGGCGCAGCCCTATCATTTCTACGCTCAACCGCAAACGAAGGACTTCCACATTCTTTCACCTGAACCCGAATTGATGAGAGGGTTAACGAGAAAGGAACGACAATTAAAACAGCTGCTATTTATGGCACTTGATCAATTACTTTCATCGAATAACGAAGCAGAAGTAAGATATTGGTATACTGAATGGTGTCCCGAGCAATATTCTACAATTCAAGAGATGAATTTTGAAGCTGCATGGGAACAATTATTTGAAGAAACAAAGTATGGTTGGTCTAAGCGTCATGAAACATTCTGTGAAAATTTAATTAAGGGACAGCCGTTCTTTGAGAAACTTTGGGAAATGGAGCATGGACCAAAAGTAAACTAAAAGCCTGACCCAAAAGGTGTGTGATCGATACCTTTTGGAGCAGGCTTTTTCATTTTATCTTCCTTATCTTCTTTTACGACCGAGACCCATAGCATTTTCCATTTTCTTCAATGTCTTACTGGCCACTTGATTGGCCTTCTCTGCCCCTTCATCCAATATTCGGTCAAGCTCACTGGATTCCAGTAAATTGTAATACTTTTCTTGGATCGGTTTAAGGAAGTTTACAACTACTTCAGCAAGGTCACCCTTAAAATCTCCATATCCCTTCCCATTATACATTTCTTCGATTTCAGGAATGGATTTTCCATCCAGGATAGAATAAATGGACAACAAATTGGAAACACCCGGTTTATTTGCTACATCAAATTTAACAATTCCATCAGAATCAGTCACAGCACTCTTGATTTTCTTCACAATTTGATTTGGCTCATCTAAAGGAGTGATAAACGCCTTTTTGTTTGGATCAGATTTGCTCATTTTTTTCGTTGGTTCCTGAAGGGACATAATTCTTGCCCCAACCTTTGGAATACTAATTTCCGGAATGGTGAGGATGTCGTTATATTTCTTATTAAATCTCTCGGCTAAATCTCTTGTTAATTCCAAATGTTGTTTTTGATCATCGCCGACTGGAACAAGGTCAGTATTATACAATAAAATATCTGCTGCCATCAATGGCGGGTAGGTTAAAAGACTTGCTGAAACAGCTTCTTTTCCAGTTGATTTATCTTTAAACTGAGTCATTCTTTCCAGTTCTCCAATATAGGAAATACATTGCATCAACCATCCAGCTTGAGCATGAGCAGGAACTTCTGACTGGATAAACAAGGTAGCCTTCTCTGGGTCAATTCCCACGGAAAGATATAATGCCGCAAGGCTGCGAATATTTTTCCTAAGTGTTTGTGGGTCCTGAGGAACCGTGATTGCATGCTGGTCAACGATACAAAAGAAGCAATTGTATTCGTTCTGCAATTCCACGAATTGTCTCAAAGCTCCAATATAATTCCCAAGCGTAATAGTTCCGCTTGGTTGAATTCCTGAAAAAATTGTCTTCATTATCATTTCCTCCTAAAAATATATAAAAAAACCATTCATCCCAAAAAATCATAGGGACGAATGGTTCGCGGTACCACCCTAAATTACTCAAAAGAGTCACTCAGTTCCAATTCCTCATTCAGAAGAATTAGGTGTCCTTTTAACGCAAGGCAAACGTCTACTCCTACTAGTTTAATCATAAGAAAAAAGGTTCAGAAAGAAGCTCCAAAGTCCATTCCGTATTTATTCGTGTTTGTTTCCACCAACCACAAACTCTCTTGAACGAAAGAAAATACGTACTACTCTTTATCATTGCATTACAGTTTTTCGTTTAATCACATTATATAGGAAGTGAATAATTAATTTCAAGTGAGTTAAACATAATAAACAAGAAGGGCAATCAGCATCAATAAACCATTCATCATTCCATGAAAAAGGAGCGGCTTTTCATTGATTGTCACCATTTCAGATAATCTTGGGATTTCATCGAATTTTTTCTTTTCTTTGTCTCTTGAGAAGGAAAAAAAGAGATTAAAGGATCTGGAAATCGCATCATAAAAACCACTGTGAATAGTATAAAGTAGTAATGCAGATAAAAGAAAAGCTGCCGTGAAGAAAAATGATATATCGATATAGCTTAATAATGAAATTTTTCGGTGGTAAATAAACGAAATGATAAAAATGACAATCTGTGTAAGAGTGAGAAAAATTAATTTTTTCTTTAACTGGTATTTCACCGAATAACCTCCAAAACCTTGATTTATAAGGGAATATCTGAAGTATAGTATACAGAAAAATCTTTATAAGTCTAAATTATACCATAGCTTTTTGTAATGATAACGTAAAGATTGTTGCGAATCTGTAAATTAATTTTCAAAAAATAATGTACAATTTGATGAAAATATGTATAATAGAGAATGTAGTAATTTTTCAGAATAATAGAAAAGGGAGGTCTACAAGTGAAGAAATCAAAACTTTCACTACTTTTAGTATTATCACTAGTGCTTAGCATGTTCCTAGCAGCATGTTCAGGCGGTGATAAGGAAGAAACAGGTAAAAATGAAGGCAAAAATAATGCTGGCTCGGAAGAACAATTAGCAGATAAACAAGAACTTAATGTCCTGGAATCTGCTGAGATCCCAACAATGGACAGCGTTATGGGACAAGACACATTAAGCTTCACAACTTTAAATGCAGTAAACGAAGGCTTATATCGTTTGGATGCAGACCAAAAAGTAATCCCTGGTGTTGCAGACGGTATGCCAACATATAACGATGATAAATCCGTTCTAACAATCAAGTTAAAACAAGATTTAAAATGGTCTAATGGCGAACCTATCACTGCTAAAGATTTCGTCTTTGCTTGGCAACGTGCTATTGATCCAAAAGTTGCAGCTCCATATGGTGCTTACTTCATGGAAGGCAAAATCAAAAATGCTTCTGAAATCGTAGCAGGTACAGCGAAATTAGAAGATTTAGGAATTGTTGCTAAAGATGATTACACATTAGAAATTACATTAGTGCGTGCACTACCATATATTGAATCTTACCTTACATTCCCATTGTTCTACCCACAAAACCAAAAGTATTTTGAAGAACAAGGTGCTGACTATGCAAAAGATGCTGCTCATCTTTTATACAATGGTCCGTTTAAAATGACTAAATGGGATGGCCCAACAGGAACTGAATGGGTATTAGAAAAAAATGCAGACTATTGGAATGCAAAAGAAACAACTCTAGAAAAAATCAACTTTAACGTTTCTAAAGATCCACAAGCTTCAGCAAATGCCTATACTGCTGGCGAAGCTGATATTACACCAAAACTTGCACAAGCTGCGATCCTTTCACAATTTGAAGGTGCAGACGATTTACTTCGTTACCAAGAGCCATCTATCTGGTGGTTAAAAATGAACGAAAAGAACCCAGCATTGAAAAATGTTAATATCCGTAAAGCTATTGCACTGTCTGTAGACAAAAAAGCTTTAGTTGATGACGTATTAGCAAATGGTTCAATTGCTGCTGATTTCCTTGTACCAAAAGGATTCTCTTTTGATACAAACAATAAAGATTTCCGTGATACTGCGGGAACATACCTAAGCACTGATAAAGAAGAAGCTAAAAAGCTTTGGGAGCAAGGACTTAAAGAAACAGGACTTAAAGAAGTATCATTTACTTATGTAGGTCAAGATACTGAAACATCAAAAGTAACTGATGCCTTCATTAAAGACCAATTAGAGAAAAATCTTCCTGGCTTAAAGATTACGATCGAAGCTGTACCTTTCAAAATCCGTATCGCTCGTGAAGATGCAGAAGATTACGATTTGTTAATGGGTGGTTGGGGACCTGACTATGCTGACCCAATGACTTACATGGATCTATGGGTAACTGGCGGTGGACAAAACCATATGAGTTATGGTAATCCAGAATTTGATAAATTAATCAAATCTGCAAACGAAGAACTTGTTGCAACTCCAGATGACCGTTGGAAAGCCCTTCAAGATGCAGAAAAAATCTTGTTAGAAGATGATGCAGCAATTGCACCACTTTACCAACGTTCTGTTAACATCTTGATCAATCCAAAGGTTAAAGGTTTTGCACACCATGCATTCGGTCCTGACTATAGTTACCAGTGGATTAAAATCACTAAATAGTAACTATATCTAATCAAATAGAAAGAGAGTATATTTTAAAGATATACTCTCTTTTTACCTGTATCTGAATTGTCGAAAAAAGTCGAATATTTAATAAAATAGGAGGTGTAGGCATGGTAAAATATATATTACAACGCGTTGGCTATATGATTATTACTCTTTTTATAGTGACAACACTTACTTTTTTCCTCATGAAGCTAATTCCAGGTAGCCCTTTCAATAACTTTGAAAAGCTGACAGAAGTTCAGCGTGAGATCTTGCTGGATAAGTATGGCTTAAACGAACCATTGCCTGTTCAATATTATCAGTATATGGTGAATATGGTTAAAGGTGACCTAGGAATCTCCTTTCAATTTGATAATACCCCAGTAACGAAACTTATCGCTAATCGAATTGGTCCATCTGCTCAATTAGGTTTGCAGGCGATGATTGTTGGTGCTGTTTTAGGCATATTCTTGGGTGTAATTGCAGCCTTAAAGCAAAATACCTGGATTGACTATGGCTCAACCTTCATTGCGGTAGTAGGTAAATCGGTGCCGTCATTTATTTTTGCAGGCTTACTTCAGTATTACGTTTCTGTAAAATTGGGATGGCTGCCAGTTATGCTTTGGAAAGGTCCAGAGTATACAATTCTTCCTACGATTGCTTTAGCAATGTTTCCTATCTCGATTGCAGCCCGGTTTATGCGGACTGAAATGATTGAGGTTTTAGGATCAGATTATATTACATTGGCAAGAGCTAAAGGTGCGAGCCGCTGGCAAATAAGTGTTAAACATGCATTAAGAAATGCCCTAATTCCTGTTGTAACGGTTATGGGACCATTAGCGGTTAGCTTAATGACTGGTTCACTAGTTATCGAGCAAATTTTTGGAATTCCAGGATTAGGGGAACAGTTCGTTAAATCCATTAATATGAATGACTATCCTGTTATCATGGGAACGAACATTTTATTTGCTGTTTTATTTGTCGTAGTTATTTTGATTGTTGATATTCTTTATGGAATCATCGACCCACGTATTCGGATATCGGGGGGGAAAGCTAAATGAGCAACAAAGATATTTCAATTTCAAAAGATATGTTTGCGCCTGCCCATATTGACCCATCTAAGAGTGAAAAAATTGCCAAGCCTAGCTTAAACTTTTGGCAAGATTCATGGCTAAGAGTTCGAAAGAACAAGGGTGCAGTTGTAAGTATGGTAATATTGGGAATTTTGATTATTATGGCCTTTGTTGGCCCAATGATTACGCCTTACACATACGATAATCAAAACACTAAACATAATAACCTACCTCCTCGGATTCAGGGGATTGAAAATGTACATTGGCTTCCATTTGATGGAACTTTAGCAAGAAGAGACGGAACAGTGTACAACGCCTATGAGGTACGAAAAGTTGACGCCTATTATTGGTTTGGAACAGACAATTTAGGCCGCGACCAATTCGCGCGGATTTGGAAAGGTACTCAAGTATCGCTATTTATTGCCTTCATGGCTGCCTTAGTAGATATGGCGATTGGGGTTGCATATGGTGCGATTTCAGGTTATTTGGGTGGTAAAACCGATAGTATCATGCAACGTATAATAGAAGTAATTGTAGGTATCCCAAACTTGATTGTGGTTGTTTTGATGATTCTCGTCTTGAAACCGGGGATTATCCCGATAATTATTGCCTTAACGATTACAGGTTGGACAAGTATGGCACGGGTTGTTCGTGCACAAGTGCTGAAGTTTAAAGGTCAAGAATTTGTTTTGGCAGCTAAAACTTTAGGCGCATCTAATTCTTCGATTATTTTTAAACATATGATCCCGAACATGTTTGGTGTCATTATTATTAATACGATGTTTTCAATCCCAAATGCTATTTTCTTTGAAGCATTCTTAAGTTTCATTGGATTGGGATTACAAGAACCACATGCTTCATTAGGGACGTTGGTAAATAGTGGATTTAAATCAATGATCGCTTTTCCGTATCAAATGATTATTCCTTCAATTATTATTGCATTAATAATGGTCTGCTTTAACCTTGTTGCAGATGGATTACGAGATGCATTGGATCCAAAAATGCGTGATTAGAGGGCAGGTGAATGTAAATGGAGAAAATTTTAGAGGTAAAAGATTTAAGAATATCGTTTCACACTTTTTCTGGTGAAGTACAAGCTATTCGTGGCGTAAACTTTGACTTATATTATGGGGAAACATTAGCGATCGTTGGTGAATCTGGTTCTGGAAAGTCAGTAACCACTAAATCAATTATGCGCTTACTACCAGAAAACAATTCCGAAATTAAAAGTGGACAAATCCTTTTTGATGGAAAGGATTTGACGAAACTTAAAGATAAAGACATGCAAAAAATTCGTGGAAAAGATATTTCAATGATCTTCCAAGATCCGATGACTTCCTTAAACCCAACCATGAAAATTGGTAATCAGATTATGGAGCCGCTCATTAAGCATCAAAACATGAGTAGACATGCGGCAAAAGAAAGGGCTATCGATTTACTAAAACTTGTCGGAATTCCGAAACCGGAAATTCGAGTGGATCAATATCCGCATCAATTTTCTGGTGGGATGAGGCAAAGGGTAGTAATTGCCATTGCCTTGGCGTGTAACCCAAAGGTGTTAATAGCTGATGAACCAACAACAGCACTTGACGTGACCATCCAAGCGCAAATTCTTGAATTAATGAAGGATCTGCAAAAGAAAATTGATACATCGATTATTTTTATTACACATGACCTTGGTGTTGTGGCAAATGTGGCTGATCGAGTCGCAGTTATGTATGGTGGGAAAATTGTTGAAATAGGAACAGCAGATGAAATTTTCTATAATCCCCAACATCCATATACATGGGGCTTAATCAGTTCTATGCCTGATATGGACACGGATGATGAAGAGTTATTCTCGATCCCTGGTACACCACCCGATTTATTAGAACCACCTAAAGGAGATGCATTTGCTCCACGGAACCCGTACGTCATGAAAATTGACTTGGAGCAGGAGCCACCTTTCTTTAAGGTATCTGATACACATTATGCTGCTACTTGGTTATTACATCCGGATGCTCCTAAGGTTGAACCTCCTGAAGCAGTGAAAAGACGACAAAGTCAATATCAAGGCACTGTAGGAGTGGGTAATGGTGTGGCATTAGAAAAAGATAAATTCCCTGGTAAAAAGGAGGGGAAATAGATGGCTCAAAAAGAGAAATTACTTGAAATAAAGAATTTAAAGCAGTACTTTAATACTGGAAAACCGAATGAGGTCAAGGCTGTTGATAATGTTTCCTTTGAAATTTATAAAGGGGAGGTCATGGGTCTTGTAGGTGAGTCAGGCTGCGGTAAATCTACAACTGGTAGAACCATCATTCGTTTATATGATGCCACTGGCGGAGAAGTTTTGTATAATGGCGTTAATGTTCATGGGAAAAAGTCTAAAAAGCAATTAAAAGAGTTTAATCGAAAAATGCAAATGATTTTCCAAGATCCATATGCATCCTTAAATCCGAGGTTGAAAATTGCCGATGTAATTGCTGAAGGAATCGATATTCATGGGTTGGCTAAATCTAAAGAAGATCGAATGAATCAAGTATATGAATTGCTTGAAACAGTTGGATTAAATAGAGAGCATGCGAATCGGTACCCCCATGAGTTTTCCGGTGGGCAGCGCCAACGGATTGGAATTGCACGTGCATTAGCAGTTCAGCCAGAATTTATTATTGCCGATGAACCGATTTCTGCATTGGATGTTTCCATTCAAGCGCAGGTGGTAAACTTGATGAAACAGCTACAAAAAGAAAAAGGGTTAACGTATTTATTTATAGCACATGATTTGTCAATGGTTAAATATATAAGTGATCGAATTGGTGTTATGTACTTTGGTAAGATGGTTGAACTTGCACCGGCAGACGTGCTTTATAAAAACCCACTTCATCCATATACACAATCACTTTTATCTGCGATTCCGGCTCCGGATCCAATTAGTGAGCGGACACGAAAGCGTAAATCCTATGACCCTGCCAGCCATAATTATGGTGACAATGAATCAATTGAATTTAGGGAAGTTGCTCCTGGTCATTTTGTTCTTTGTTCTGAAAAGGAATTTAAACAATATCAGGCACATTATAAGCATTAAAAAAAAACGATCTCGCTGGAGATCGTTTTTTTATTTTATAGAATGAGAATCGACTGTTCCGTTATTTTCTTTTACCACCGACAGCTTTCCAACCAGTTTGGTATTTGGCCCCTTCATCGACAAATTCAGTGCGCTTTTTACCACCAAATATTTTTTCACCTATACCGTTTGAGATAACACCCATTAATGCTGTAAAACCAACAATGAGCAAGGCAACAATTGTTAAATCAGATATGTAAGCAACCATGATTTTACCCCCTTCATTTTAGGTAAATTCCGAAAACGAATTAATTTATATCCCATATCCCTTATTTTAAAAGAACTTGCACATTATTGAAAGAGGAAAATAGGGAAACAGACGAAAGTTTTTAAAAATATGTATGCGTTTTCAATTGTGGTATTCTATTGAGAATGAGAATTAATAATAAATTAAGTAATTTCAAGTATAATGAAAATTGTAAGAAGAATAATCAGCTATAGACCAAGAGACCTATGAAAAGAAATAAAAAGAATCGACAAAAAAAGTAGTAAATAATGAAACTTTTTGCTAAATCATTCGTCTATTATAATGTAAGAAATTTTTTTTACGATGTTTGAGTAACTTTAGAAATTTTTAAAAAAGGATACCTTTTTTAGAAACAGTGGTGTATAATTGATGATATAAATTACTTATTTATAATAATTTTAATTATGAATGATCCAACCACTATAAAATGCTTATTTAACTATATAGTTATGGAAAATTGTTTGTAAATAAAAGAGGAGTGTGAAGAACGGATGGTAACACTATACACTTCACCAAGTTGTACATCATGTAGAAAAGCTAAATCATGGTTAGAAGAGCATGAAATTCCATACACTGAAAGAAATATTTTCTCTGAGCCATTGTCGATGGAGGAAATTAAAGAAATTCTTCGTATGACTGAAGATGGGACAGATGAAATCATTTCGACAAGATCGAAAACATTTCAAAAATTAGACGTTAATTTAGATGCAATGCCGTTACAAGATTTATTCAAATTGATCAAAGATAATCCTGGCTTGTTACGTCGTCCAATTATTATTGATGAAAAGCGGCTTCAAGTTGGTTATAATGAAGACGAAATTAGACGTTTCTTACCTAGAAGGGTAAGAACATTCCAATTGCGTGAAGCACAAAAAATGGTAAATTAAAATTAAAAGGCCTCTATCTTAGAGGTCTTTTTTTCCTCTGAAAGTATGTTTAGCTCAATATTTCGTCCTCTTTTTCTAAATGCAGTTTATTTGTGGTTTAGGATTCATTTTGCTACAATAAAAAGAATATCTTATATAAACCATAGGCATATATTGGTTTTTTAGATATTCACCTTTTTTCATTTCCCTTATTAGTCCTTTTGACATAAAATGAAAGTACAGGAGTATTTACTTTTTTTGTGGTAAATGATGAATGGCAATATCTGCTGGGGGTATTTAGTCCCTTCAATATGGAAAACGGAAGGGAGAGGTTATGATGGAGATTGAGCGCATTAATGAGTATACTGTGAAGTTCTATATTTCTTATGGCGATATTGAGGAAAGAGGCTTCGATCGCGAAGAAATTTGGTACAATCGGGAACGAAGTGAAGAACTTTTTTGGGAAATGATGGATGAAGTCCATGGTGAAGAAGATTTTGTCGTCGAAGGCCCGCTGTGGATCCAAGTTCAAGCACTCGATAAAGGGTTAGAGGTTCTTGTAACAAAAGCTCAGCTATCAAAGGATGGACAAAAGTTTGAGCTCCCGATTCCTAATGATAAAATAAAGGACATTCCTGTTGATGGAAAGATTGAAGAACTCTTGGATCAACATTTTAATCCGAATTTTACTGATGAAGAAGAAATGCTGCCGGAAGAGGACTCTTTGGAATTCTTGCTTGTTTTTAGGGATTTTGAGGATGTTATTGGTTTATCAAATCGCGCAGGATTAGACGAGTTAGTAACGAAACTCTATCATTTTGAAGGTAAATATTATTTATATACAGAATTTCCAGAGGACTTATATGAGGAAGATGAAATTGACGATATTCTCAGTGTTTTACTTGAATACGGTTATGAAACACAGGTAACGATTCATCGAATTCAAGAATATGGGAAAGAGATTATTTCTAAAGATGTCTTTGAAGAAATCCGAAAATATTTCAGCTAAATAAAATACCGATTTCACATTTGAAATCGGTATTTTTAGCTTTTATTAAATTGAATGTTTTGGTGGGTGAGTGCATTGAAAAACACGGTAAGGGTTATCTTGTTTTTGGCCGTTTTATCCGTACTATTGTTTTTCTTTAAGGAGAAATTGGAAAGTGGTGTCTTTGGATTCTTAAGTGTTTTAATTTCGCTTTCTGTTATTTTTATCGGGTTTGTCATCTTCCTTGAGAATCGTCATCCTACACAAACCATTACATGGCTAGTAGTATTAGGTAGTTTTCCTCTGATTGGCTTTATCTTTTACTTACTTTTTGGGAGAAATTATCGGAAAGAGAAAATGTTTAGAAAGAAGTATTTTCTTGATAAACAAGCCTTTTTAACGGTTGAAGGGGAGGATGATCCCAGAAATACAGAAAAAATTAACTTAATGAGGCAGCATCAAGGGAAGTTGTTTAATTTGGCCCAAAAGCTTGGGAATAGTCCAATCTCTTTTGATACTTCAACAAAAGTATTAACAAATGGAGAGGAAACCTTTCAATATATTATTGAACAATTGAAAAGAGCTAGGCACCATATCCATCTCGAGTATTACATAGTTCGGCATGATCGTATTGGTCAGGAAATCAAGGATATCTTAATTGAAAAGGCATGCGAAGGTGTTAAGGTCCGTTTCTTGTTTGATGCCGTCGGGTCATGGCAATTATCAAAGAAGTATATTCATGAATTAAGAAAAGCTGGGGTAGAAACGGTACCATTTGGTCCTGTAAAACTCCCTTTTTTAAATAATAAGTTTAACTTCCGAAATCACCGCAAGATTGTAGTGATTGATGGAACAATTGGTTTTGTAGGCGGATTAAATATTGGGGATGAATATCTAGGTAGGAATAAAGATATTGGATTTTGGCGTGATACGCATCTAATGCTTAGAGGCGAAGCGGTCAGGACGCTCCAACTTATTTTTTTGCAAGATTGGTATTATATGACAAATCACAGTTTTTTAACAGCAGAATACCTATCACCACAAATTGATCATCTGTCTCATGGCGGCGTCCAGCTTATTGCAGGCGGGCCTGATAATGAATGGAGTGTCATAAAAAATATCTTTTTCTCGATGATTGCCTCTGCAGAAAAGTCAGTATGGATTGCTTCACCATATTTTATTCCAGATGAGGATATTTTTTCTGCTCTTAAAGTCGCGGCACTAAGTGGAATTGATGTCCGTTTACTTGTACCAAACCGACCTGATAAGCGAATTGTCTTCCATGCATCACGATCCTATTTCCCAGAACTGCTGGAAGCAGGGGTTAAGGTGTATGAATATGAACGAGGATTTATGCATAGTAAAATCATCATTGTCGATGAGGAGTTGGCCTCGATTGGGACTTCCAATATGGATATGCGAAGTTTTCACTTGAATTTTGAGGTGAATGCATTCTTATTCCGAACCAACAGTACTCAAAAACTAGTGGATGAGTATACAAACGACCTCAAATATGCCAAGCAGTTAGAGCTAAAGACCTTTCAAGAAAGGCATATTGGATTTAGACTGCTAGAATCAACAGCACGATTACTTTCACCATTATTATAAAAAGTCCGAAAACTCGTCAAATTTGACGAGTTTTTTGAAGTTTTTAAAAGGGATTTTGGCAGAATTTGACGAATTAATGTGGTAGAAAGGAGGAGAGTTATTTTGTTAACAGCTCGAACAATAACAGGTAAAAAAATTTGCCTTGGGTTTGATTATACCAAGGAGTCGCTTTTGTCTCTGCGCAATAAGGAGGAATTCATTTGTCCGATATGTGGTGAAGGCGTGGTGTTGAAATTAGGTGATCGGCGGATCTTTCATTTTGCGCATAAGCAGGGAAGCAGCTGCCGCGATGTTTATGAAAATGAATCTTTCTATCACATGGAAGGGAAGCGTCAACTTTTTCAATGGCTAGTTAGGCAAAAAATCCCCGCCGCCTTAGAGTATTATATTAGCGACATCCAACAGCGACCAGACATTTTGTTCAAATTTAATGATAAGACCTATGCCTTAGAATACCAGTGCTCAACGATACCAGAGAATGTCTTTTTCAAGAGGACTAAATCATACCTTGACCATCATTACATTCCACTTTGGATTCTCTCAAGTGATCAAATTCACCAAAAGAGAAAAACGTTAATCGGATTATCGAACTTTCAATATTTGTTCGTGCGAAGTACATCCACTGGAAATCTTTATATTCCTAGCTATTGCCCCGAACAACGTCAATTTCGATTTGTAGAATCTATCACATCCTTCTCGATTAAAAATGCCTTCTTCCATTCTTCCATTTATCCAAAGAAATACACGACCGTCGAAGATGTGTTGGAACCAAATATGTCTAAAACGATTAATTTATCTAGCTGGAATTCTGAAATGGAAAAGCTAATTCTGAATTGGTCAGTTCATCCACAACCAGGACAACTACATTTTTTTCAGGAAATCTATAACCGAGGTCTGAATCTTTTCTTAATGCCCCCAGAAATTGGACTTCCCGTTGCTCATTCTTTATTACTTCAAACTCCGTTGATCATTTGGCAAACATATTTCTATCTTGACGTCCTTGCCGACAAGGATCCTAACGATACCATTTCCTTTCATGAAATTAAAGACCATTTTAATAAAAGAAAATACCGTAATGACATCATGCGACGAAATCTACCCCAGATCGAACAGCTTAATCCCATTCTCCCCATCATCGAATATATGATGCTCTTAGAGAGGCTCGGCATTGTGCGAAGAAAAAGTGACAGTCTATTTGAAGTGCAACGGAAAATCACCATTCCTATATCAAATCGAGAAAGGGAGGAGGCGAGGGGGGATTTTTATAAAAAAAACAGGAGGATCCTTTTAATCCAATAAATGAAAGTATGCAAATGGGCATAATATAGTGGTATGTCAGTTTAAGACTTTTTAAAGGAAAATAGAAGAATGAGGAGAATATATTTAGAAGTGATTTATTTCGCATATTGAAAAGTTGAATGGAGGATGAATGATGGCAAATGAAACTGCTGTAAAGCCGCTGCCCGTAAGAAGTGAAATTAGTGTGGAAGACACATGGAAATTAGAAGACATTTTTGCAAGTGATAAAGATTGGGAAAAAGAGTTTCAAGAAGTAAAGAACGAAATTCCGGGAATCAAAGAATTTACAGGAAAATTAGGAGAAAATGCCGATATTCTGTATAAAGCACTTCAATTTCAAGATAAATTGCTGGAACGACTTGGGAAGCTTTATACATATGCACACATGCGCTATGACCAGGATACGACAAATTCCTTTTACCAAGGTTTAGATGATAGAATGAAAAATTTATACTCTCAGGCAGCTAGTCAATTAGCTTTTATTGTGCCGGAAATTCTATCAATCGACGAAGGCAAAGTGAAGAGTTTTCTTAATGAGAAACAAGAATTAAAGCTTTATGAACATGCCATTGAAGAAATTAATTTGCAAAGACCACATGTCTTAAGTGCAGAGCAGGAGGCCTTATTAGCTGAAGCGAGTGAAATCATGGATGCGTCTAGCAATACGTTCGGCATGCTGAACAATGCTGACATTGAATTCCCGACCATTAAAGATGAAAATGGAGAAGAGGTTGAAGTTACTCATGGGCGCTATAGTCGTTTCTTAGAGAGCGCTGATCAACGCGTTAGGCATGATGCCTTTAAGGCAGTTTACAAAACATACGGTTCCTTTAAAAATACCTTTGCGAGCACGTTAAGTGGGAATGTGAAAAAGGACAATTTCAATGCACGTGTTAGGAACTACGATTCTGCGAGACATGCGGCACTCTCAGGGAACAATATACCGGAAAGTGTATATGATAATTTAGTTAGTACCGTTTCTGACAATTTACATCTACTACACCGCTATATAAAGTTACGAAAAAAAGTGCTAGGTCTAGATGAGCTTCATATGTATGACTTGTATACACCGCTTGTTAAAGATGTCAAAATGGAAATTAGGTATGATGAGGCAAAGGATCTAGTGATTAAAGGGCTTGCACCATTAGGCGAGGACTATTCAAATATTTTAAAAGAGGGTTTCGAGAATCGTTGGGTGGATGTTCATGAGAATAAAGGAAAACGCAGCGGTGCCTATTCATCAGGAGCATATGGAACACATCCATATATCTTGATGAACTGGCAGAATAATGTCAATAATTTATTTACACTTGCTCACGAGTTTGGGCACTCTGTTCATAGCTATTATACTCGGAAATCTCAGCCATATCCGTATGGGAACTATTCCATTTTTGTGGCGGAAGTCGCTTCCACTTGCAATGAAGCGTTGCTGAATGATTATTTATTAAAAACGATCGATGATGAACAAAAACGTATTTATCTTCTCAATCATTATTTAGAAGGCTTCAGAGGGACTGTATTTCGACAAACAATGTTTGCCGAGTTTGAACACCTTATTCATCAAAAGGCGCAAAATAATGAGGCCTTAACAGCTGATTCATTAACAGAAGCCTATTATGAATTGAACAAGAAGTATTTTGGTGAAGAAGATATTATTATTGATGAGGAAATCGGATTAGAATGGGCACGAATTCCGCATTTCTATTACAATTACTATGTATACCAGTATGCAACAGGCTTTAGTGCGGCTACTGCTTTAAGTAAACAAATATTAGATGAAGGCGAGCCAGCTGTAAAACGGTATATAGGAGAATTCCTCAGCGCTGGAAGCTCAGATTATCCTATTGAAGTGCTCAAAAAAGCGGGCGTTGATATGACCAGTGCAGACCCAATTAAAAATGCATGTAAGGTATTTGAAGAAAAACTAAATGAACTAGAAAAGCTTTTATCGTAAAAATAAAAGGGATGGTGCCATTTATGGCTGCCATCCTTTTAAAATCCTCTAAATCGTTTTCGATCATTTAGATAAAAAATGAAGATAAAAATAGAAATAAATAAAATCGGTGTACTGAGAAGAAGTGGAAAGATCTTTATCAGCGCTAACACATGCAGAAAAAAGGCGATTACGATAAAAAGAATCATCATGAAAAAAGGAAAATTGCCCACAGTAATATTCACCTCTTGAGATACTGACTATACTAATATGTCTATTGTCCATTTCGTGAACTTATGACTTTTTGACAATAATGTGAAATAAAGCACATACTTATTGTCATCAGCTTGAAACGCATGGTATATTTAATGCGTGAAGTTGATCACAACAAACATATACCCCTTTGTTTGACCGTGAAAAATTTCTCCCATCCCCTTTGTTCGTATTAATAGAGAAATGCCTTGCAGCATAAACTGCAAGGCATTTTATTTTGCTTAAAAACAATACAGTTTTCTGTTTCATCAAAAAAATGCCCATCCAGTTGGACAAGCATTTGTCTAGTCTTCGATATATCTCCAAAAGGTCCCATATTTTGCCGGGATTTGCTCGACCACTTGTTTTAATAACAACTTTTTCATTTCCCGTTCAATTTGTGAAATCGACATATTGTAAACAACAGCAATTTCCTTTGAAGCGACAAATTTAAAAAATTGCATAAACGTCTCTAAAGGTGGTGGAGGAGATTTTTCGGGCCTTTCTGCAAGCATCTCTTCTAGTATTTGGACATACACTTCATATGGATAGGATCCAGTAATCTTGATCCCTTCGTCCTCGATATTTTCATTAAAAAAAACGAGCGTTGGGATTTCATTAACATCCATTTCGGAAGTTATCTTTAAATCGCATTGGAATGCTTTTGCAGCACTTTCAGAATGAATATCAGTCATGAACTCTTCTACATCCAAACCTGCACTATCGGCACATTCCTTTAACACTTCAAGGTCCGAGGTGTTTTGTTTTTCTAAAAATAACATTTCTTGAATCCGGCGAAGAAACCGTAGTCCCGCTCGTCTGCCTTGTAACTCAGCAGCCTTTAAGGCAATCGAAACGGCATATGGCTTGTCGATCGGATTCTCTAACCAAAGGCTGCCATCGCACGACATTCCCGATCTACTTGCTGTTTTTTCCCAAACTTGAGCAATATTTTCATAACTCTTTTTTCTACTCAAATGTAAATCAGCTAATCGTCCACTCAATACATGCTTAATTGAAAAATAGGGTCCATATTCAATTTGTAGCTTCTTAAGAATTGGCTCAAGTGCCCAACATTCGGGGCATAGCGGATCAATAAATAAATAAATCTCTAAAGGCTTTCTGTCACTGCCGCTACACCTTTTCATGAAACTGGGCAATTTAGGATTAGTCACGATTTTCACCTGTTATCTCGCCGTCATCAGGCGTGTTGATCATATGTTGGGCAGTAAGATTTAGTCGGGCGAATAATTCCTCTCGTAGTGGACCATGGAAATCAATGATGTCCATCGCACGTGTCATACAAGATAACCATGCTTTTGCACGAGTAGGTGTAACGGGAAATGGTAAATGACGAGCACGCATCATCGGATGCCCATGCTCCTCTGTATAAATAGATGGCCCGCCTAAATATTGAGTTAGAAATTGTTTTTGTTTCCGGGCAATTTCTGTGAATTGATTTGGGAATATTGGAGCAAGGTCAGGATGTTGTGCAACAAGGTCATAAAAAGTGTCGACCAGTCGATGCAGCGTACTTTCACCAATCGCCTCAAATGGTGTAAGCTTTTTCTCAATCATGTTGACAACCCCTTTAATATCTTTTGTATTCATATTTTAACAATGCCTATTTCATATCTCAAATGAATTGCCTTGAAATGACCTATTTTTTAAGCTATCCACCTCATTAATGTATACAATGGAGTGATTTTTTACTAAAGAGGGAGAATGGTGTGCCTCTAATTTGAAGTTTGCTGTTTGTTTTTTTTGTTGTAAAAACGGCGAATTTTATTGTCGGTCTTCCGTACCGGAATTTCCATTTGTTTAAGTAATTCTTGGAATGTTTTTTGTCCTTCTTGAAAGTTTTCTACTTCATATTCTAGTTCATAATCTTCAAAGTTTAGATAGGAACTATGATCTAGAACTAGTAAACCATTTTTGTATTTCCATTCCATTCTATTTGTAGTGAGTGAGCCGAAATATTCGATTTCTGAAAAGGGAATACTCATTTCCCCGATTAACTGTTGAATTTGACCGCTCGGTAGTTGACCAAAGCGAAGGGCAACGGTAGCATCCTCGGTACTTAATCGTTGATTTGTTTCAAGTAGCCCAACAGTTGCCGGTTGTTTTAGTGTCATCTCATATGCACCGCCCTTTTTACGGATGCGTAAAGCAGCCCCTAAATTCTTCAATGCAAAATCTTTTGTATCAAAGTAGTGGTTTTCCTGGGAGAAAATTTGCTGCTTATCAAGGTTAAACTCCACGAGGAATTTTTCATATTCTGCTTTTGTAAGTAGGTTTTTAAACTCTATTTCAATATTTTGTGACATTGTCCGTCATCCTTTCACGAAGGGGGTTTCTTTCATCATACCTTTACATTTTTATTTGTGTCCAGAATTGGACATTTTCCTTTTCAATAAACCTGATTCTTTGGGAGAAATAGATGAATTATGCTAAAATAGGAGGGTGAAAGATGGAGGTATGAAGATGAAGAAAAGAATAACAATCTTAGAGGCAATAATCACTGATAATAAACTAATTTTAGAAACAAATGAATCAATTAATGGGTTGATCCCTGCAGAACAGATTCTGGTGGACTCGACTCAATGTTCATTTATTTACTTAATGGAAGATCAAGAGGAGTATACATATATCGTCTTACCTGAAACTATTTGGCCATCATTAAAGGCCGCACAAGAACAAGAACTGCCAGTTAAGCTGTCTACTAATGACGACCAAATCGAACTAGTTAATTTTCAAGAGGAATTAGAATATATTATTAGCAATATTAAGGGTAATAGTAACTATGGTCATGAAATGGTCACAAAGGTAGAAGGGGTATTCTTGTAAAAACGGTACTTTTTTATCGTAATTTGTTTTTAATGAGGTGGTATCATGAAGCATTGGGAGTCATTTTTAGCCCCATACAAACAGGCTATTTCAGAATTAAAGGTTAAATTAAAGGGAATGAGGGGACAATTTGAACTAAATTCTTCCCATTCACCAATAGAATTTGTTACAGGTCGAGTAAAGCCAATCGCGAGTATTTTGGATAAGGCCAATCAAAAGGGCATTCCACTAGATCGATTAGAAGAGGAAATGCAAGATATTGCTGGTATGCGAATCATGTGTCAGTTTGTTGATGATATACATACAGTTGTGAACTTATTAAGAAATCGTAATGATCTAGAAATTGTTGAGGAAAGGGACTATATTTCACATAAAAAAACGAGTGGGTACCGCTCTTATCATGTGGTGATCAGTTACCCTGTTCAAACAATTCACGGAGAAAAGAAGATACTTGCTGAAATTCAGATTAGGACGTTAGCCATGAATTTCTGGGCAACGATTGAACATTCGCTGAACTATAAATACAAAGGTGCTTTTCCAACAGATATCCAAATGAGGCTGCAACGAGCTGCCGAAGCGGCTTTTCGTCTAGACGAGGAAATGTCGTTAATCCGGGGTGAAATCCAGGAAGCCCAAGCTTTTTTTTCAAGAAAAAAAGAGTTGAAGCAAGAAGAAAAAAATTGATGAGCAAACCGCCTTTTGAAAGCCATTTTGTACAAGGAGCATAAAGAGATGAAATTTGCGATAACGTCAAAGGGAGATCAAAAATCAAATATATTGATGCACAAAATGAGGACGTATTTACTTGATTTTGATCTTGTATATGATGAAGATCAACCGGATATTGTTGTTTCAATCGGCGGAGATGGGACGCTTCTTTATGCCTTTCACCGTTACAGCAGCCGGCTAAGTAAAACGGCTTTCGTTGGTATTCATACGGGACATCTCGGTTTTTACGCTGACTGGATCCCTGATGAAATTGAAAAGCTTGTCATTGCCATTGCAAAAACACCCTTTCAAGTCGTTGAGTACCCATTGCTTGAGGTCATCATCCGTTATACGCATGCTGGGAAGGAATCACGATATTTGGCACTAAATGAATCTACCGTTAAAAGTGTTGAGGGTACACTTGTCATGGATGTTGAAATTCGTGGTCAGCACTTTGAACGGTTCCGTGGGGATGGACTTTGCGTTTCCACGCCTTCAGGTAGTACGGCCTATAATAAAGCTCTTGGAGGGGCCATTATCCATCCGTCAATTTCAGCTATTCAGGTAGCGGAAATGGCATCTATCAATAACAAGGTGTTTAGAACTGTTGGCTCGCCACTGATCCTTCCGTCGCACCATACGTGTATGCTAAAACCTGTTAACCGCTCTGATTTTCAAGTGACGATCGATCATCTGACGCTTCTTCATAAGGATGTTAAATCCATTCAATTTAGGGTCCCAGAAGAAAAAATTCGATTTGCCCGCTTCAGACCATTTCCTTTCTGGAAAAGAGTTCATGATTCATTTATTTCTGATTGAACTGGAGGGGTATAATGGCATCTCGATTTAAAATGAATTGGTTGATTGATGAAAGAAAGGCTGGCATGCTGTTAAAGGATTTTTTAAAAATTGAAGACATTTCACGGACCGCATTAACGGATATAAAATTTAAAGGCGGAAATATTTTTGTTAATGATGTGGAAGTAAATGTTAGATATAAGTTAATGGTGGGTGATAAGTTAACGGTAATCTTTCCGCCTGAGATTCCCAGTGAAGGAATGAAGGGGGAAGATATCCCGTTAACGATTGTATATGAAGATGAATTTTTACTTGTTGTCAACAAACCTGCAGGTATGAACACGATTCCGTCTCGTGAACACCCTTTTGGGAGTCTAGCCAATGCACTCATAGGGTATTATCAGCGGAGGCTTCTTCAGGCAACCACTCACATTGTTACCCGACTTGATCGTGATACTTCAGGGCTTGTGTTAATTGCTAAACATCGCCATGTCCATCATTTGTTTAGTAAAATGCAACAAAATGGTCAGGTTAAGAGGACCTATGCTGCATTGACTAGTGGGTCTGTTGAAGCAAATAGCGGGACAATCGTTGCACCAATAGGTCGGAAAGTTACCAGTATCATTGAGAGAGAGGTTCGTGAGGATGGTCAATATGCCTGTACCCATTATCAAGTAATCAGGAGGCACCGTCATTTTTCCCAGATTGAACTGCGGCTTGAGACGGGGAGAACGCATCAAATTAGAGTCCATATGTCATATATTGGCCATTCCCTCTTAGGTGATGATTTATATGGGGGAGATACTGCTTACATAAAAAGGCAGGCACTTCATTGTAAAAAGATCACATTCACACATCCCCTCTTGGGAAAGGAAATGACCTTTACGGCACCATTTCCTCAGGATATACAAGATACGATCGAGGCTGATCCTTATTTATAGGGTCAACCTCCTTTTTTTACGGCCGTTAAGACTCCTTCTTCCGAAGTCAGTCAAATTGTTTAAATTTCTCTGCAAAATATGGCATAGTAGAAGGAACTGAAACGATTTCCATTTCAGGGTACCTTAATGCTGTAAGCTTTCCTCCAAAAACTGCACCGGTATCGATGTTATAGGTATTGTTCAGGATTCTAGGCTCTTTAACAGGAGTATGCCCGTAAACAATCCAGGCATCACCATTATATGTTTTCGCCCAATCAAGTCTCACGGGTGTCCCGTCCGGATTCTTTTTTCCAGTGATATCACCGTACAGAACAAATTCTTTAACCTTTCCATGTGACTTGCCAATGAATTCTTGTTTAATCCCTGCATGGGCTATAATAAGCTTCTCACTATCTAATACTAAGTAGAGTGGTGCCTTTTCATAAAGCTCGATAAATTTTTTGCGAATGGAATCCTGCTCTTTATTATATAATGATTCATATTCTGCGACAGTCGTTTCCAGGCCGTGTGTAACTTGAACTTTGTTTCCTAGAAAGTACCGATATAACTTATTACAATGGTTTCCGGGAGTGTAATATGCCTGTTTATGATTGATTACAAGCTGCCATACCGTCTCTATTACTTGTAATGAGGCTGGCCCCCGATCGGTTAAGTCACCTACGAAACCAAGAGCTCTGTGATCCGGATGAGATGGAAATCCGCTCTCCCAACTATAGCCAAGCCTTAACGTGAGATCTTTGAATTCGGTAAAACATCCATGGATATCACCGATAATATCTATTTTCATAGAAGTGCACCTCCTGATTGTCTGGTTATTTTCTGTGGAATCCCTTGTTTTTATCAAAAAATCCTTATTATGAGAGGTGGTACAAAAATGGAACAGCATGTATCCGTTATTTCTTTGCTGGTTGTGGTTACAATGGCATTTCTAACTCCGATTATTCTTCATCGGTTTAAATTGAATGTTATCCCTGTTGTCGTTGCGGAAATTATTATGGGATTAATCATAGGGAAAAGTGGCTTTGATGTCGTTCATCAAGATGTTTGGCTCTCTACATTGTCGACACTTGGATTTATTTTTTTAATGTTTTTAAGTGGACTTGAAATAGATTTTACTGCGTTTGCAGGAAGTAAAAAGCGAGAAATTCTCCCAAATGGAAAGAAAGAGCCACATACTTTTGCAGTAGCTTCACTCATCTTTGCCGGAATATTTATTTTTTCTTTGATCCTATCGTATTTCTTTGTCTTAGCGGGTTTTATTGATAATGCCTTTTTAATGACATTGATTATATCGACCATATCACTAGGTGTAGTAGTGCCAACCCTAAAGGAAGCTCATTTGATGAAAACGGTCATTGGCCAAATCATCCTACTAGTTGCTGTAATCGCTGATTTAGTGACGATGATTTTATTAGCCGTTTTTGTGTCTTTATATGAAGTGGGGCATGGCAATACATGGTTACTTTTGATTCTGTTCGCGGCGGGTATTCTTCTTTATTTTATTGGTAAAAGATTTAAGAATCGATCCTTTATTGAAAGCTTGTCGACGGGAACAGTACAAATCGGAACAAGAGCTGTTTTCACACTTATTATTGTATTAGTGGGGCTGTCTGAAACAGTCGGTGCTGAAAATATCCTTGGTGCATTTCTTGCGGGGGTGCTTGTTTCGTTATTATCACCAAATCAGGAGCTTGTACATAAGCTTGATTCCTTTGGTTATGGCTTTTTAATCCCGATTTTTTTCGTGATGATTGGTGTTAATCTTGATGTGTGGTCGCTTTTTAGCGATAGGAAGCTTCTCCTATTAATCCCACTCTTATTGTTGGGACTACTGCTATCTAAACTAATTCCGGTCTACCTTTTGAAAGTTTGGTATGATGCAAAAACGGTTATTTCGTCAGGCTTTTTACTAACGTCAACTTTGTCTTTAGTGATTGCTGCAGCAACGATTGGCGAACGAATGGAAGTCATAACTCCACAGATGAGTGGTACTTTAATATTGGTTGCTGTGATTACGTCCATTTTTACACCAGTCGTTTTTAAGAAGCTGTTTCCGAAAGAAGTGGCAGCTGGCAAAAAGATTCGTGTGGCTTTTATTGGTGCCAATCAGGTCACACTCTCGCTATCCATGGAGTTAAAGTCAAGTCTTTATGAATCGATTCTTTATCATACCAAAATGGATAAATCCGAAAAACAAATTGCTAATTCGTTATTCGATATTGTTGAAATTCCCGATTATTCCGCTGAAACGATTGCAGATATTAACGTTTATCAAGCGGATATTGTGGTACTCTCGACAGGTGATGAAAATGTAAATGCCACCTTGTCTTTAGCAGCTAAAGACAATAAAGTTCAAAGGGTGATTGCCCGAATTGAGAATCCTGATTTAGAACAAAAATTGCGAGAGCATGATATTGAAGTTTTTTCTTCATTGATGTCTACAAAGGCGTTGCTTCGGGCATTAATTGAATCACCAGCCGTGATCAACATTTTAACAAATCAAGATGCAGGGCTTTATCAAATAGTCATGGAGAACATGCAGTTTGACGGGATGTCCTTACGACGCTTTCCGTTTACCGGTGATATCATTTTTGTGCGAATCTTTAGGGGGAAGGATTCCATCGTTCCGCACGGAGACACAGAATTACAAATGCATGACCGACTAATTGTAACTGGCTCGAAGGAATATGTAGACGAACTAAAAAGAGAATTAGAATTTTGTGAAACATGTTAACAGCTATAAATGTTTGCATTAGAAATACTATCTTTTCATTTATGGCGATTTAGTGTAAACTTAGTACCAAGTACTAATAACTTGTATTTATAGTAGGAGGACCAATCAAAATGAATCTTTCTTTATCGGGAAAAACATATGTGGTAATGGGTGTAGCAAATAAACGTAGTATTGCATGGGGGATTGCTCGTTCATTGCATCAGGCAGGAGCGAGATTAATTTTTACGTACGCTGGCGAGAGAATTGAAAGCAGTGTTCGAGATTTAGCCAATTCTTTAGAGGCTGAAGGCACTTTAGTACTTCCATGTGATGTAACGAGTGATGAGGCAATTGAAAAGTGCTTCGGTGAAATTAAAGAGGCCGTTGGCACGATTCATGGGTTGGCACATTGTATCGCATTTGCAAAAACAGAAGATTTAAAAGGTGATTATTCGAATACAACTAGGGATGGTTTTTTGCTAGCACATAATATTAGCTCGTTTTCATTAACAGCAGTTGCAAAGGCAGCTCGAGACTTAATGACTGAGGGTGGCAGCATTGTGACATTAACGTATTTGGGCGGCGAGCGTGCGATTCAAAACTATAATGTGATGGGAGTTGCGAAAGCATCTTTAGATGCAAGCGTTCGTTATTTAGCAGCAGATCTTGGAAAACACGGTATTCGTGTGAATTCCATTTCTGCTGGTCCGATCCGTACCTTATCAGCGAAAGCAATTGGTGAATTTAACTCTATTCTAAGTGAGATTGAAGAGAAGGCACCATTACGTCGAACAACGACTCCTGAGGAAGTTGGCGACACGGCTATATTCCTGTTCAGTGATCTCTCCAGAGGAATTACCGGTGAAAACATTCATGTTGATTCTGGATACCATATTCTTTAATAAGAATAACCTCAGATAAACCGTATATGTATTTTAAAATTGTTCTCAAAGTGAATATCTAATATTAAAAAAGTCTGCTGAGCAGGCTTTTTTAATTGTGTTCCAGATATTAGGGGAACGAGTATAGGCATTTTGCATACATATAAAGTGTATGAATACCTATCTAGGAGGTGCAGTATTGTCGACAAAGAAGAGTCAAGGACCCCTTCTCTATATCCACCAGCCTTTTTCCAAGAATCCAACAAATAACAACATGCAGGAAGTATTTACAAATAAACAAAATCAGGAATTTGTTAAGGAGGAAATACCGGTAGAGAAGGAGGCAAGGAAGAAGCTCTCTCTGGTAAAAAAAGACATCGAACAAGGGACGGAAGTCAAATCAGAGGATGCTTCCATTCAATCAGTTGCCAATAACAAGGAAAAATTACATCGGGCCTCATTTAATCGAGTGAAGTCTTTTAAAGAAATGGACTTACTGGAGCGACTAGACTATCTAATTAACTTTCCAAAAGTACTTCCCCCTGTTCCATGCGTCTTTTATACTACTGAAAATAATTATCAAGGATACCTAACAGAGTACACTCCCCAACAAGTCACCATTCAATCGAAAGACAATACTACGAGAACCATTCCATTTGAGGAATTAAAGAATATCATTATGATCGGGATAAAGAAATAACTGCATAAAAAAGCCAGCCGATTGACGACTGGCTCATTTCATCCAATAAAGGAAGCAAAAGCTTTCACATTTTTAGTTGCAAATTCCTAGGTTTACATCGGCGATACATTGGACTGCACAGAAGCAGCTTAAGTCAACTGTAATGCAATCTCTGCTGGCGCGGAATCTGTCGACCTTGCAAACCTTTTTAAGATCGATGCAGCATTTGTCTCCGCTTGATACGAGGTTAGTTGGTGAAAAGTGACCATCGCTATCACGATGTCCTGGTACTAACACACGAAGCGTTGCACAGCAATTGTCAAATACTTCTTCGACGCGGAAGAAGATCGAAACACAAGCATCGCATTCGTCTGTTAAGAATGCATGAAATGGTGTTCCATCAGCCGTACTAAGAACAAATACACGAGTATCGACAGGTTCCCTTCTAGCTGGTGATACCATTGTCCCAAGTGGCTCGCTAAAACAACTAGTACACTCTGCACATTCTTCTTCTACTGCATTATCTTGGATATCTTTTATAGCTCGAACTACTTCACACACGCAGTTTTCACTGCTTAAATTGTTTTGATTGTTACCACAACCCATTTTTTTTCCTCCTTATTCCGTGATATATCTTACATTACTAACATATTTCACAGAGCGCTTTTGGGTTACGGACAATGGCCTTGTTTGTCAAAATTAGGCGTGTGACGGCTCAAATTGTATAGAAAGGATCTACATCCATGGAAATTACTTTTTTAAACCTGCTCATTTTATCACTTGCGAGTTTTAGGCTGACAAGATTATTGGTCTTTGATAAAATTTTTGAGTTTATTCGCTTTCCTTTCTATGATGAGGTAAATGAGGAAAATGAGGAGGGGGAAATAGAGACTTATTATCTACCAAAGAAAACAGGGTTTAAAAAATTTATGGGTGAACTCCTTAGCTGTTATTGGTGTACAGGTATATGGGCTACAATCCTTATTGTAGTAATCTCTTATATATACCCAGCTTTTTCCACGCCTATCATCCTAATCCTAGCGATTGCAGGTCTAGCCGCCATCATCGAATTAATTGTGCAATTTTTTCTCGGCCGATAAGAAAGCATAACTTTCCTATCAGGCATAAGTGCAACTACGCCTCTGTCTTCGCCCTTTTGAGCTCGCCAATCGGCGATTTTTCTTTAAAAAATAATTAACTTGCTGAGACAAGACTCGATGTTGACACATATTCTAACTACTAGATACAGATTATCCAAAAGGAGAGAGACGATGAATACCAAAAAGAAAAGCAAGGCATCAACACAAGCCTATCAAACGTCAACCAAAAAAAAGAAAAAAGGCTGTGGATGCGGTAAAAGGACATCCAAATAATGGGGAAAACTGCTGGGAGCTCTGGCAGTTTTTTATATTTTACGGAAATTTACATTCTTAGTCATAATTTTTTACTTTAACGAAAAAACTAAGTAGTAGCTGAAACGTCAAAAATGAAACAAGGAAAGGGAAGCAAATGATTAATATATATCGATGGTTAATAGGGACATGTTTACTATTACTGGCAGCTTGTAATCATAATCAACCGGTCAAGGATAGCTCCTTGGCCCTAATGAAAACAACGAATCCTTCCCCCATCATGACGAATCAAAAAAAAGACAGTGATGGGGTAGAGGAAATTAGAAAGGAAGTTAGCTCGCTACCAGAAATTTATGATGTGGCCGTCGTAAAAGGGAAACAGGATACCCTAGTTGTCTATAAAGTGAAGCATTTACATCGTTTTAAAATGAAAAAAATTGAAAAACAAGTAAATAAGATGTTGGAAGCGAAACATCCTAAAGAAAACTTCACAGTTTCTAGTGATTATAAAATTTTTCTAGAATCGGTAAGATTAAATGAGCATATAAAGTCATCAAAGTTTTCGCAACAAAAGGCGGAAAACCGCTTCAAGGAAATAGTTAAAATGACGGAAGATTTGAAGTAAGAAAGGGCGATCAAGATGGCGAGCAAGCAAAAAAATATGACCCCTCAGCAGCAGAATTACCAAACACTTCAGCAAAAACATGAGTTAAAAAGGCCTGTGCTGAAAAACTGTATAAAAGCTTTTTTTGTTGGTGGGCTTATATGTATGATTGGCCAAGCCGTCAGTTATTTTTACATATACTTTTTTAATTTTACGGAACAGAGTGTGGGAAATCCTACTGTGGCAACAATGGTGTTTTTTTCAATGATATTAACAGGATTTGGCGTATATGATCGACTTGGGCAATTTGCTGGAGCAGGAAGTGCTGTACCCGTTACTGGATTCGGAAATGCTGTCATTTCTGCAGCCATTGAACACCGTACCGAAGGGTTTGTACTTGGTGTTGGCGGGAATATGTTTAAGCTTGCCGGTTCAGTAATCTTATTCGGTGTTTTTTCTGCTTTTGTTGTGGCCTTAATTAAAACGTTACTCGTGATGTGGGGGGTTTTGTAATTGCTAAAGGGACATCAATCGTGGGTATTCGAAAATCGGCCAATGATTACAGCAACAGGGGTCACAGGTGGTCCATTTGAAGCTAATGGAAGATTAGCCAATGATTTTGATCTATTATATGAAGACCTCTGGATGGGAAAAGAATCATATGAAAAGGCTCACCGTTTGTTGCTTGAAGATGCGATTAAGGTGACGTTGCAAAAAGGGAACATTCAGAAAGAACAAGTGCAATTTTTATTCGCCGGTGACTTGATTAATCAAATAACTCCCACTAGCTTTGCAGCAAGGACCATGCAAATTCCTTACTTTGGGCTTTTTGGTGCTTGCTCTACCTCGATGGAAGGTTTGGCGCTATCCTCGTTTGTCGTTAATTACCAAGGGGCGAAATACGTGTTGACAGGTGCCTCCAGTCACAATGCTGCGGTAGAGAAGCAATTCCGCTATCCAACAGAATATGGTGGTCAGAAGCCGCCAACTGCACAATGGACCATTACAGGGGCAGGGATAGCCCTCGTAGAGCCAAATGATCCCGAAAAGGAAAACCCGGTGACCACCTCTGCTACTATCGGAAAAGTCATTGATATGGGCTTAACTGATCCGTTTAATATGGGGGGGGCGATGGCACCGGCAGCGGCTGACACCATTATTGCTCATTTTCGTGATATGCAATTGGAGCCTTCTTATTATGATTTAATTGTAACAGGTGATTTAGGAAGAGTGGGGCATGATACCGCATTCGAATTACTTAATAAAAGTGGATTAAACTTAGAACGAAAGCAATTTCAGGATTGTGGTTTGTTGATGTATAAAGAGGATCAACCGGTTCAAGCAGGGGGAAGTGGGGCCGGTTGTTCGGCTACTGTTTTATATGGTCATCTCTTAAATGAGATGAAAAAGGGTACCTACAAACGAATGCTAGTGGTGGCGACTGGGGCCTTACTGTCTCCGCTTAGCTTTCAGCAAAACGAATCGATTCCATGTATAGCCCATGCAGTTGCAATTGAGATGAATGGAGAAAAGGGGTGAGGCAATGCTGGCCATGTTTTTTTGGGCATTTGTGATCGGTGGATTAATCTGTGTGATTGGTCAGTTATTATTTGATGTAGCGAAACTTACACCAGGACATACACTAAGCTTGCTTGTCGTGATTGGAGCTGTAATGGATGGATTCGGCCTATATGAGCCATTGGTTGATTTTGCTGGAGCTGGAGCCACCATACCGATTACAAGCTTTGGAAACTCCCTCGTTCATGGGGCACTTCAGGATGCGAAGGCACATGGAATCATTGGTGTATTAACAGGCATGTTCCAAGTGACAAGTTCTGGTATTTCTGCTGCGATTGTTTTTGGATTTATTGGGGCCCTCATTTTCAAGCCTAAAGGATAAAATACACATTTTATTATTCAATGCTACGATTAGCTGTCATGCCCAGTACACTTGCTTAAGTAATATCATATGTTATTAATGAGATTACTTAAGTGAGGTGACAGTCTATGTGCTTTGGATACGGCGGCTACGGCTACGGTGGTGGATACGGCGGCGGTTCAACTTTTGTATTAATCGTTGTTCTATTCATTCTTTTAATCATTGTCGGTGCAAGCTTTTATTAATAAATAATAAGCTTGTTTCGATGGAAGGGTTGGCCCAAAAATGTGGCCAGCCCTTTCTTCACCTTTTTTTCACACTTTCACCCTCCCTTCATAGAATAAAGTAGTTTATGAAGGAGCGTGAATTTTGATTATGGATAATGGATTTTTTAAAAATATAGAAAAGAAAACGGGCGTCAATATGAAGGATATCTTTGATTTAGCCAATTCCCTACAAAATGCTAATTTTAAAGATGAGAAAACAGTTCGTAATGTAATTAGAAGGGTTTCACAAATTGCCAATAAACCAGTTAATAAAGAAATGGAAGATCAAATTGTTAAATCTATCGTTAACGATGGGAAGCAACTAGACTTCAATACGATTGCCCAAATGATGAATAAAAAATAACGCTGTTCGATAACTCAAGGTGGATTCATCCACTAAGTGTGATCGATACAACCTATACTTCAGGATAGAAGAGAAGACCCCTCCTACATTATGGAGTGGTCTTCTTCTTTTTCATTATAGGGGTTAAAAATCTTGAACGGTTGGCCTTTTTCCCTCTTCTATTCTTGAGAACGGAGATGAACAACTGTTCCTTGGCACGGGTCATTGCAACGTAAAATAATCTCCGTTCTTCCTCAATAGCGGCAAAGTCACCATTTCGATAAGCATCGAGCGCAAAGTCATGCGGCAAGCTGCCATCAACGGCGCTAATGATATAAACGGTTTTGTACTCAAGACCTTTAGATCTGTGGATGGTGCTAAGACTGATAACGTCAGTAAAATGCTTACTTAGATTCTTTATTTCTTTGTTCATTGCAGACATATGCTCAGCATGGGCCAACAGTGCCTCGATGGTATCAAAGCTCTTAGCTGCTACTTTAAGATCCTTTAGATCGTCTGAACCCTTTTCGAGCTTATTCGATTCATTACCGCGTTTTTTGAGAAAATCAAGGAAACCAATATCTTTTTCAATTTTCTCAATGGCTATCAATGGGGTCAAGTGCTTTAGACCACGTATGAGCGTAGCGGCTTTTTTAAGTTTTTTTTCTTGAAAGGCATGAGCTGTTTTCAAGTGGGAAAGGGCCTCAAGAAAACTGCAATCCTTCAGGATGCTTTGTGCCTTTAGTTCTTGAAGGACCGTTTGTTTTAAAAATAATAATGGTAAGATATCAGCTAGTGCTTGTGGATCATCCTCATTTAAGCTTACCTTTAAAAACGAGAGGGCACTTCTAACAATATAGCGATCATAAAAGGACTCTGCATCCATATCAATTTTGAATGGCAAGTTTGAACTGGCTAAACGCTCAAAGACGGCGCGGGAACCAGCATTAGTCCGATAAAGAATCGCAAAGTCGGCAGGGTTCGCCCCCTTGGAGATTCGCTCTTGTATATCCGTAACAATCATCGTTGCTTCTTCTTCTTCATCATAAGGGAAAAATAATTGCGGCATCGATCCTAACGAAAATTGTGCTTTCATCTTCTTGGCTCTTCTTACTTTGTTTGCTGCGATCAATTGATTGGCAGCTGTGACAATTTCATGGGAGGAACGATAATTTTGGTCAAGGGTAATTTGCTTTGCGTAAGGAAAATCCTTTTCAAAGTCTAGTAAATAACTAGGGTCACTTCCCCTGAACGAATAAATCGCCTGATCATCATCACCGACAGCACATACATTTTTATATTTTCCTGAAAGCAATTTAATGAGCTCATATTGGACCTTGTTAATATCCTGAAACTCATCAATTAAAAAATAATGGAATCGGTTTTGGTATTGTTCAAGCAGACTAGGAGCGGAACACAAAAGCTGATAGCAGCCAATCAGCATATCATCAAAATCAAACAGTCCTTCCTGTTGCTTGTGTTCCTCATATCGCTGGTACAAGTAGACTGCTTTTTCTTCCCACTCTGATAGGGGTATTACTTGATTAGGAAACAAAAGTGAGTTCTTCCAAAAGCCGATCTGTTGGAGAGCTAAATCATAAGCAAATTCTTTCTCAGATAAGTTTAGCTCCTTACCTGCTTCTTTGAGAATTCTTTCGCGCTGCCATTCTTTTTTTAATAGTTTGTGAGATGACCAATTTGCGGCATCATGGAACATCAAAATACGATAGAAAATACTATGAAATGTCCCAGTCACGAGTTGATTGACTTTTTCCCGTTTCATTTGTGGATAGGAGAGTAAACGGTTCTTCATTTCAGTGGCTGCTTTTGAAGTGAAGGTTACGAGCATGATTGCACTTGGTTCAACCTCTTTTACATTTAACATATAGGCTGTCCGTGCAGTTAAGACCCTTGTTTTTCCACTACCTGCACCGGAAAGAACTAATAACGAGCCCTCAGTTTCTAGTACGGCTTTCGCCTGACTTTCATCTAGAATAACCCCATTTTCCGCCAGATTGAGTAGATACGGAGGAAGTTCTTGATCCATTCCACCGTTTGTCTTTTTATAAGGGAATGTGTTTTCTATGTCGATTGCCGGGAGAAAGGGATCTACACTTTTAGGGGTGTCTGTAATCATCCTAGCTTGAGGCATTTTAAAGCCGTTCCGTTCGATAAAGTGTTCGGAATCATCAATTTGAGCTACCGAAGGAGTCGGCTCCAAACATTGTTTTTCAGGTGAGTGTGTATGGAAAAAATATGGGGTGTTTTGAATTCCAAGATACAAACGGACCTTCTCCTGACAGGAGGGGCAGTGTAACAAACTATTTTTACCTGCAAGAAATATTTTTTGATATTGATCACGATCTAGTTGATCGAGTCTAATATGTTGATTTTGATAAATAGCAGTTTTCATCGATTTAAACCTCTATTTCTATAAGTCAGACATGTACTATCATATCAAAACCAATTCATAACGGAAAGTGTTTGCTTATTTATCCAAAAATATAAAAAAACACCTGCCGTTTGTATTCGGCAAGTGCTTTTAGGGATTATACTTCTTTTAACATCGTTTTATGGGGGATGCCAGCATCTAGAAATTCTTCGGAAACCACTTCATAACCAAGACTGCTATAGAAGGGGATGGCATGGGTTTGCGCGTTTAGTTTTAATTTGTGCAAGCCTTGTGTTTGGGCGTAATGTTCGATTGCCTCCATCATGGCCTTTCCTGCACCAAGTTTCCTAGCTTCTTTTAACACACAGATCCGTTCTACTTTTCCATAGCCATCAACAACACGGAACCTGCCAGCAGCAACCGCTTTTTTTATCTCATCCTGATACATGACAAAATGTGTGGCTTCCTCTTCGAATTGATCGATTTCCTCTTCCAAAGGGACATTTTGTTCTTCAACAAAAACAATCTTCCTAACTGTGTAGGCATCTTCACGTTCTTTTTCATTTTCAACTACTTTTACTGGCACGATAAATTATTCCTTTCCAAGTCGAAATGTTTCATAAACGGTCCATGAACCGTTTTCCAATTGATAAAGTAAATGGAAGCGATCAATCGTTTCCTCATGGTCGACCCTAGTCATCCGAAGAGAGCCAAAGACATCAGAGTGCTCATCATTTGACAGTTTTTGAGCGATAGTAATATGGGGAACAAAGGCATATTCTATGTTTTGTTCGCTAAACTCATGGTTTATTTCAGCATGCAAGCTAGCAAGCGCTTCCGTTGGATCTATTTTAAAATAGATGACATTATTTACGGGTTGGAATGAACTAATTTTGGAAGTTTTTAATGAGAACGGACTTGTGTTACTTGCAATTTCTCGTAATTTATCAGCAAAATCCTTTGCAGCCTCTTCTGTTGCCTCAAAGGCATTCTTTAAAGTTAAGTGTGGAGGAATTAAGGCATAATGCGGATCATAGCGTTTTCGATACGAATTGACTAAGTCTTGGAGCTTTTTTGATGGAAACATAACAACACCAAATTTCATACGGTACCCTCCATATAAATGAATTTATTTTTTTAAAAAAATAATACTCAACACCGCTTATATTCTATTATAACAAATTTTCAAAATACATAAAATAAATAACCATCTTGTCCAGAAAACTAGTGACAAGGGGAGGGCGACTAAAAGAACATTTTAAGGGCTCGTCTTAAGTCAGGCTGCCAGTAGGTCCAAGTATGATTTCCGTTAAATTCTTCATAAAAATAGGGAAAAGATTTTTCTGCAATCATTTTGGCCAACTGTTGATTTGGTTGAAGAAAATCACTGATTTTCCCGTCTGTTGTCGGAACAGCTGTCTCATCTGTACCAACGACATGGTAGACTTCAACTAGATGATCTTCTGTAAAGTTCTTAACCATATGTAATACTTTTTCATTCACAAAAGGAGATTGAAGTAATACTTTTCCAAATGTGTGTGGATATTGCAGGGCAGTCATGAAAGAGACAGTGGCCCCAAGTGAGTCACCAATCAGTGCCCTGGTGGAACCCATTTGATAGGTTGGGAATTCTTTATCAAGAAAAGGCACTAATTCATGTGCTAGGAAGCGGATATATTGTTGGTTTTGGTCACCATCCGGGTGATACTTTCGCCGGCGGTCGTCTACAGCTTTATAAGGGATCCCAACAATGATAACATTTTCAATCTTTCTTTGATAAAGGTATTCGTCTGCTAACCGTCCAATTCTACCTAGCTGGAAGTAATCTCGGCCATCTTGAGCGATCAGCAGGGAGTATTTGTAAAGAGGTGAGAAGTTTGCAGGTAAATAGATCAATAGCTGCAGTTCTTCTCCAAGCTCTTTACTGTGAAAGGTATGTTCTGCGATTGTGCCTTTTGGAAATTCCATACGATATTCCCCCCATGATTCGATCGGTACAACAGCATTTTACCATAACTAAAGAGTAAATACTTTTAGAAGGGGAAGTGATTTATGATGATGGGTAGTAGAATTGGGATTAGTGAAGGTAGCGGCTTTTTGTAGGGGTTCCAGGTAAGATGGAAAGTATGTTTTCCCGTTTAAATGTACGCATCTGTTTTCGGGTAAAGCAATAAGCGCGAATGTAGTCATCAGTAACTTCCTTGACAATCAGTTTGCGCTGTGAGAGCTCATGGTTTTCAGCAAGATAAATCATTTCTAATGGCAGATTTTCTTCAATCGAACGAATCAATAACCCATCCAATATGAACACTCCTTTCATCTTTATATACTAAAGTATAGCCGAACATTCGTTCTTTATTCAATAATCTTAGAACATTCGTTCTTTTTTTGTGCAAAATATTTTGGAAGAAAGTTATCTATTGACTTTTTGTGTTTTTTAACTATAATTAATATTGTACCTTAATACGAGATCTGTTAGCTCAGCTGGGAGAGCGCAACCTTGACAGGGTTGAGGTCGGGGGTTCGAACCCCTCACAGGTCATACAATTAGAAAAGCTAAAAACCTTTATTTATCGGGTTTTTAGCTTTTTTTGTAAGCTAGAAGCCTTGAAAAAGTTTTTTCTTATAATATAAGAATTTATAAGTTTTGACC
>NZ_CCAS010000024.1 GCF_000612625.1 Neobacillus jeddahensis
GATTTATAAAAAGGGGTACCAAAGTGAAAGTTTATTCATTGGGTACCCCTTAATCTTTATTTAAAACACTTTCGTAGTCCAATCCTCACAATTCCAAATATCGGTCGCAATTTCACGATAGAAATCAGGTTCGTGGGATACCATCAAGATACTTCCACGATATGCTTTTAAAGCACGCTTTAATTCTTCTTTTGCGTCCACATCCAAGTGATTGGTAGGTTCGTCTAGAATTAATAAATTCGTTTCTGTGTTTAAAATTTTACACAATCGAACTTTGGCTTTTTCTCCACCAGAAAGGACTTCGATTTTACTTTCAATATGTTTCGTTGTTAGGCCACATTTTGCAAGAGCAGCACGGACTTCAGCCTGATTCATACTTGGAAACTCGCTCCAAATCTCTTCAATACAAGTGTTGTAGTTAGACTGTTTCACTTCCTGCTCGAAGTAACCGATGTGTTGATACTCACCACGTTCCACTTTACCCTCCAGCGGATCAATCAACCCAAGAATGCTTTTTAAAAGAGTAGACTTACCAATACCGTTTGCACCCACGAATGCAATTTTTTGCCCGCGTTCCATTTTCAAATTCAGAGGGCGGGAAAGTGGTTCATTGTAACCAATAACAAGATCTTCTGCCGTGAAAATATAACGGCTGGCTGCACGAGCTTCTTTGAAATTAAACTCTGGTTTTGGCTTCTCTTTGCCCAATTCAATAACTTCCATTTTGTCGAGCTTCTTCTGACGAGACATCGCCATATTACGAGTCGCAACACTTGCCTTGTTACGGGCAACAAAATCTTTCAAGTCAGCAATTTCTTGTTGTTGACGCTTGTAAGCAGACTCTAGCTGCTGCTTCTTCATTTCATGAATTTTTAAGAAGTTATCATAGTCACCCACATAGCGATTCAACTCTTGGTTTTCCATGTGATAGATCAAGTTAACCACATTGTTCAAGAATGGAATATCATGCGAAATCAAGATAAATGCATTCTCATATTCCTGCAAATAGCGCTTCAACCATTCGATATGTTGTTCATCCAAATAGTTCGTTGGCTCGTCCAGTAATAGGATTTCAGGTTTTTCAAGCAAAAGCTTAGCAAGCAAAACTTTCGTACGTTGCCCACCACTAAGATCATCTACATCTCGGTCGAGCCCAACATCGTCTAATCCTAGACCCCGAGCAACTTCCTCAACTTTAGAATTAATTTGATAGAAATTGTTACTATCTAACGTTTCTTGTAGCTCTCCAACTTCAGCAAGCAGGGCATCGATATCAGCACCTTCATCACCCATTTTTGCATAAAGTTCATTGATTTCTGCTTCAGCATCAAAAAGATATTGAAAAGCAGTACTCAAAGCGTCACGCATCGTAGTGCCTTTTTGAAGTACAGCATGCTGATCTAAATAACCAACACGAACTTTTCGTGCCCACTCCACTTTTCCCTCATCGGGTTGCAACTTCCCGGTAACGATATTCATGAAAGTAGACTTACCCTCACCATTTGCTCCAACTAATCCAACGTGCTCTCCTTTTAAAAGTCGAAAAGACACATCATTAAAAATCGCACGATCACCGAAACCGTGACTTAAATTTTTTACGTTTAATACGCTCATGTTTTTAACCCCTTATCTAATGTCACATGTGGATATCTTACTAGATTTAGACTAGTTTTTCTACTTGAAGTTATTTCTTGTGCAAAATGTAATTATTGGCAGCGATTTTTTTTGCAAATAAAGTAATCAGAGATTTTGAAAATATGGAAGTACGAAAAAATTAGGTTAAGGTAAGCACTACTACATCTTATGAATCTGCCATCACCATCCAAGCCACGTGGAGTGCGTGGCACGACTAAGTTTGAAATTGTAAAACAAAAATAAACACTTCCGAACTATAATTGAAATTTCTGATTCAGGGCAGATTTTTGTTAACATAAACATTTCTGATTTTCGATTCTGATTCAATAAAATCCCAGTTTTTCCTCAATAGGAATCCGGGATTTTTTCTGGTACAATTTAATTGATAATCAATAAAAATTCAATCGTTTTATGAGGGTTAAATCTTACTAAACCATTGCTGTAATTGTTGTTTTCAATAGTTTACTCGGGCATTAATCCAATCATAGACCAGGATTTATTTTGGTTATACAGAAATTGTAACCCAATAATAAACACGTCCAATGCTGACCCTGATTTTGTGGAAAATTACTTTTCCGATTTCAGGGTCTTTTAAGGAATTGGTCAGATGTTGATAACAAATGTAACTATAATGGTAATGAATTAAATAAGTATCTACTTAACATTTATTGAGAACTTCAAACATCTCTATTTAAATTGTAAATAAAAAAGGATGAAAAAAATGATTAAATCGTTTTTAATGTTAGGACAGTCTAATATGGCGGGACGAGGGTTTATCGATGAAGTAGCCCCGATTTATAATGAAAGAATCCAAATGTTGCGTAATGGCAGATGGCAAATGATGACGGAACCGATCAATTATGACCGTCCTGTTGCAGGAATAAGTCTGGCTGGTTCATTTGCAGATGCATGGTGTCGTCAAAATCAAGAAGATATGATTGGCTTGATTCCTTGTGCGGAAGGTGGAAGCACATTGGATGAATGGGCCGTAGAGCAAACGCTTTTTAGACATGCAGTAACTGAAGCGAAATTTGCTATGCAGAACAGTGAATTAACAGGAGTTCTATGGCATCAAGGCGAAAGTGATAGTATGAATGGTAACTATAAAGTCTATTACCAAAAATTACTTTCAATTATGGAGGCTCTTAGAAAGGAATTGAATGCTCCAGATATTCCTCTCATCATGGGGGGGTTAGGGGATTTTCTAGGCAAAGAAGGATTCGGGAAAAACTGTACGGAATATAACTTAATTAATCAAGAGTTGCAAAAATTTGCTTTAGAACAAGACAATTGTTACTTTGTCACAGCCGAAGGTTTAACAGCTAATCCTGATTGTATTCATATTGATGCTATTTCTCAAAGAAAATTTGGTTTGCGATATTTTGAAGCCTTTTCTACTAAGCAACATGTAATGAATCCGCTAATTAATGAAAATGAGTTGATAAATCTTATTCATACTAGAGAACATTCTCAGGCAGAAAAGGTATATATGAAAATTATGGATTTGTCGTTAGGTAATATTTCATATGACGAATTTGAATCTCAACTCAAACAGATTTACAATGGGTAAACTAAATAGTAGGGAAAAATTATTTTTGGCCTTATAATTTTGGGACGAGTGTTTGACGCTGTATTATAATGAGAGGATTTGAGTTTGAACATGATAGATAATTTTTGGCGTGATTTACCACGGCCATTTTTTGTACTTGCACCAATGGAGGATGTCACGCATGTTATTTTTCGCCATGTAGTCAGTAAAGCAGCAAGGCCTGATGTGTTTTTTACGGAGTTTACAAATTCGGACAGTTACTGTCACCCAGAGGGCAAGCAGAGTGTGCGTGGGCGTTTGACTTTTACAGAAGATGAACAGCCAATGGTGGCACATATATGGGGGGATAAGCCCGAATTTTTTCGACAAATGAGTATTGGTATGGCGGAAATGGGATTTAGGGGTATTGATATTAATATGGGCTGTCCTGTACCTAATGTGGCATCCAAAGGGAAGGGAAGCGGCCTTATCCTTCGTCCAGAAGTCGCTGCAGATCTCATACAAGCAGCAAAGGCGGGAGGACTGCCTGTAAGTGTGAAGACAAGGCTTGGTTACACGGAGTTAGACGAGTGGCAGGACTGGCTAACCCATATATTGAAACAAGACATTGCTAATCTTTCGATTCATCTGCGTACAAGAAACGAAATGAGCCAGGTAGATGCTCATTGGGAGATGATTCCTGAGATCAAGAAACTTCGTGACCGGATAGCACCAGATACACTTTTGACGATCAATGGGGATATTCCTGACCGTCAGACCGGCTTGAAGCTCGCTGAACAATATGGTGTGGATGGGATTATGATTGGGCGTGGTATTTTTAAAAATCCATTTGCCTTTGAAAAAGAACCGACAGATCATAGCAGTGAGGAGTTACTTGATCTCTTAAGATTGCATCTGGATCTCCATGATCAATATTCAGAATTAGAGCCACGTCCATTCACAGCACTTCATCGCTTTTTTAAGATATATGTCAAAGGATTCCGTGGAGCTGGTGAATTAAGAAATCAATTGATGAATACGAAATCAACAAAGGAAGTGCGTGCATTACTCGATAACTTTGAGAAAGAATGTTGATGGGGCGGGACAGCAGAATGGTGTAACCCTTAAAAGGTTATAGTAATCAGTAAATTGGCTGGAATGGATGCGGTATTGAACCGGACTCATTCCAGTCAATTTTTGTTTTATACGTTTGGAAGAGGTATCTTATAAAAAAGTTTCGGAAAAACACAACTTTTAGTTAGCTATTACGTCTAAGCATTGAACATTCAAGAAAGGGAGGGCTGGAAATTTGTTAGAGCATAGAAAAGAAGAAATTGCAGATTGGTATGATCATCATAGTAAATCAATATTAGGTTTTATTTTATTGATGGTTAAGGATTATCAACAAGCGGAAGATTTAACCCACGATACCTTTGTAAAGGCGTATTTATATTATGATTCATTTAAACATCATTCCAGTGAAAAAACATGGCTCTTTAGTATTGCTCACAATCTTACAGTTGATTTTTTAAGGAAGCGAAAACCGGCTATATTTCTTAAAGAAATGTTTCATTTTCAAAGGGATAATTTTCCATTGCCAGAGGAAATCTTTCGGATAAAAGAAGAATCATATGAGCTTTATCAGGCATTAGGAGAACTCAAAGATACATATAGAAAGGTAATCATTTTAAGGAAAATCAAGGGCTTTTCTATAGAGGATACCTCAAAGATATTAGGCTGGTCTGAGAGTAAAGTTAAATCAAGTCTTTTTAGAGCCATCCCCGCATTGAAAAAACAATTAGTAAAGGAGGGACATATAAGTGACGAAGCAATACGATGATACTGAATTCGATACTCCCTTAAAAAAGCTAGATTCTGATTTTCTGTGGAGGACAAAACAAAAGCAAGAATTGAAAAACCGAATTATAACTGATATTGAAAAATTGGAATCCAAAGAGAAAAATAAGCACCTCATCCTGTCAAATCGTAGAAAAAGAGGAAATGTAATTCGAAAACTAACGTATTCTGGTATCGCTTTGATTATATTATGTGGTTTATTTATTGGCTCAGCTTTTATTTCTCCTGTAATGGCAGAGGTGGTATCAAAAATTCCTTATTTAAGTAAAATATTTCATTCAGAGCCTATAAATCGTACTATATTGAGAGAATTGAAAGAGAAAGGTTATAAAATAGCCGGACTAGGTGGAAATGGCCGTTATATTTTTATATCCATAGATGGATCGGAACAGTATTTTCAAGATGTTCATGAAGAAGTGAAGGAAATAGCCGCCAATCTATTAAAGGCGAATGACTATGATGGCTATAAAATAAAAGTAGAAAGACAAATCGATCGACCAGTGCCCGCGACTTCTGATCGTGATCAAGCAATCAGCGAAGCAGTAGAAATAAGTTATGACAATTTGATTAAATTGCAATTTAATGTGCTTTCTAGCGGGTATCAACATCTTTCTCCTAATTCAGATAAAGTGATCATCAACATAGATATTCCTAACACTGAGGCAAGGATAGAGGAAATAAAGAAAATCGTAAATGAGAGCTTGAAAGCAAAAAATATTGACTCATACTCTATTAAGATCCATAAAATAGACCTTGCTCAAAGAGAGAAAGAAGCTAAATGGAATGAAATATTTGACGCGATTTTTGAAGGATTAACGGCAAAAAAAGAATACAAAGTAACTGGATTCGCTTATTCCTTTCATCCAGCACCATTGCAAATCATTATAAAAACATCAATAAAGGCTTCTGATAAAGATGCAAATGAGAAGGTTGGTAAAATAGAAGAGACAATCAACGAATTCCTAAATTCTGAGGAAATTCAAAATAAGATTAATGGGGACCCTTACGAGATTATTATTAGGGGGAAGAATAAACAAAGAATAAATTAGTAAATGACACTGGCGGTGAGCCTGATGCTTCGTCCTCGTAAAACTCCATAAGAAAACTGACCTTGTCCAAAACATATTCTAAAAGTTCGATAATATCATTAATAATAATAAAGCCATAGTAGAGGAGGTTTTACATACAATATCCACCCCATATTCGGCCTCCTCTCCATCGAGAAGCCATTTCGTATGGGGCGTACTATGGGGACGATTCTCGTGTTATTCTGCAAAGGAGCACAAGAACCGCCCCTATATTTTTTATGGATTAGTTATTCACGTTAAATCCACCCTTTTTTTTCAGCGATACTTGCTGCTTCTGTACGATTCTTTGCCCCTAGTTTATGGATCATTTCAGAGATATAGTTACGAACTGTACCGGATGATAAGAAAAGTGCTTCGGTAATTTCCTTGGTCGTTTTTCCTAATGCGGCGAGTCGCAGGATTTCCTGCTCTCTTTCGGTAAGCGGATTTTCCTCGCGGATGACATCAAAGGTAAGTTCCGGACTAAATATTCGTTTTCCTGCCATGCATTTGCGAATGGCATCTGTGAGTTCACTAATCTCGCCATCCTTCAGCAGATAGCCGTGTACACAGCTTTTAATCGCTCTTTCAAAATATCCGGGGCGGGCGAAGGTGGTCAAAATGATCACCTTGGTGAAGGAGTCTCTTTGGGTTAGCTCCTCCGCTACATCTAAACCACTTAAGATCGGCATTTCAATATCCATTAAGCAAACATCGGGTTTAAGCTTGAGAATATCAGAGAGCGCCTTCTCACCATTCACCGCTTGACCAATAACCTCCATATCCTCCTCCATATCAAGTAAGGAGCCCAATGCACTTAACAGCATCCGTTGATCCTCTGCAATATATATTCGAATCATGAGATAGACTCCTTCCATCACTCTTTCTTAATAATGGGAATGGCCAATTCCAAAACAGTCCCGTAATGGGTGGAAAGTTTGAGTTCTCCGTTGATTAACCGCAATCTTTCTTTCATCCCCTGCAAGCCATTCCCAAACTGCTTGCTCTTATCGAAACCCATCCCGTTATCCTGAATCACTATGTTGATTTTTTCAGTAGATTGTGAGATTGAAATGGTACAATGTGTTGCCCTGCTATGTTTGACGATATTCGTTGCGGCTTCACGAATACACATACTTACAATATTTTGCGTTAGTGGTGGGATCTTTGAAAAATCAACTTCACCACCGTATTGGTAAGTTATTGCCGCAGCTCTCAATAGCTGCCGTATTTGAATGAGTTCCTCTTCAATGGTGTTTGTACGCATATCGGAAACAAGTTCCCGAACCTGTTTTAGGGCTGCTCTGGATGTTACTTCTATTTCCCTTGCCTCCTGCTGGGCGCGTTCTGAATCAATAGAGACTAAACGCTGAACTAATTGGCTTTTTAATGTGAGAAGGGAAAGAGTATGGCCCAGTTTGTCATGAAGGTCGCGGGCAATCCGCACACGTTCTTCACGCTTTACTAATTCAGCGATATGCTGATTTGCCTGGTCGAGCTTTTGTTCGAGCTCCATTCTCCAATTCATGGAGCGGATACCAAAAGGCGATATGAGCATGATAATAAGAAAAGGGACAAAATATAACAGTTTCCCCGGGGAAAGCATGCTGTTCATTTTGATAATATGATAAATAAATGGGGTCAAAAGAACCAAACCAAGGGCCGCAAGTCCTCGGTAGAATTTTGGCTTTTCACGATAATAGCCGATAAAGTTTCCAGGAAAAAATCCTAAAAAGATGTAGTTTAAATGGTAGAACATACTATAAATGAAAATGATGGAAAGCTGTAAAGCTAACCAATAAGTGAATGATTTTTTTCCTGCCGTAAAATAAAGCTGGCGGTACGTAATGAAGAATAGCAGCACCATTCCATAGCCGATAAGCTGTTTCATCCCGGTTTCCTTTGTCAAATAATAAACAGGAAAGAGGATATAGATTAAAAACATATAGGGAAAGAAGCCAAATCGGCTGGGAAACAGGCTGAATGACTTTTTCATTGCTTGATCACACCGCTTCTTGTTTTCTTCTAATATATTTTGATAGTATCATGAGCACGACTAAATAAGCGAATAATATAACAATATTTTTCCAGCTGGGCATCCCGCCTTGAACAATTTCCCATGCACCGCTGCCAAAATGATAGGATGGCAGCCAATGGCCGATGCTTTGCATGGTTTTTGGCATAATCTCAAGGGGCATCCACATCCCGCCGCAGACTGCCAGCACCATATAAAGGACATTGCTGACTCCAGCCGCTGTTTCTACTTTTTTCATTAGTCCTATTAACGTTCCAATTGAAAGAAACGGGAGCGATCCCAGCAAAAGCCACAAACCACTCAGGAACCATTCCAGCGGAGTCAGTGAGATCTTATTGATGATGGCTCCTGCTAGAAAAATAATCGTGATGGAAAGGATATGAATGATGCTTTGGCCAACCATCTGGGCTGAAAAATAAATAGGATCGGGAAGGGGAGTAAGCCGGATAAACGTTGACCATCCTTGGGTACGTTCCTGCACCATGCGGATCCCGAGGGTCATAATGGACGAGCCCATCACACTAAAGGCGGTCATCGACATTAGGTAGTGGGCCTTCCACGTTGCAGGATCCAAGTTATCGGTGTTAACCACCTTGGTAAAAATGTAATAGAAGAGGATCGGCATCATCAATGACCAAAAAACGAAATATCGGTTTCGGAGCACTCTTTTGATTTCCATTTTACATTGCATTCGAAATGCGTTCATTTTAGATTACCTCCTTATTTTCACCGGTTAGCTGGCTAAACGCTTCTTCCAGATTTCCACTTTCAATTTGAATATCATGCGCACCGATTTTTGTTTGAAAAAGCAGCTCCAGTATTCTGTCTGTATGATCTGAGTAGATGTAAACCCGATTGTTTTTTCGGAAAATCTTCTCTATTTCAGGATGCTGATAGAGGATTTCCAGTGACGTGTCGGGATCCGTTAAAAAGGATACAGCCTTCTTTGAAATTCTCGATTTAATCTGCTGGGGCGTGCTATCGGCAACGATGCTGCCATCTTTAAAAAGCAAGATTCGCTGGGCATTATCATTCGCTTCTTGCAAATAGTGAGTGGAAAAAATGATCGTCTTTCCTTGATTGGCAAACGTGTTTATCGTTTGCCAAAAATGATGTCTGGAGGTAATATCCATTCCAACGGTTGGTTCATCAAAGATCATTAACTCCGGGTTTCCGGCAAGTGCTAAAGCAAAGTTCAAGCGGCGCTTTTGGCCGCCGGACAATTTTTCCGTCCTGGTTTTTAAATCCTGCTCTGTGAGACCGGTTAAATGGATAAGATCCGTTAGTGGTAAAGGCTCGAGATAATAACTCCTTATCAGCATGAGAATTTCGTTTACGTTCAGCCCGGGCATCACACTGACCTGCTGCAGCATGGTGCGGATCCTTTGGCGAACATGCAGTTCTTGTGGTTGGCTATTGAATAGTGTAATGTCACCGGTCGTCGGTTTTAACAGCCCCAAAATCATGGAAATGGTTGTCGTCTTACCGGCGCCATTAGGGCCAAGAATGGCTGTCACCTCACCTTTCTTAATTGAAAAACTTACTTGATTGACCGCTATCTTATGTTTAAATGATTTTGTTACATTTTCCAAACGTAAAACCTCGCTCATCATCCAACACCTCCTGATTTGTTAATCTTATTGTAAGTGTACGGAAAAGGTTTTCTAAGTAAGAAATGTCAATCGTTTTGGGTGACAATTGTCATTTTTGTGGTTTCAGAGCCATATAACGATATCTTAGTAGATTATTAAACGTTTACTATTCCATGTTCGGTCTGGAACCTGAAGGATGATGAGAAGAATAAATGAGGTAAATGGTAATAATTCACTAAAGATGAGGCATGATATAGTCAAACTGGCTTGGTGGAATAGGAGCGTTCTAAAATGTTGGCTACCGCGTTTTGGAGTCACACCGTTTGATTTATCCTGCTCGGACTAACGACAATTCTAGAGTTGGTCGTTATTTTCGCAATGGTAAGAAACCGAAAACGCATCCTTGCTCTATATCTTACTATCAGTGGGATGGCATTTTGCTTTGAAATGGTGATCTTGTCGTATTTAAAGGCTTATACCTATCACCCGATGCTGATTCCTCACTCCCCATCGGATGACTCGATCGCAGGAATCTTTTTTCACAATTTTCCGTTTGTGCAACCGCGTTGCTGATTGCCGTCTTGAATCTGAAATATTACTGGTATTTGATCTTTGCTTTGTTGTATGCCGGAATCGAGGAATTGTTTATAGCCTTGGGCGTGTGAACACATGAATCCTAAGAATCATTTGTAAAATATTTTCCATTTTTTGTAGAATTATTCTATTATTTTGTAGAATTCCACCCCGATTTCGTAGAATTCCACCCCGATTTCGTAGAATTGCTCTTATATTTCGTAGAATTAGTTCTGATTAGGGGTGCAGTCTTGTGCAATTGGAAATATATTTCCAATTAATGTGGAATTCCATCTGATTTTTGTAGAATTTATCTCTAGTTTCGTAGAGATGAGTGAAAAAAGCTATATTCACAGCTGATTATAAGCTTGAAGGCAACCCCCGGATACGGGAGTTGCCTTCTACTGTGCTTATTTTATATTGCCTGGAACTGACTTCATGATTTTTCCAGTAACTTGGTTGTTAACTGGAGATGTAGCTGGACGTAATACACGCATGTAACTCACCACCTTTCACGATTGATCATGTGAGTCAACATTTACTAGATGCTATTTTTCCAGATTAAGTTTAAAACCTTTTTAATATTACGCTTTTCATAAGGGCACGGACTTTCACCCGTTCTCATCCGGTATAACGGACAGTGATTACCCTGGCAGGCTGGCCGATAGAAGCAGGATTGGCATCCCGTATCTGTTTCCTCACCGGATGTAACCCACATGGCAACCTTATCATAGTCAAGCTCGAGTTGGCCGTCTTCATGAATTTCCCCCACTTTGTTAAATTCTTCATTCATGGAGAGGGTGCACTTGTATAATTGGCCATCCGAACCGACGACTAATGAGTGTGGCTTTGCTGCGTAGCAGACCGATGCGGCTGGCATCAATGAATCAGTTATCATCGAGCTCATCCTGAATCCTTGCGTGATCGCTTCATCCGTCAGTTCCCAGATCTTTTGGTTAGCCATTGTGCGACTGCAAACAGGGATGTCATCATCGTTTTTGCCACCCCATTGTCCAACTGGACGGTACATAATTCCAAACCGCTTATCATCCGCAAAATGATCTTTTAAGAACGTCGTTAACTCGGCAGCCTCTTGTAAATTATCTTCGTCAAAATTCGTTCGAATCGTGATATCAAATGAACCTGAGACCTCTTTAATCGCCATTAGATTCTCGATGATGGTATCAAAGGTTTTCCCGCCGCTGGTTAAGTGTCTGCGACGATCATGAACTTCGTCAACTCCATCGATCGTAATCATAAATTGGGTAATATTCCATGAAAGCAACCGTTCAAAAACTTCTTTTGTTAATAAATACCCATTTGTGACAAGGTCACAGGTGTATTGGATCTCCTTTTCCTTTGCCACCTGTAAAAAAGACTCGGAAAGTTCCTCGAGGGCATCTAATGAAGTTAATGGTTCACCGCCAAACCAACTGATATGCAGGCCGGTTAAACTTGCTGCCTTTTCTTGTACAAATGCTTTTAGCCCTTTTATGACGCTTTGTTTCATTTTTCCACGTTCAAACGTTTCGTAACAATATGTACATCGGAAATTGCACGCTTCGGTAGGCATTAGCACAAGATGCATGATATCGGTTCGATGCAGCGATTGATGAAGAAATTGTGCCCGTCTCTTTTCATCTACACTACTTGAAACTAAAAAACCATTAGTATGTAAATCCTTTTGTATTTCGTTCTCTAATAGATTTGTGCCGGCTCTTTTTAAAGAAGATATGACCACTTGTTTTTCTTGATTTGAAAAATAAGTAATCGCACCAGTATAACTATTAAATAGCACAACGCCATTGTCATCTGTATGCGAGATCGCATTAAATCTTGAGGGGACATATTTATTTTCCATATTTTAACAAACTTTCATAGTTAGATAGACAAAAATCATTATAAGGTTATCCCTCAGAATGGTCAGTGAGTTCAGTCACTCAGTAGAGGAGACAAAAAGATGCATAATCTCCTAAAAGTACGGTTCCATCTTTACTTGATGACTGAAAAACAAAGAATGAATTGGAGAAAAATGTTAATCGAGCTATAATAGGTTTAAATGATAAAAGAAGATAAATAGAATGATCAAAGGGGGGGAAACACATCTATGATCCCAGCAAAAATAGATTCGAGTTCAATCACTACAATTAGAGAAAAAGGCTTAGAATCTATTATCGATTGGTTCGATCAGCATAAACAATCGTTCTATCCACTTGGTTGCTGCTATCTTAGGAATCAGCAGCAAATGGAAGAGCTTTTTTACCGCTCTATTATAAAGGTCCACAAAGAGTTGCCTCGATTTAAAAGTGAAACTTCATTCGAAACGTGGGTGACATCCATCTTCATACATACCTGCCGGGAGCTTTCTGATAGTAGAAGTTTACAAGTTTTAGAGGAAAGTGAACCACGTCAGGAGTTATTCAAAGCGCTTGATCAGTTGAAAGTGGGCGAGAAAGAAGCGATTGTTCTTACATATGTAAAAGGAATCTCTCGGGAGGAAGCGTCCCATCTTCTCCAAGTTTCAGTGGAAAAGATGAATGAGAATTTGTTTTCTGGAATCCAGAAACTTAGAGAAAAATTGGGGTACGGTTTATCTTTTAATGGCTGTAAAGAATATCGTAAGGATTATATCGATTATTTAGAAAGAACACTGGATCGGTCAAGAAAGATTGATTTAGAAAAACATATTTATCATTGTCAGGAATGTCAGGAGGACTTGGCGGCATTCCAGGATGTTATGTTAAATCTCACCAAAGAAATAGAAGATTTTCATACGCCATCTGGTTTCATGGAGAATATCAAAGATCGGCTGGCAGAACAGGAAAGACAGAGACAACTGAAGAACAAGAAACGTTTAAGAAAGGGACTTATTTTTGCAGGTGTATTTGCAATAGTAATGGGAATAGGTTTTTTGACAGGAGCGTTTACCAACCTCTATTATACCTGGACAGAAGATGATCAGGAATTGCGCACTTATCTACAACAGGACCTGGGTGAAAGGCTGAACCTGGAAGCGGAAAACGATGGGGTGAAGATTAAGATTAAGAGTGTTATTGCTGATGAGGTTCAGACGCTTGTTTTTTATGAAATAGAAGATACAAATAAAGACAATCAATATATGATCAATTATGGCGATGGGGTTTCGGTTGAGAATGAATATAAAATCATGAATAGTGAAACACAACCAAGGTTCTATCCTCCTGATCTTAAATCGGATATAAATAACGAAGAAAAGAATGTGTATCATGGGAAGATTAGTCTGCTGCCACTTTCTAAGGATGACGGGACAATCAAACTCAAGATCACAAAGCTTCTGAAATTAATTCATGATTCCTCCAACCCGAATGCTTTTGGGTTTGACGGTAACGCGGAATATGAAACAGGGGAATGGAACTTCGAAATCCCTGTAACAAAACAGCCTTCGACCGAATATGCATTGAAGGAAAAAACCGAAGTCGCGGGGATCCCAGTTCGATTTGATAAACTAATCATTGCTCCAACAGGGACGATTCTGCAATATGGTATTAATAATGATCAGCCTGGGAAGCGGGTAGAAGTTCTCAATTTTGATAATCTAAAAGTAAACAATAAAAAAATGAAAGCTGATAAGTATGTCAACTCTTTTTTAGATTCACAACAGGACATGAATTGGATTACTTTTCAAATGCACTTTGACCCGCTTATTGGAGTAAAGCCAAAAGAGGTTAACGTTCAATTAGCATCTGTTTATTTAACAATTGAGGATCCAAAAACCATCGAACTGGATGATTCTAAGGACTATCCTCAAAAAGTAGAATATGCAGGCAGCACAATTTCCATCGACAAGCTGGAAGATGGACAGACTACCAATATTGTCATAAGCAATCATGAAATTAAGAATCGCGCATATGAGTCGCTTCAATTGGATATTGTGGGTGTGGATGAGAATGAACCTATTCAAATGGAGATGGAGATGAATTCTGATGCAGTGCTTGTTGATAAAAAATGGATTGAATACGATATGAATCAACCCCTTGTCTCCTATGAAGAAATCGAGCAGCCCCGTTATTTCACTACCGTTCAAAATATGCGGTTGAACAATAACAAAGTCCCTATAAGACTGAGGATTTTTGGATATAACACAACAAAATATTTGGATGATGTGGTGAAGATTCCGTTGAAATAACAAGATATTAAAGGAACATGAAGGTGGTTGGATGATAGTAAATTTTGATTTAAATGCTATAGGAGTATTCACTGGAATTTTAGCATGGAGTGTGATTGGATTTTTTGCCTATCAAATTTATAAGAAACAAATGGTAAAACCAAAAGTATGGAAGATTCTAATGGCTATATTGGTCGGCCTTTTTTCTTTTTCAATTAATTGGAATATGAATGAAACGATGTTCAGGATTCCCATTTTACCTCTTGGTGTATGGATATTGTATTTTTTTTGTAAAGGAAAGGCTGGAAGGTGGCAGACGTACCGAACATTTGCCTGGTTAGGATTTTTGATGAATTTTGTTTTCTTGTTTTTAACATTAGTATCAATACCAATATATCATATGATATATAGTGAAAACGAACCATCAACGTATATCTCAACTGTTGAGAACGCTTCTATTATTACTATTCATCCATCAGCAAAGAATCCTACACTAAAAGAAGAAAAATTGTTGAAGCAACTTTCCTCCATGAGTCAAGAAAAGATATATAGTAACCAGTGGTACGATGATACATATAAAAATCATGAATTGATTGACAGAAAAGAACGGTTTCCATATCAACTTATTGGTGCTTCACCTAAATGGGGAAGTGGTTTAAATACAATTATTTATATTGAGGATGATGGAAAAGGAATATTAATATCAACTCCGAAAAAACAACTTTATTTTCGCTCGGAAGAGTCAATATTGGAGAGGGGCGAATAAGAGTGAAGAAGAAAAGGTTATGGGCTCTAATAAGTTTAGGCGTAATGGTTGTGCTGTCATCCATATTTATTTATTGGTTTTATTTTTCAAAACCTAGTCCCTTTCCAACGAATGAACAATTGGTAAAAGAGATTAATAGTACTCCTTCAGAGCTGACTGTAGCTGTTATTCAAAAAACGCTTCCTGTCGATGATCGTCATGCAGTCGTTCCTTTTATATCTAAGGAAGATGATTATGGACTAAGTTATTGGGTATGGAAAAACCATAAATGGAGAGTTGCAAATATTGATACAAACGGGGGACCAAGGGTTTGGAAGATTAACAGAAAAGACCCATCAACTTTTTACTTTGTATGGAATATTCATCATGGAGAACAAATAAGCACTTTTTATTTATATTTAATTAGAGATAGGGGCTATCATGTTACAAAAGGGGTTGAGAATTACAATCCCAGAGTACAAATGGAGAAGAATGTCTCCCTCCATGAGAAATCATATGGCGTAATGAAACTGCCAGTTGAGTGGGAAAAGATTATGAATTCATTCATAAAAGTGGAATCGGCCAAACAACCAGATTTATTTTTCAATCATTTTTTTCCTGAACAGACCATGACTTTTGGCTGGTTACCTGGTGATAAAATTTCAGGGAAGGAGATTGTATCTAAAGGCTCTGGGATTTCAAGGGGATATTCAAATGGTAATTTGGATATTGAAAATATTGGGGTTTTAAATAAAGAAAACATTGAGCTTCCCTTAAAAAAATAGCTTTTCACAAATATCATAGGGAGGATTCTCTTGCTCCATTTTTTGGGGCCAGAGAATCCTCCCTATGTTTCAAGCGCTTCTCTTATGATTTTCAATGCTTTTGGTCCGAAGCCGTGCAGATGGAGAAGTTCTTGATCGGTTGCTTGGGTGAGAGCAGCTTTTGTGGCTAATCCGGCATTTTCTAGTGCTCTTTTTGCTGGTTTGGGGATTCGGCCAAGTTAATATTCTAAGCGTAATCCATTTGAAAGCTTTCATAATCATATATTAATGGCGATTATTATAAATTTCCTGGATCCTGCCGAGATTAATCATTGACCTTCAGGTTTTAATAGTAATATGCTTTACTCACAACATGATTAGGAGGAAGAGATTTGTATAAATTAGTGGCAATTGATATTGATGGTACCCTGATGAATGATCGAAAAGAAATCACAAAAGAAGTAAATGATGCTATTCAAGCTGCAAGAGCAAAAGGAGTGAGGGTTGTTATCTGTACAGGGAGGCCAATCGTCGGTGTCCAATCGATTATTGAAGAATTGAAATTAAATGATAAAGATGACTATGTCGTTACATTTAATGGAGCACTTGTGCAAAATACTCACACCAATGAGGTAGAATCTCAAATTACCTTAACATATGAAGACTTAAAAGAATTATACAAATTAAGCCTAAAAATAAATTCACCGCTCCATTTCTTTGATACGGAGAATCTTTATACGCCAAATAGAGATATTAACCGATACACCATACATGAGGCGCATATCAATCAAATTCCTCTCCATTATCGGCCAATTGCTGAAGTGCCAACAGACATGATTATTCCGAAAGTCATGTTTATTGATGAACCGGAACACTTGAATCATATTATTGCGAATATACCCGAATCAATTTGGGATAAATATGCCCTGGTTAAAAGTGCTCCGTTCTTTTTAGAATTTCTTGACCCAAGTGTCAGCAAAGGAAATGCAGTAAAGCAACTGGCAGAAAAACTTTCTATTAAACAGGAAGAAGTCATTTGTATCGGGGATGGCGAGAATGATGTAAGTATGATCGAGTATGCTGGCTGCGGGGTTGCAATGGGCAATGCCGAATCAGTTGTAAAAGAAGTGGCTCAGTTCCAAACATTATCCAATAATGAAAATGGAGTAGCCTATGCAATCGAAAAATTGGTTTTAAACAAATAATATATGTAAGTGCCTGCTACGACCTCTAAGTTTGTCGAATCCTTCTCGGCATGATTGATGAGGTATCGGAACAAAATCAGCTCATTTTGGGATGCTTGCACAAAGTGGTAAATTTGGCACACTAATGGCTGCCAGCCAGCCAATGATTATGTTGTGCTTAGCGCTGAAGGAGCACCAAGTCGAAAATTATTCGACCAATTAATTCGCCAATTTTTTGGAGAAATTTTACCTAATCATCCTGAACTTGAGTATAAAGATACCTATGTCATTGAAATGTTATTGAACGGAAACCCAATGGACGCGGTTGTTGAATTAGTAGTTCCAGTGAAAGTGAAATAGCGTAGGAAAAATTCAGCCTTGCTTCCATTAGAATTTTGATTAGAAGATTTTTCTGCGATTTGTTGGTGAGAGCCTTACTTACACATCTCTTATAGAGTTCTAGTGCATCATTAATCTCCCTATGGTTAATGCACTTAACGAATAATTATCCTCATTCAACAAAATAGTTCAGAGCCCAATTCACATTGAAAAATTGGGCTCTTTTAGATGATTAAGAGGAATTTACCTACTACTTCAACTCTAATCTCAATAAAATACTACAAAATTCGCAGCGTGACTTGCACCTCAGTTATCTGTACAAATAGGATAAAATAATTTGTTTATGTTAAAATGAAAAAGTCGGCCTTTATTTTGTCGACTGTACAACCTTTTATGGAAAAGGTTTCTATCATTATTTACCATTAGAGGTACTCCTTTTTCCCACCAAACGAAAGTAATTTCGCACTGGATAAAGCCACATTTTCAGACTCCATTTTTCGTCATGTACTTACATAATTCACTCTTATTAGAAATAGAGAAGTTGTTAACTTAAAGGGGATATCATTAGGGGAAATTAGGAAAGTAATGAGTATTTAATTTTAGTAGGAAAAGAAATTAATAGAGAAAGGAACATTCGATGAGAAGAATTTCAAACGTTTTTTGGATTTCAGTTGCGATTATACTCGCATGTGTAGTATTCGGTGTTACGGCACCAAAAAGTTTTGAAGAGGCAACAGGTAATTTACAGGCATTTCTTACAACATCCTTTGGATGGTATTATTTAATTTTAGTTACAGTAATTGTTATATTTTGCTTTTTCCTCATTTTCAGTCCTGTCGGAGCGATAAAATTGGGAAAGCCTGATGAAAAACCCGAGTATTCAAAAGTTTCTTGGTTTGCGATGTTATTTAGTGCTGGTATGGGGATTGGCCTTGTATTTTGGGGGGCTGCTGAACCACTTTCCCACTTTATAAACCCACCACTTGCAGAGGGAGGAACACCCGCTGCTAATAAAGAGGCAATGAGGTACACATTTTTCCACTGGGGAATTCATGCATGGGCGATATACGCGATTGTTGCGCTAACGTTAGCCTACTTTCAATTTCGCAAAGGAGAACCAGGGCTAATTTCAGCTACATTAAAACCTGTATTAGGGAAAAGAATGGAAGGCCCTCTTGGAACTGTTATAGATGTACTAGCTGTTTTTGCCACAGTTATTGGAGTTGCGACAACTCTAGGGTTTGGTGCAGCGCAGATTAATGGTGGTTTATCCTATTTATTTGGAATACCAAATAATTTCGTTATTCAATTTGTCATTATTGCGATCGTAACCGTCCTATTTATGATGTCGGCATGGTCTGGACTTAGCAAAGGGATAAAAATTTTAAGTAACACAAATATGTTTTTAGCAATCGCGTTACTTGTATTAATGTTCATCGCAGGACCCACTATCCTAATATTAAACATGTTTACTGATTCATTCGGGGGATACATTCAAAACATAGTTCAAATGAGTTTTCGAATTGCTCCTCTTAATGAAGAACATCGCTCTTGGATTAATGATTGGACCATTTTTTATTGGGCATGGTGGATATCATGGTCACCATTCGTCGGTATCTTTATTGCCCGTGTTTCGAGAGGTAGAACCATTCGGGAATTTCTAATTGGCGTTTTATTACTCCCCACCCTCGTAAGCTTTTTATGGTTTGCTGTATTCGGTACTTCGGGAATTGAAGTTCAAAATGCAGGGAATATTGATCTAACGAAATTTGCTACAGAGGAAGTATTGTTTGCGATTTTTAATGAATTCCCTATGTCGACGGTTCTTTCCATAGTAGCGATTACACTTGTTTGCACATTTTTTATCACTTCTGCTGACTCAGCAACATTCGTACTAGGAATGCAAACTACATACGGATCACTTACTCCACCCAATTCAGTAAAACTAACTTGGGGAATTGCGCAATCTACTGTGGCGATCATTCTATTATATAGTGGTGGATTACAAGCACTACAAAATGCATTAATTGGGGCAGCATTCCCATTTTCTATAATTATTGTATTAATGATGATTTCCCTTTATCGATCTTTAACAAAAGAGCGAAAGGAACTTGGTTTATATCTCAAGCCAAGCCCACGTGAAAAACATAACACAGGTGCCTGACTTTACCTAATAAAATAGTAGACTGCTAGAAAAGTTAAGTAACTATGTAAAGTCCAACACCTTTAGTTGAGAAAAGAACTATTTTGACTCACCAGCGCCCCATGTGTTGCCACATCCACTGGACACGTTGAGTGTATCTCGCAACTCGTTTAAAAAAAAGGCAACCCTTGGTTGCCTTTTTTGCGTTGTTTTATATGCGGCTGCAGCAATAGGTATAAAGGGGTGTCTTAGAGTGTAGATCGAAACGAAATGAAAAGATACGGTTCTTTAAACAGCAAGTAGATTTGTACTTTGTGGTGGAACCATTTGTATATTGACAATATGGCCTAATAGTTCTAACATATATCGCATACGATGTATCGTGTAGAATGTATTTTAAGTGATGTATGAAAGGGTGATGAAAATAAACGATGGAAAAGGCTGCATTTATTCGGGAATCGATTGATTTTCTACAACGGTATATGATGAAAAGCCTGCAAAAATATTCTGAGGAGCATGGTGTGACGATCCCCCAAGCAAGAGTCATTGCGGAAGTGTTTGCACATAAAGCCATCAGTATCAAACTGCTCTCGAAAAATCTAAAAATGACACAAAGTACCGTTTCAGATATTGTTGAACGGCTTACGTCTAAAGGTCTTCTTGTGAAAACTCCTAACCCTAAAGATAAACGTTCAGTTGAGATTTCACTTTCTAGTGAATTATCAGAAGGAATTGATGCGAATATTCCAGAAATTACCAATCAATCATTATCACAGGTTTTAAATCTATTAAAGCCGGATGAACAGGAAACGATTGAGAAGGGAATGCAATTATTAGTTTCTGCTGTGAAGGAAAAGATGGAGGCAGACGGAATGGATCATTTTGAATTCTTTGATGTTGTGTACTTTCCGGGAAAAACAAAAAAGGAAAAATAATAGGGATATGAAAACGGAGGATGCAAAGTGAGAAAGATTATAAAAGGCCGTTGGGTCATATTGTCAATTTGGCTGATTGCAACGATCGTGCTGACAGTCATTCAACCAGATATCAATGCCATACTTCGGCAAAAGGGACAGCAAGGAACGAGCAATGACAGCCCCTCCGTTATGGCTGACAATATCTTGAAAAAGATGGATACCACAAAAGGGGCAAGTAGCCTGATCGTTTTTTATGATAAAAACAAGATATCCAGTAATGAAATGGACAAAATCGGTGATGCGGTAAAATCTATTAGTGATAGCAGCTCTGAGCTTGGGATTGCCGACATCATTGATCCCTTCAGTATGCCTGAAGCTAAAAGCTCGTTACTTTCTAAAGATGGTACGACCCTCATGGTCAGCTATAAGCTTGATAAAAAAGGCAGAGAAGTAGATGATATCAAGGCACAGCTCGATAGCAAGCTGAAAAACGTACCTGTCGAATACTATCTGAGCGGGGAAGAATTTATCAACAATGATTATTTGAAGGCATCGCAGTCTGGCGTCGAAAAGAGTGCGGCCTTAACGGTTATTTTTATATTAGTCGTTCTTATTCTGGCATTTAGGTCAGTTGTCACACCGTTGATTTCCTTAGTAACGGTGGCGATTGCCTACCTTTGTTCGATGGGGATCGCAGCGCAATTAATTGATAAAGCTGGATTTCCGATCACCAGTCTCACCCAAATGCTCTTGGTTCTTATCCTCTTCGGGATTGGCACGGATTACAATATCCTCCTGTTTAATCGCTTTAAGGAGGAACTATCTCATGGTCATTCGGTAGACGAGTCGATTGTCAATACGTTTAAAACGGCAGGTAAAACGATTGCATATAGTATTCTGACGGTATTCATTGCCTTCCTTGCGCTCGTTTTCGCTGAATCACCAATCTATCGATCAGGAGTCGTCGTTGTTATTGGCGTAAGTATTTTATTGCTTGAAATTGTCACGTTAACACCGTTTATGATGAAAGTGCTGGGTAAAAAACTTTTCTGGCCTTCTAAGAATGTAACCGGTCATAAAGAAAATAAATTCTGGGGAACAACTTCCTCCTTTGCTGTGCAGCATCCGATTATCGCTACAGCTGTCATTCTTTTAATCATCGCTCCAATGGTGCTGATGCATCAGGAAAAATTGAACTTTGATACGGTTGGGGAGCTAGGTGATAAATATCCTTCCTCTAAGGCGATTAATTTAGTTGCGGACCATTTTGGCAAAGGACAGGCTATGCCTGCTACGGTAGTGATTGAAACGGGCAAAGCCCTTGATAATAATGAATCACTTGCCGTCATTGATAACGTAACGGAAAGATTAAAGGCTCTTAAGGGAGTGAAGCAGGTTTCTTCTGTCACACAACCTCAAGGGGAGGCTATTGATGATTTTTACGTCGACAGTCAAATGGGCTCTGTGACGGATGGGATCTCGCAAACACAAGGTGGAGTCGACGAAATCCATGATGGCTTGAAACAAGCACAAGACGGGCTGGCATCTGCGGACTTCTCTAAAGTCGGCCAAATGGTCGATGGCACGGCAAAGCTAGAAGATGGTATGGTTGCCTTGACCGATGGTTTAAAGCAGATCCAAACGGGAATCAAGGATGGGTCAAGTAGTTCACAAACGATTTCCAACGGTATCGCGGCTATTCAGACGAATCTCGCCACGATGAGTAATGGTGTGGGCTTATTAGCTGAAAATTATGGGAAGATGCAGGCTGGCTATTTAGAGATGGGGACCCACTACCAAGAGGCAGCACAGGCTCTTCTTGGGGTAAAGGGTGCACTAACACAAATGCAATCCATGGTCACAGCGTTAGGCAGCAGCTATACAAATTCAGAAAGTGATGCGAATTATTTGGCATTGAAGCAAACGATCGTACAGTTATCTGCTTCATTAAGTCAAATTACTCCTGAGGGAATCCAAGCATTAAATGCTAATTATAATGCCGTAACGGCTGGTTTTGGTACAGCGAATGAAAATCTAACTGCTATGAGCGGCGGGTTAACGCAAATGGCAGATGGATTGAAGAAGCTGGAATCTGGACTAGATCAAGCCTCAGCAGGAATCGGTACCATTGTGACCAATATGAACAGTGTCACTGATGGGTTAGGTCAGATGAAATCAGGGCAGCAACAGCTTGCTGATGGTCTCAATGGATTTAGTGCCTTTGGTGAAAAACTGTCAGATGTCAACAATGGCCTAAAACAAATCTCTGACGGATTAGGGCAAACAAATGGGTACCTTACACAGTTGAACACAAAAACGTTCTTTATGCCTAAGGAAGCGTTGACGAACAAGGACTTTAAAAAGTCATTCGACATGTTCATGTCTAAAGATAGAACGATTACCAAACTAACGGTTGTTTTAACGGACGACCCATACTCTGAAAAGGCGTTAAATACGATCGAGAAGATCAATAAGACCGTATCCGAAGGACTGAAAGGAACGGTTCTCTCAGATGCCAAGAGTGGTACATCTGGACCGAGTGCGACCACAAACGATATGAATCATGTATTGACGAGAGATCTGAATAAAACAACAACGATTGTTATTATCGGCGTCTTGCTGGTACTGTTCTTTGTTATTAGATCGTTCTGGACACCGGTTTTCATCACGGCATCCCTTCTCGGGGCTTATTATGCTGCGATGTTCATCATCAATTTTATTTTCATAGATTTGAAGGGGCTTGAGGGGATATCTTCCTTCGTACCATTCTTCTCCTTTATCATCATTGTCGCCCTGGGCGTAGACTATAGCATCTTCTTAATGATGAGGTTTAAGGAATACCCGGATATGCCAGCTAAAGAGGCAATTGTTTTGGCTTCAAGGAATATAGGTGGAGTAATTATCTCAGCTGTAATCATCCTTGGGGGTACCTTTGCAACCCTGATGCCTGCTGGTATCATCCTTTTATCTGAACTAGCAATCGCGGTTATTACAGGCCTGGTCATCCTTTGCTTTGTACTGCTGCCGATCTTTGTTCCGGCAATGATGGCTCTGCCAGATGCTGTTAAAAAGATCTTTACGAGAAAAAAGGAAGATGACAGTAGATTGGAAAAAGTCGTGTAGTAAGAAGTTTAGATGATAATTGTATTACTAGGAGTTCTATAAAAAGCTGATCCTTCTACTAATGTTGAGTAGGGGGTCAGTTTTTTTTCATCTATATCAATAGAGATGTCCGCAGTCTATGAAGGAAAATTAAAAAATACTAGATTGTTATGAAAATCGAATTTAATTCCAGTCTATTCCGGTTATAATAATAAATAGGACATTGTAAGCGGACACAGAGAATGAAAAATTTGGAGGTAATTATGGGAAGACTAGTGCATTTTGAAATTCATGTGAGTGACATGGATCGGGCAAAGAAGTTTTATGGAGAAGTATTCGGATGGTCGTTTCAAGATTGGAGTGATTATGCGGGAATGCCTTATTTTGGAGCAGTGACTGGTGATGAAAATGAGCCAGGGATCAATGGTGCTTTGATGCAGCGTCACAGCGCTCCTCCGGAAGCAAACCAGGCTTTAAATGGATTTGCTTGTACAATGGGAGTAGAAGATTACGATGCAACAGAAGCTAAAATTCTCGAGCATGGCGGCAAGGTCGCATTGGCCAAATATGCACTTCCGGGAATGGCGTGGCAAGGATACTATCTGGATACCGAAGGCAATACATTTGGCATTCATCAACCTGATGAGAATGCCAAATAGAATCCAAGACAGGTGAATAAAAACATGAAAACACAAGACACGGCAGGAATGCTTGAAAATGTACGCAATATTTGTCTTGCCATGCCCGAAGCTGTTGAAGTTATCGATGGTTTCGGCCATAATACCTTTAAAATCAACGGAAAATCATTCGTGATATCAGGTGATGGTGAGAAAGGGTTTAGCTTGTCGTTTAAATCAGACCGGGAAACGCAAGAAATATTGCTACAGAAAGAGCATTTTTTCAAAACTCCATATATCGGGCAGCACGGCTGGGTATCGATCCAAAATCCGGCTGGGGAAGACTGGGATGAATTGAGCGATCTAATTCAAGAAGCCTATTTACGTGCGGCACCGAAGCGATTAGTGAAGATATGGACTGAGCTACATACAAATGGGAGAACGGCAGAATGATCTGCCTTCCTCCCATTTTTTTTACTTTGGTCAAGTAAGTCTGATAGAAAAAATTACATGAAAAATTTTATCCCAATTAAGATAGCCTCCACCACAACTACTGATAAGAGTATGTTCATTCTAAGGGTATTTTTTTTCTCCACTTTTGCTAAGTCTTCTTTGTTTAGCATCTTGTTCGAGAAGGACTCTAGCATTTCATGGCTTTGCTTGTGTCGGGCAGAAATGGCAGAATCCACTTGTTCATGCCATTGTTGGAGGTCGCGTTTCCGCTCCTCATCCTGCTCAGCTTGCTTCGTGCTCCAGTATTCAAGTTGGTGCGTAAGTTTATCCATAAACGCTTCTTCTCGTACAACCATAATGGATTTGATGGCCTCAGAATGTTTATGAAACATTTCTTCGTACGACTTGTGCAGCAACTTCAGGTGTTCATCCATTTTCTGGAGAGTTGCCATATGGGCAGATACCTTTTTTTCTGTTAGCGCTAACTGCTCTTTTGAAAGCTTAACAAATGCTTCGTTCTGTTCTAAAAATTGTCTATTTCTATCATCTGAAATGGCTAACTTCTCCGTAAATTCTGTTACGTGGCCAGTGACAGATGTAATCGCGGTCACCGTTTTATCCAATAAACTCTTGTTATTACTCTCAATTGATTCCTGAAATTCAGCTGTTTTCTCGGTAAAGAATTGAATGCTTTTTTGCAGTTCATCATAAACAGATAAGAACCGTGTTCGTTCTTCCTCTAAGAAATCTTGGTTTCTTTGAAGCGTTTCACTCTGATTGGTCTCTAGCAGCTCGCGAGTTTCCTGTTTTTGTGTTTCCATTTGACGGAAAAGCAGGTTAGCTTGACTTACGACATGTTCTGTTTCCTTTTTGAAATCAGACGAACTGTTCATCACAAGTTGTAGGAGATTATTCTCTAACTGTTTGATTTTCTCTTTGAAGTCATCGTAAAAAAGATCCTCATTTAGCTTCTTTAATTCATCCATCGCTTTTTCGTAATCCGTTTTTGTTGGTAGTTGGGTTGTAACCATCTTTTCGCCGCCTTATTCATTTAAAGATTCGATTATTGTTTCGCCATCTTGTCGCAGGAGCTGCAAATAATGGGCTGAGAACCATCGTTCTTCTGCGTTTCCGTTTTGGAAATGCTGCTGTAGCTCGTCCTTATACTCCATCCAATATTTCATAAAATAGCCTTGCAGTTGTGATGCCTGCTCACGATTTTGGTTCCGCAATTGGTAGACTTTCTGATAGTGGGCCTCATGCTCGGCCTTTTCCTTTTGATGGTTTGCTAGTTCGTCTTCTAGTTGTTTTTTTCTTTCCGTCATCACAGACTTCAAGGCCTCTGCTTCATGTACTAATTGCTCTTTTTGTTCCATCGCGTTTTCATGTATAGGTGTAAGTAGAAGATTATAGTTTTGATACATCTCAGAAACCCACTCATAGGCGTTGCCCCGTATCCTGGATGTGGCTTTTTCATAGGTGCTTTTTAGCCAGAAGGCATCAATTTTTTGCTCAATTTTTGAAATCGGATCTAAATAGGGAAGTTCTAATAGATTACTTATCCCTAAATTTAAAATGCCTGCTTCTTGTTTGATTTTCCTAAACTTAATCTTTAGTTCATTTTCCACAATTTCCTGCAATCGTAATGCATCGTCATTTAGGACGCTAGCCTTTCGATAATAGGGAGTGTATTCGATGATCGTATCGACCAAATCTCTAATATGGTCAGGGTCTGTATCCTTCAAGACAATCATTTTCAAAAATTCCTCAAAGACAGCTATTTCACTGCACATTTGCTTGTATTGCAATTCGGAGTCTTCCAATTCATGCTCTAGTAAAAATTGTTGTCTTTCGATGAGTGTGTCTTGCTGTGATATTTTTTCTTCGTACTGCTGAAGTTCTAGCTTACTTGCTTCTTCAGCTTCTTTATAAAATTTTGTTAATTGTTTGAAGGACAGTTCATTCACATCAAGTTGCTCAAAGTCTGTTTGTGAATGCTGCGGAATCTCTTCTATGAGCTTTGTTTTCTCTACATCTAGTCGGATGAAGCGGTTGAAAAACTCTTTTTTTGCCTTAAAAGCCCATTCAAATCGTCGGTTATGAAAATTAGAAAAGGTAAGATTCATTTCTAGTTACCTTCTTTTGGATAAATTTATAGTAGATACCTAATATTACAAATTTATCTTACCACTTTTATAGAATAACGATAAGAGTCCTTTTTCAAAAATTAGAGACCAAAGAAGAATCAGCGGGGGATAATCCAAGAACTAATTCCCTGAAAGCATTGCAGATTGTTAAAATAATTGTTAAAAAACAACATACTAGAATCCACTTTTTCTCCTCTCTATTCCCTTTCAGCTCTGTCCTTGTTACTATGTATGAATGTGAACTAAAAATATCAACCACGCAAGGTGATGAAATGATCCATAAATATTTAGGTCAGGCGATTCGTTTTGAGATAAAATATAAAAAGCGCACTTCGATGAGTATTGCGATTGATCTATATGGAAATATTGAAATTCAGGCTCCTAAAGGGACATCCGAAGAACGGGTGCTCCAAATAGTAGAGGAAAAATGGGAGTGGATCCAGCAGAAAATAAAAGAAATGAACGATAGGTCGCTTGGGCCAAAGGTGAAGACCTATGACCAAGGTGAGAGCGGCCTTTATTTAGGAAACGATTATCCTATCCAGGTCTCTCAGGATATCACGATTAAGCAAGATTATGTCGTGCTTGAAAAGGAAAAGATACATATAATTGTGCAGCAGCTGGAGGATGAAAAAATAAAACAGGCGTTAAAACGGTTTTATTATCAACAGTGTAAAATGTTTGTTGAAAGGAGTATCCGATCCCATCAACGCCATTTTAAAATAAAACCAAGGTCTATCCGGATTACCGATAATAAGACGAATTGGGGAACTTGTGATGCGAAGCAGCAGCTTACCTTCAATTGGAAGCTGGCGATGGCTCCATTGGAGGTGATTGACTATGTGGTCGTTCACGAAATGTGCCATATGGTCCATTTGAATCATGATCGATCCTTTTGGCGCCTTGTCGGGAAAATACTCCCTGATTATGAGCAACGGGAAAACTGGTTAGCCTTATCAAGCTGGAAAATGAATGTCTAACAGCTAAATCAGACTTCGGTTGGATGAGAAAATGAAATAGGTAGAGCTGGGGACAACCTGGCCAATAGCATAGGAGGTTCATTGATGGATAACAATGATATATTAATTCGCTTAAGATATGCGCTAGACATCAAAAATACTGAAATGGTAGAGATCTTTAAACTTGGTGGTATGAAGGTAACAAAGGATGAAGTGCTAAAGATCCTCACGAAATCAAGGGATAGATATGATGATGAAATGGACGACTTTGAAGATGTAGCTGAGGATGAGAACCATATTAAATGTACGAATGTGATGCTAGAGTCGTTCCTAAATGGCTTCATTATTTTTAAAAGAGGAAAACAAGAGCCCAAACCAGGCCAATCTGCTACACCAGAACTGATTTTAAAGAATCATGCCAATGTGAATAATGTTGTTCTAAAGAAACTGAAAATCGCTCTAGCCTTAACGAGTGAGGACATTATTGAGATATTAGCAGAAGCGGGTGTGACGATCACCAAGGGTGAACTTAGCGCATTATTAAGAAAAGAAGGACATAAGAATTACAAAGAGTGCGGCGATAAATACGCTCGAAATTTCTTAAAAGGTTTAGCGTTTAAATATAGGTCATAATAGAAATTGTTAAAAGAATAACCCAGTCTTGCCTCAGGACTGGGTTATTGATTGTTCTTTGTGTAGTATTCCTGGTGATACTACCACTCCCATAATTTCCTCAGATTAAGCATGCTGTTTTCTTTTATTTTTTTTCACTTTGCCAAACGGCTTTAAATAAGTAATAACCGTCATAAAAGCCAAACAGAATAAATTAAAACTAGCCGTGATAATAATTGATAACCAAGTTGATTGAAATTGTGAGTTTTGTAAAGCGATAAAGCCATTCTCTTCAACTAGATTTACTAAAACTACTGACCATTTATTTAAAAATAAAATCCCAATCATAATCGTCAAAATGGTTAATACAAATTTAATCAATACCCAATAATGCTTGACCAATCCCCATTGTGTCCACATAGATAACATAAGTCCCGTAAATAAAGTCAATAATGCAGGATACTTAAGTAAGTTTTCATCGATGATATCCATACTAGCGAGAGTATAATAAAGCTGTTCTCCATTAGCAGCGTTCTGTAAATAAACCCCCAATAACAACATCCCCAATGTTCCACCAATCCATGAGGCAACGGAAAGGACATGAATGGCCACTAAGATACTTTTTTTCTTTTGATTGAGTCGATAAGCCATAAGTAACATTCCTCGATTCTTCTATATTTCATTTATTATTATCTCTGGTGTTTCACTATGTATTAAAGGTAACAAAGAAATGTTGTGAACTTGTTGCGGACCTATACGGTTTTCATGAAATTTACAAGAGCTAAAAAAGCTTAGGGTATAATATGGAAAACGGTTTAAAGTTAAAGGAGTAAATACGATGGCTGAAACAATCTTATTAGTAGATGACGAAGTAAAAGTGTTAGATTTTATGCGTTCGTTTTTAGAAAATGAAGGTTATGAAATTGTCACAGCTCAATCGGGAATCGAGGCACTGGCTAGAGTAAATGAAATACAACCATCATTGGTAGTACTAGATTGGATGATGCCCAATATGAGTGGCCTTGACGTTTGTCGTGAAATTAGAAAGGCTAGTAAAGTCGGAATTATCATGGTGACAGCAAAATCAGATGAGATGGACAAGATTGTTGGTCTTGAAATAGGCGCTGACGATTATATGACAAAGCCATTTTCATTAAGGGAATTATTAGCGCGGATACGGTCTGTATTACGTAGAATAGGGGATAATCACACAATCGAGGAGAACTTAGTGAGAGGAGATATCACTATATCTGTTTCACAGTACCGTGTTTGGAAGCATGGGGAGGAAATAACGATGACCCCAACAGAATTCAAGCTTTTATTAACTTTAGCTGAAAAGCCAGGCATTGTGTTCAGTCGACTTCAGTTACTAAAAGCAGCTTTAGAAGATGATCTATTAAATGTTGAACGAACGGTAGATGCCCACATAAGCCGATTAAGGAAAAAAATTGAAAATGATCTATCAAATCCAAAATATATTCAAACGGTATATGGATTTGGATATCGGTTTGGTGAATAACAATGGGGCTACACCGGAAGATCTTTTTAGCATTAGCTATCGCTATAGTGGGGATTAGTTTTGTGTTTATTTTACTTACCCATCTGACAGTGAAAGGCTCTATTGAAGCAGGTATAAAGGAAACAAGAGGTAAAGAAATTACAAACCTTACCAAAGAGCTAACTACTTTTTTTATTAATCATAATCATTCATGGGAAAATATTGAACAATTAAAAGTGCTAGAAAACATCCATCAGGATGATCCGGAAATTCTCGTAATGGATAGACAGCATCATGTTATTTTAAAAAAGGGAGATGCTCCTAATAAATTGGTTCAATATTTAGGGATCAAACATGAATTGACCATTGAACATGAGCGAGCGGGTGAATTCTTTTATTATGACCCAGAAATTGCTAATTTTAATAAAATTATGATTGGAATTCCCATTTCAGTGGTAATTCTCCTTATTGGATGTGGCTCTTTACTCATTATTATTTCTCTCATCATTGCGTATCGTTTATCAAAGTGGATCGCGGCTCCACTTCGAATTCTTTTGCCGATGATTGATCGGTTGGGTAAAGGGGAACTGGGAATACAAGCTCCAGTCCAAACAAAGGATGAATATGGGAAAATAGCAGAAGCTTTTAATCATATGTCAAAAGAGCTGGAGCAAGCGGAAATGGTCCGCAGGAATCTTACCGCGGATGTAGCTCATGAACTTAGAACTCCTCTTTCTATTATTAGTGGAAAATTGGATGTTTTACAGTATCAAGGACAAATGATTAAGCCAGAGGCCTTGCTGCCATTACAAGATGAACTCATTCGACTGAATCAATTAGTAGAAGATTTAAGAATATTATCATTGGCCGAGGCAGGAAAATTAGAATTAAAGAAAATCCCTACTAATATGTTGGACCTAGCTTACCAACTGCTATCAGCGATAGGACCGCTGGCTGAAGAAAAAGGGATTTCTATGAAAATAGATAATCAAACAAATGATCCAATTATATGTGTTGACCCAGATCGAATGAAGCAAGTTTTTCTAAATTTACTAACCAATGCAATACGATATACGCCTAATTATGGAACGATTTTCTTTCGTTTAATGGAAGAAGATCCTCATTATTTGAAGGTAACGGTTGAAGATACAGGGATAGGAATAGAGAAGGAACACTTGTCACACCTTTTTGACCGCTTTTATCGTACGGATGACGCGAGAACGAGATATAGTGGTGGGACAGGCTTAGGTCTAGCAATCGCCAAACAATATGTCCTGTCGCATGATGGCATTATTGAAGTAAAGAGTATGGTTAATCAGGGAACTAGTTTCATTATTCAGCTGCCAAATGATATCTCTAAAATAGAAAAGATTAATAATGGACAATAGCAGACGGTAATAAGCGCTGATAAAGTTCCTCGCTTTCCCGTCTGCTTTATTTAGATCCACTGATTAAAATGTTTTTGCAGTGATATTCAAATTCAGGCCCATTTTTCCAAAAATCTGCTTCGAACCTGCACTGACCAGTCTTGTAGGGCTTCCTGCCATTGGCCACTATTAAAAAATTGCTCAATCGAATCGGAGGCGTCAGAGAACCAAACGACGAGCTTAACTGGTGCAAGCTGTCCAATCCAAATCCCGCCTGCCTGATCCAGCATCGTATCTTCGATAACCAAAAGAATAGGGAGACCCTTTTGGTAGGCCATGGCTGGTTCAATTTGTAAAAATGGGGAATAGGGCTCCTGTTTGTCTGTTGGACGCGCTGGTTGCAATAGAGCTGCCGTAAAGCCATAACTGGAGTTAACCATTCTTCGAATCTGTTGCAAGGAAGTATCATCATTTTGTTCCGTTGTTGGCAAAGTTTTCGGGAAGAGGAGCTCATTTTTGATTTCCTTAAACATCCGAATAATAAATTGCTGTTGTTTCGTGTAGGGTGGTTCCGGGGGGATCGAACCAAGCGAAGAAAGACCTTGCTGACTGAAAAAAACGGGAATTCTAAATAGGGCAGTCACCGTACTATTTAAATCTTGTAAATCCTGTTGGAGCTGTTCCATCTCATTCTTACTCGCCGATACAGCTCTTCTCACTGGTACAGGACTACTTGCTGGTTCATCATTACGCACCGATACAATCGTCTTTACCGATTCATCGGCCTGATCTTCCTTCTTTTTTTTCTCCTTTTTGTCATTACTTTTTTTATCCTTACTCGACATCTACTATCACCTCAATAGTAAAGATATTCAGACGTTATTGGGAGTGATTGGGCAAATATCACAAAATATTAACTAGTTGTTTTGCTGATCCAGCATGAATAAAATTAGATGTTTGAATTCCCCTTTGACGAATAGTCTGTGGGCTTTTTTTATGGGGAAGGAAAAGCTGATAAATGTAAACAAAAATTTACTATTTTATATATATTACTTGATTTAGTGTAAAAATAGTAATAATATAATTACTATATTGGAAGGTGATCTTAAATGAATGAAGACATTGCAAAAGAATACATTGCGTTGATCCCAAACCTATTTGGTAGTTTTAGCGAATTGAACAAGGGTTCTGTGGAGTTGTCTCATATGCAGAATCACGTCATCGAGTTTATGTATATGCAACAAAGAGCATTAAATCTGAAGGACATCAGTATGGGGCTAGATATTGCTAAGCAGCAATTATCCAATATTATTAGTGATTTAGAAGCGGAAGGCTACCTGGTTAAAGTTTCTGATCCCAAGGATAAACGGGCGGTCTTGGTATCCTTGACAACAAGGGGAACGGAAATTGTCGGGGAAAAATGGGCAAAGATTTATCAAAGGTTTAGCGATAATCTAACGAAATTAAGTGAGGAAGAGAAATTGGATTTAAACTTTGCGCTTCACAAAGTAAATTTCTTACTAAAAAAATTGGAGGAATAAAGCATGAGTCAACGGGAACGGGTATCCATCATGAGTATTGGTGTAATTATGGGGGTCGTGTTTGGTTTAATCTATAACGACATGACGAAATGTCTGGTAACGGGTATTGTGGTCGCAGCGGTGATCACGGTGATGCTAAGCCAACAAGCAAAAAAGGCCACTCGTAAATAAGAATGTAAAAAATTATTTTCCCTCAAATGTTGAGGGACTTTTTTCATTCCATAAAAATTTTCCAAGGACAAGATGAATCTTAATGGTACTATCAATCGTATTCTAAGACTATATATATATTTATCTGACTTCATTTACCCATGTTTAATCTATTATTTGAATGATCAGGCAGCATATATACGAGAAATAGGAACTAGAGGGATGTATGTATGAATAAGCAATTAATAATAAATGCCGATGCATGCTATCGGCTGGCCGAGCAGAAGGCTGCTGATTATTTTCAAACACTTTATCGCCAGGTCCAGCAGAAGAGCTATGTCCCTACCTTAACTAACGATCTCCAATCGTGGAAACATAACCATATCCATCACCCGATCCTTTCTCTTTTTTCGCGCAAAAAGGGAAAAGCTAATACGGAAGGGTATCAGCAATATATCCGCTGGCTTGATGCCGCTGGAAAATTAGTTCCCTACCTGGACCGAAGCATCTCTTATTTGTATATGCGCGATCTGGGAAAATCATTGGCATTACCCGAAACACAAACAAGGGTGAGACAAGTCATTGATAGTTTAAAAACACATTTGACATCGAAGCAGGTAGACAATGAGGAAACGATTAGTATGGCCGGATTGTACCGGTGGGCTCAAAAGGAAGGCATTGAATTGACAATGATTTGGGTGATAAACAAGCTAAAGCTGGTATCCAGCCATATTCCAATCGGGATGGATTCTGAGCACGCTCAACGTAAATTAATCAAAATCATTGCCGGCGTCCTCATGCATGCATACGAAGAGTTGGACGAGAAGCTAACTCCATCAGAGCGTAGTCAGAAGCTTATTGATGCCGTTAGGATCGGCTATTCCTACGGTCTCTCCTATCCCTTTATTGATGATCTGTTGGATGCAAATGTCCTATCGCCCCGTGAGAAAAAGCAATATGCTGAGATGATCCGAACCACTCTGATTACCGGGGATGTACCGGATATAGATGAATGGACGGGCAAGAATAGGGAATTGATTCAGTATATTCATTCCGAACTTCGCGAGGCCTTTGAGTATATTAAGAATCACCACCTGCCTAGGACACGACAATCCTTTTTCGAACAATCGTATGTGTTTTTTCACTCCCAAGAGGTGGACCGGGAAAAGGATTTGTCCAATCCTCATTATACGAATGAAGAGCTGTATATCCCTGTCATTATAAAGTCGTCTTCTTCTCGGTTGATTGCGCGATCGGTCATCAGTGCCCCGGAAGATGAGGGCTTCGATAACCGGACCTTCTATTATGGAATCTACAATCAACTCGCGGATGATTTTACTGATATGTTTGATGATCTAAAAGGGGGGGCTGTTACACCGTATACCTACTATCTTACTTACCATCAGCAGCGTCCGGATTTGATCAATCCGTTTGAATTATACTGGACAGTCATCTCCCATTTAATCCATCATGTGTACCAGTCTGATCCGAAGACCTGTGAAGTCATCCTTGATCGGGCTATAAACGGATTAAAACGATACAAGGAACGGATGGGACTTGAAAAATATAATGAGGTAATGGAACTATTTGCTTCAGGCCAACCGACCTTTAATCGGCTTATCCAACAATTGGTCCGTAAAGCAGATGATGTGGATTTCTTTGACAAACTTCTAAGAGATCATATGATTGCTCAGCTGCGACAGGAGCGGCAGGAGCAGGATGATTTTTTAGAAACAATTGAAACGGTTCGTACTGAAATTAACCATTTGTTGACGATTCCTACCCTTGAGCCAGCTACTTTGATGAAGGAGCCACTAGTGGATGCGGCTAATTATAGCCTCGCAGGGGATGGCAAGCGACTGCGGCCGATCGTGACGTGGGTCATGGGGGTGAACCAATATGGTTTAAACCCTTCTGCAATCGTTCCATTATTGAAATCATTGGAGTATATGCACACGGCATCCCTAATTTTTGATGATCTGCCTTCTCAGGATAATGCGTCTGTACGTAGGGGACGTCCAACCGTGCATCAGGTCTATAATATTGCGATCGCGGAGCTAACTGGTTTGTTTCTGACCCAGAAGGCAATTGAAGAACAAACTGAGTTGGATCAGTTCGATGCGAAAACAGTCCTTCAGTTGATTCAATATTCTGCCCAAATCACGGAGGTAATGTGTATGGGGCAGGCGATGGATTTGGATTCGAAAGGGAAACGGTTGACAGTGGAACAATTGAATCAACTGTGCTTTTATAAAACGGGTATCGCCTTTGAAGCATCTTTGATTATGCCAGCGATTCTTGCTAAGGCAAATGAGTCTGAGCGGGAGGCGTTGAAAACATTCGCCCGTCATGCCGGGATTGCCTTTCAGATTAAGGATGATTTGCTTGATGTGGAAGGGGATGTGAGCTTGCTCGGTAAACCGATTGGCCAAGATGCCGAGAATAATAATTCGACGTTTGTGTCGATTCTTGGTCTCGACGGGGCGAAGAAGGAGATGTGGGATCACTACTGTCTTGCGATCGAAGCGTTGCAGGAGGTTCCACGCAATACCGCGTTCCTGAAGCATTTCATGAATTATATTGTCAATCGTGATCATTGAGTGATGGTCAGCAGCATAAAAGCGCACGATCCACTATGAATTGGAGCGTGCGCTTTTATAGTGTTATCTATTTTTCCCTTTATCGCCTCTTAAGATCATACAGGTGGAACTTGATTTCGCTACCAATGACTCGGTCTCATCATAGACTGAGCAATCGATTAGTAAATTTTTGTCAAGAAAAAGGTAGGGTATGATTGGTTGTGAAATATAGACAAAATATGGGATTGACATTTTTAGGGATTGAATTCACTATGGAGATATAGTGATAGCTTAGGAGTGCTTCTTAGAATGGGGAGCAGTAACTTGCTCTTTATTTTTAGAAATGAAATAGTGGGTTTTCGATCGTATGTTTGCCTTTTAGGAGGATTATGATCATTGTTCGCTGTCGCACTCTTACAGAGTGCGTGGATTGAAATAAGAGGATAAAGGATTGATCTAATCTTCATGACTGAAAAGGTGGATTATAAAAAAACGTTTAAGAGCTTATATATACCAAAAGCAAAGCCGGAAATCATAGATGTCCCCTCGATGAAGTTTATCATGGTCGAGGGCACAGGTGATCCGAATGGTCCCGAATTTGGGCAAGCGGTTGAAGCATTATTTACACTAAGTTATGCTGTGAAAATGTCCTATAAATCAACAGAAGTCCCGCCAGGTTATTATGAATACACTGTTTTCCCGCTTGAGGGAATTTGGGATCTAGTTGATCTATCAATGTCTGAAAGAGATAAAAACAATTTTAAATACACCTTGATGATTCGTCAGCCCGATTTTTTAACAAATGTATGGTTTGAGACATTTTTGGCACAAACCAAAAAGAAAAAGCCAAATTCTTACCTAGACAAGGTTATGTTCAGTGAAATGACTGATGGATTATGCTGTCAAATGCTGCATAAGGGTAGCTACGATGATGAGCCCGTCAGCTTTGAACTAATGGAGAAATTTTGTGAAGAACAAGGATATATTCGGATAAGTAAAACACACCGAGAAATCTATTTATCCGACCCACGAAGGACAGATCGTGAGAAATTGAAGACTGTGTTAAGATTCAAGATTACTAAATAAAATTTTAAGGGTCAGTCCACAAGATTAGGACTGACCCTTTTGGAGATATTGCGATAATTGAGAAAATCTCGAAATTTGTCGAATTTCATCTATATGAATGGTATGATAGTGCTAAAGTAGTATAAAAGGGTTGTTTTTCGGAGGAAAAAGTCATGGGTAAGAAGCTGTATACAATTAATTTAGATATCGAAAAAAACATTTTATTTGTGAAAACAAGTGGGGTCTTTAAAGAGGAAGATGCTAAAGTATATATTAGTGAATTCCAAACCACAGTCAATACGATCAATCCCTCAAAATATAAATTTATTATAGATACTAGTGAACAAGAGGCGGTTGAAACGCATGTCATTGATGATATACGATTTGTATTAAATCAATATTCATCTGCTCATTTTAAAGAGATCGTGGTCATTAATCCAATCTGTCCAATCTCAAAAAGGCAGATTGCCGATTGTGTAAATGAACTGAATTTCAAAGGTGAATTTGTAGATTCCCTTAAAGAAGCCTTCAAGTAATAAGCCGCTCACATCATATAACTCTGTAATTAATGGTGTCAGGCACCTCAAATGGACAATGTCTTTTTGTGGTGCCTGACACCATTTGCATTATAAGCCCCTTAATATACTTCTTTTTTTTGCATTTTATAATAGAAAAGTCTAATTTTCTAAAATATGCGTATGATTTTAGAAAGAGGAGGGGATTGAGTGAAATCAATTGGAATTTTGGGAGTGGGCCAAGCAGGAGGAAACCTTGCAGAAATTGCAGCGTCTATGGGTTTTCAAACTGCTCTGATTAACACTAACCAACGAGACGGAACAGCAAACACAAAGGTGGAAAAGAAATTTTTTGTTCCTGGTTATAATGGCGCTGGTCAAGATCGGTCGATAGGTCTAAAAGCGGTCAATGATCATTATCGGGAGTTAATTGACTTTGTTAAAAGGTCCTTTAAGAATACTAAGCTATTATTGGTTGCCTTCTCGACTGATGGAGGTACGGGGTCGGGGATGAGCCCGCTCTTAATGGATCTATTGTTAGATCAAATGCCTGGAGTGCATATCGGTGCGATTGCGATTGTCCCCGACCGAAATGTCTTGGCTGGAAATCGCATTAATGCAGCGGCCTGTATTGAAGAGGTTTCCAAAATAGAAGCACTCTCGTCGGTGTTTCTGGTGGATAACGATCAACTGCGTAAATTTAATCCACAATCTAGTAAACATCAAATCTATCTAGCATCCAATCATCAAGCAATTGAAGCCATTAAATGTGTCTTACAAATTACGAAAAAGAGCTCGTTTTACGGGAATTTTGATGAGACGGATTTAATGAATATTCTTAGTACAAGAGGAGTTACCATTATCTCTTCGACGACGATTACAGACGCGAAGACTACTTCTGATGTATCTAGCAAAATCCAACAATCATGGCTCAATTCTATCTTTTGTCCAGTTGAATCAACAGGCGTGATTCGAGCAGGGTTAATCTATGAAGGACCTGAGAAAATGGCGAAGCTCATCAATGTTCCAGCTATTTTTGAAAGAGTGGGTGAACCTTTAGAGCTATTCGAAGGTACGTATATTTCTGAATCAGATCCTACGATTACGACAGTTCTGGCGGGGCTTGCCTTTCCTACACGACGACTGCAGGTTCTTGAAGATTTTCTCGAGAAAAACAAGGATCGCCTGCAATCATTGGTAAACAAAGAGCAAACCCAGCATTATGAGTCGCAAATTACTTGGTCCTCAAACCTAAAGGCACGCCCACAGGAGCGGAAAACGGGGACGATATCTTCGAAGTTATCGAAGTATCAGCGGTAAATGATCTGATGGGAAAAAATAAAAAATGGTGCCAGGCATCACAAAAAATAGAATCTTGCCAGGGGCGAGATTCTATTTTTTGAAAATTCGTTAATTTATTTGGATATTAAAGGGAAAAGATGATGGTTATGGAATTATTATACATAAAGGTTTTGAAAAAAGTAGTGTGTTTCATTTTGTAAGTTAATGTGGAAAATTAAGGACAAGGTATCTAAATAATGCTGCTTTTACGAAACTACAAATGGGGAGGATTGGAATAAGACTTTTTAGAGGAGTAGGGAAATTATTTGAGTGATAGTTTAAAAGGTGGGCTTTGGTCGCACTCTATGTGAGTGCGTGAATTGAATCAAATATTTAGAGACAGTTTAATTAAAACGTACTATTTATTGACAATTTTGGAAAGTGCTAAATGGATATCTGAGAATATGATATTATAATATCAACAGATTTTTTGGATACTAATACTATGAGAGAATTGAACATTAAAGCAACAACAAGAAAAGCAGATGCGTATCATCCCATAAAGGGTGACATCTGCTTTTTTTTATAAATATGAAAGGTTATTTTGAGGAGGGAAAATATGAATTATATAGCTCACATTCGTGAAAGCGACAAGCTTGTACAAACTGTAGATGAACATTTATTGGGTGTAAAAGATCTTGCGGAGTGCTATGGGGAACCGCTCGGAATTAAACACATCACAGGACTTGCTGGGATGCTTCATGATCTAGGGAAATATACAAACGAGTTTAGAGATTACATTTTGGAAGCAGTAAAAAATCCTGACGCCCCTCCAAAAAGAGGTAGTGTTGACCATTCTACAGCTGGCGGGAAACTTCTATACGAATTATTCCATGTTACGAATATTACACCTTACAAAGGGATTGTTGCTGAAATCGTAGGAAACGCCATTATTTCTCACCATTCCTCTCTTCATGATTTTTTAAATCCAGATTTAGAATCAAATTATTTAAGGAGAGTTAGAGATAAAGAGTTGCCCGAATTTAATAGATCAAGGAAGTCCTTCTTTGACCATGTTATGAGTGAGGAAGATTTCCATGTATATGTTGAAAAGGCTGCAAATGAACTTGAGGAATTTTTAGCAAAAGAACGGCAAGAAAATAATGAAAAACAAATCATGTTTTTAACAAAATATATTTTCAGTTCCTTAATTGATGCCGATCGGACGAATACTAGATTGTTTGAAGAAAATAACACAGAGGAAATAATCTTTGATCATCAAGAGCTATTCGAAACACATTATAGCAGGCTGATGGCAAAGATCAATGATTTTAAACAGCATAAGAATGCTAATACACCTATTAACCTTTTAAGAGCATCGATGTCTAGTCAATGTGAATTGTTTGCGGAGAAACCATCAGGAATCTACACATTATCCATCCCCACAGGCGGAGGTAAAACCTTAGCTAGTTTAAGATATGCACTAAAGCACGCTATGGTACATAACAAAAAAAGGATTATCTATATTGTCCCATACACGACGATTATTGAACAAAACGCGGAAGAAGTTAGAAAAATCCTCATGGATGATGCCAATATATTAGAGCATCATTCTAACGTGATCGAAGATGATCATGATAATGATGAAAGTCAAGATGGTATGATGACTATTCAGCAAAAATTAAACTTAGCAAAGGATAATTGGGATTCACCAATTATTTTTACTACGATGGTCCAGTTTCTTAATGTTTTTTATGCAAAGGGAAGTAGGAATAGTAGAAGGCTTCATAATTTAAGTGAATCGGTCATTATTTTCGATGAAGTCCAAAAAGTTCCGATTCCATGTGTATCCTTATTTAATCAGGCATTAAACTTTTTAAAAATATATGCCCGTTCTAGTATTGTTCTCTGCACAGCAACACAACCAGCACTTGATTTTGTAGAACATAAATTAGAAATTAATACTGATGCTGAAATGATTAGTAGTCTTGACGATGTGATTGATGCCTTTAAACGAGTAGAAATTATTGATAAAGCAACAAATGAAGCATTAAATAATGAAAAACTTGCTAATTTTATAGCTATAAAATTGGAAGAGGTTCAGAGTGTTTTAGTCATTTTAAATACTAAAACCGTTGTTAAGAATTTATATAATTTATTAATAGAGCAAGACATGGATATTCCTATCTATCACCTGAGTACAGCGATGTGTGCTGCACATCGAAATAAGATCTTAGCTGAAGTCAGGCAGCATCTAAAGGAAGGGAATAAAATCATTTGTATTAGTACCCAGCTCATTGAAGCAGGTGTGGATGTTAGCTTTGACTGTGTGATTCGTTCTTTAGCGGGGCTGGATTCGATCGCACAGGCTGCTGGCAGATGTAATCGACATGGCGAAAAGGATATTCAACATGTGTATGTAATCGATCATGAAGAAGAAAAGTTGGATCGCTTAAAAGAAATTAAAGTTGGTAAACAAGTTGCTAGGAAAATACTTATTGATATAAGGCGGGATAGTAGCAGTCACGGGGGGAGTATTTTATCTGTCCCTGCGATGGATAGGTATTTTAGAGAATACTATACAGAATTTGAAGCTGATTTGAATTATTTTATCCCCAAATTAAAAAAGGATATGACCGAGTTATTGACTGCAGCAAAGACAGATTCTAGTTTTTATCAGGCCTATATTCATAATGAGAGAAAGCCTCTGCCGTTATTTATCATAAATAGCTATAAAACAGCTGCAGAAAACTTTCATGTTATTGATAATATCACTACTTCTGTGCTTGTGCCATTTGAAGATGGGAAGGAGATAATTGCAGAACTAAACAGTAATAATTCGATTGCGGATCTTACCAGGTTATTACGAAAGGCTCAGCAATATACGATTAATCTTTATCGTTATGAACTAGAGCAGTTAGGAAAAAATAATGGAGTTGTGAGTTATTTGGATGGGAAAATCCTAGCATTAAGGGAAGGTGCTTATAATCAAGAATTTGGACTTAATCTCGAAAATGATAGTCCCTTTGGATTGAACATGTATTAAAACCCTATCTTTTTATGATAGGGTTCCAAATAATATAGTATATTTTTCAATCCACGCTTATAAAAGCGACGCCCTATTATAACATAATAAATAACTTAATTGAACATTCATATAATATATTATTTAAAATAATTAAAATATTCATTGTATTTTCAGATAAACAGGAATATTATTGAATTGTTAGGAAAAATTTACTATTAAAGGAGGTGATCATTTTGAGAAATTCAATTGAATTTGAGGTTTTTGGGAACTATGCCCTATTTACGGATCCCTTAACAAAAATGGGGGGAGAGAAGCTTTCTTATCAGGTACCAACATATCAAGCTCTTAAAGGTATTGTAGAATCGATTTATTGGAAACCGACTCTACTGATGGTAGTTGATGAGGTTCGTATAATGAATGCAATTCGGATGGAGTCAAAAGGAATTCGCCCAATCGAATATGGCGGAGGAAATACTTTGGCCAATTATACCTATTTAAAAGATATACGTTATCAAGTGCGGGCCCATTTTATTTTCAATCCGTATCGACCTGATATGGCTTTTGATCGTAACGAAAATAAACATCATAGCATCTTAATACGCTCTCTTAAAGCAGGAGGGAGAAGAGACATTTTCCTTGGTACTCGAGAATGTCAAGGTTATGTAGAACCATGTGTATTTGGTGAAGGGGAAGGTTTTTACGATAATTATGGTGAGCTACACCTAGGAACAATGATTCACGGGATTAATTATCCTGACGAAACAGGTAAGAACGAAATGGAGGTTCGGATCTGGAATCCCGTAATGAAGGATGGCATCATTCAGTTTCTCAGACCAGATCAATGTACACAAACGCGTAAGGTTAAGGATATGGAACCAAAGCAATTTGATGCTGAAAATGTTGAATCAGTAGAAAATCTGTTTAGGCAAATAGTAGAGGGGGGGAATTCATGAGCTGGTTATTAAATTTGTATGAGACGTATGAATCTAATTTAGATTGTGTCGGAAAAATTGAGAAAAAGCATAATGGACAAGAATATACTTTATTACCCATTTCTCATACGACGCAAAATGCCCATATCGAAGTGGATATTACAGAAGACGGGGAATTTCATTCAGCGAGAGTCATAGATAAGAAGGATGCAAGCACATTAATACCATGTACAGAAGGATCAGCAAGTCGTGCGGGTTTAAAAATTGCTCCATACCCACTTCACGATAAATTGAGCTATGTGGCAGGAGATTTCGTCGCCTTTGGCGGTAAAATAAAAGACGAGGAACCCTTTACATATTATATTGAGCAATTAGAAAAATGGGCTAAATCGCCATTTGCAATTAGTAAGGTAATTAGCATTTATAAATATTTAAAAAAGAAACAATTAATTAATGATCTAGTTGAAGAAAATATTTTGTATTTAGATGGCAATGGCCAATTAATCAATACTTGGGATAAAAAATATGAATCCTTATATAGTGAAAAACCGGCTATTTTTTCAGCTGTGACGGGCGGACAAGAAAGCGCTTTCGTAAGATTTAATGTTTATTCGTCAACTAATATCTTAACGAAGGTATGGAAAGATAGCAAAATGTATGAATCTTTCATTTGTTATTACCATGACCTGTTAGGCGATGAGGATATTTGCTTTGTAACTGGGAAAAAGAGGCCTAGCACTGATAAACATGCAAATAAAATTAGAAATGCAGCTGACAAAGCTAAATTAATTTCGGCCAACGATACCAGTGGTTTTACGTTTAGAGGAAGATTTAATAAAAGCAATGAAGTAGCAAGTATCAGTTATGAAGTGTCACAAAAAGCACATAATGCCTTGAAATGGCTGATTAATCGGCAGGGTAAAACCATTGACCAGCGTGTGTTCCTTGTATGGGGGAATGATGACCTTTTCATTCCAGATCCTATTGAGGATACTTTTTCAATTAATCCTATCTCAATGGAAAAAAGAGAAAGGAAATCTTTTACGAACCAAGAGTTTGCCAATGAAGTGGCCAAGGCCTTGGAAGGATATAAGAATCATTTATCAACTAAATCAAAAGTCAATATTATTATTCTTGATTCTGCAACAACAGGTCGGTTGGCAGTACTTTACTATAGAAATATGAATAAGGAAATCTACTTAGATAGGCTTAAAAATTGGCATACAACATGTGTGTGGATGCATCGATATCGAAAAGATGATCAGGGTGAGCATGTACAGTTCTATGGAGCACCTGCCACGAAAGATATTGCGTTTGCAGCTTATGGACCAAGGGCAAATGAGAAAATAGTCAAAGGGTTAATGGAACGCATGCTTCCTTGTATTGTTGATGATAAAAAAATTCCACTTGATATTGTCAGAAGTGCTATTTATCGTGCCTCGAATCCAGTGTCAATGGAGAGGTGGGAATGGGAAAAAACGCTCAGCGTCACGTGTGCACTAATTAATAAACAGGAGGGATATAATGTGGCACTAGATATAGAAAATAATCACCGCGACTATTTATTCGGCCGGTTACTAGCTGTTGCTGATGTCTTGGAGAGACGTGCATTAGGCCCTGATGAGACACGTTCAAGTAATGCAATCCGTTATATGAATTCTTTTTCTAAAAATCCTGCAAGAACGTGGAAAACGATTCAGGAAAGTCTACAGCCTTATCAAGCACGTCTGGGTACAAAAGCTCGATATTTATCAAGTTTAATCGATGAAATATCTTCACGAATTGATTTTGAGGATTTTAATAATAAGCCCTTATCGGGTAAGTATTTATTAGGCTTTTACAGTCAACGCCATGATTTATATCAGAAAAAAGAAAAAACGGATATAAAAGAAGAAGCGGCCAATTAAAAGGGGGAATTGAACATGAGTATATTAGATCATAAAATTGATTTTGCTGTTGTCCTATCCGTAACAAAGGCTAATCCAAATGGAGATCCATTAAATGGTAATCGCCCTAGGCAAAATTATGATGGACATGGTGAAATTTCCGATGTAGCAATTAAGAGGAAAATCAGAAACCGATTGCAGGATATGGGGGGATCTATTTTTGTACAATCCAATGATCGGAACATTGATGATTTTAAGAGTTTAAGAGAACGTGCAGAATCCAATTTAGCGCTACAGAAAATCTTAAAATCTAAAAATAGCTCAAGTGATGAATTTGCGTCCATTGCATGTGAACAATGGCTAGATGTCCGTAGCTTTGGCCAAGTTTTTGCTTTCAAAGGCGCCGGTTCGGGAGCAGGAGTTTCAGTTGGGGTTAGAGGACCAGTATCCATTCATACAGCGACAAGTGTTGATCCAATTGATATTACTAGTATGCAAATTACAAAAAGTGTTAACTCTGAGCCAGGAAAGGAAAAGGGTTCAGATACAATGGGAATGAAGCACCGAGTAGATTTTGGTGTTTACGTGTTTTACGGCAGCATCAATACACAGCTTGCTGAAAAAACAAGATTTACTATTGATGATGCAGAAAAATTGAAAGAAGCACTTGTGACCTTGTTTGAAAATGATGCTTCGGCTGCGAGACCAGATGGAAGTTTAGAAGTTCATAAGGTTTACTGGTGGGAGCATAATTCAAAACTGGGTCAATATTCTTCAGCTAAAGTACATCGGTTAGTAGATATTAAATCAAATGTAGACGAACCTAAATCATTTGATGACTATACCATATATGTAAATGAATTGGACGGTTTAAAAGTAGAGATTCTTGATGGACTATAATGAAGAAGACAGCTATCTAATGTTATCCGGCATCCAGCACTTTCAATTTTGCCGCCGCCAATGGGCGCTCATACATATTGAACAGCAATGGGAAGAAAATGTTCGGACGGTTGAAGGACAGCATCTCCATCAAAAAGCAGATCAGCCCTTTATTCGTGAAAAACGAGGTGAAAAACTGATTGTTCGTGCGATGCCCATCAAGTCAAGAGAATTAGGGATATCTGGGATTTGTGATGTTGTTGAGTTTATCAAAGATACTAACGGTATTGAAATTAATGGTATGGAAGGAAAGTATACTGCTTTCCCAATCGAATATAAACGAGGAAAACCAAAAAAAGACGATTCAGATGTTTTACAGCTAACCGCGCAAGCGATGTGTTTAGAGGAAATGCTCGTTTGTGAAATTAATGTGGGATATTTGTTTTACAATGAGATTAAACATAGAGTTGAAGTGTCATTAACAGAAGAGCAGAAAAATAACGTTAGGGCGATTGTCACAGAAATGCAGGAATATTATCAGCGCAGGCACACGCCAAAGGTGAAGACAGGATCCTTTTGCAAAAACTGTTCGCTCCAACATATTTGTTTACCAGAATTGATGAATAAACGATCTGTTAAAAGTTATATTGAAGGGAAGATCCTTGAATGAAAAAACTTTTAAATACTCTTTATATCAATCAACCAGATGTTTATTTGGCATTAGATGGTGACAATATTCTCCTCCTTAAGGAGCAGGAGCAGTTGGGCAGGCTACCACTTCATAATTTAGAGTCCATTGCAGCATTTGGTTATACTGGGGCCAGTCCGGCTTTGATGGGGTATTGTGCTGAAAGAAACATTTCACTTGTATTTTTTACGATGAATGGGCGTTTTCTTGCTCGAGTGATCGGTCAAAGTAGAGGGAATGTGGTCCTTAGGAAGAAGCAATACCGTGTTTCGGACAATGAGGAATTGTCAGCTAAAGTGGCTCGAAACTTTATTGTTGGAAAAGTTTATAATAATAAATGGATCATCGAAAGGATGACCAGAGATTATCCACTACGAATAGATGCTGCTCAATTCAAAGAAGTCTCTCAGCATTTATCTTCTATTATTCTTGATATAAGAAGGTGTGAGGATTTAGAGAGATTGAGAGGATTAGAAGGGCAAGCCGCGATTAGCTACAATAAACTATTTGATCAAATGATTTTACAACAAAAAGGGGATTTTTATTTCCATTCTCGTTCTCGAAGACCGCCATTGGATAATGTGAATGCCATGCTCTCTTTTGCTTATACTCTATTAGCCAATGATATGGCATCAGCATTAGAAGGAGTAGGGCTAGATGCCTATGTCGGCTTTTTGCATCGTGACCGCCCTGGACGAGCATCGTTAGCTTTAGATGTGATGGAAGAACTGAGGGGAGTCTATGCTGATCGGTTTGTTTTGTCACTAATCAATAAAAAAGTCGTCAATAAAGACGATTTTTTAAAAAAGGAAAATGGTGCGGTGATCATGACAGATGAAGCTAGAAAGAAATTTTTAGCGGCTTGGCAAACGAAGAAGCAGGAGAAAATAACGCACCCGTTTTTAGGTGAAAAAATTGCATGGGGATTAGTTCCCCATGCTCAAGCATTATTATTGGCCCGATTTTTACGAAATGACTTAGATGAATATCCAACTTTTTTGTGGAAGTAGGTGTGTCTGTTGCTGGTATTAGTTACGTATGATGTAAGTACTGTTAGTAGCGGAGGGCAAAAGAGGTTACGGAAGGTTTCTAAGGCATGTCAAAATTATGGCCAGCGAGTACAGAATTCTGTCTTTGAATGTGTTGTAGACGCGACTCAATTTGCTGCTTTAAAAATTTGCCTAGCAGACATAATTGATAAAGATAAGGATAGTCTTAGATTTTACCAACTAGGTAATAATTATAAGACTAAGGTGGAGCATATAGGTGTGAAAGAATCTATCGACTTAGAAAGTCCTTTAATTTTTTAGTGCGAACGTATAGCACACATCGTTTTCTAGGTAGGTTCGCACCAGGATTTTTAGCGGAATTGGTCGAAAGTTTTATATTAATAAGTTTCGTTCCTTATTTTAATAAGGGAAATAGTGTTTTTTGATACCAATTTATCTATATTAGGCTTTTTTTGGTCAAAAATCGCTGTCGCACTCTGTATGAGTGCGTGGATTGAAATGCTATTGGGTTGATGAGCATGGTGATACAGTTGAGTCGCACTCTGTATGAGTGCGTGGATTGAAATTAGGAGGAAATGTAAATGAATGAGAAAATGGAACGTCGCACTCTGTATGAGTGCGTGGATTGAAATATATCTACGTCAAAGATCTGTACCATTGCCTCCAGTCGCACTCTGTATGAGTGCGTGGATTGAAATCTATACACGTCATGCACTCTCACAAGAAAGTCAAAGTCGCACTCTGTATGAGTGCGTGGATTGAAATTCCCTGTGAAAAGTGCTGAGCTCACAACTGATCCGTCGCACTCTGTATGAGTGCGTGGATTGAAATCCATCAGGGACAGTGGATGCTCCCACTGTTTATCGTCGCACTCTGTATGAGTGCGTGGATTGAAATATTTGCCGATTGTTTTTAACCTTGGAGATACATGCGTCGCACTCTGTATGAGTGCGTGGATTGAAATTAAAATTTCCTTATTCAACAGGTTTCCTCCTCTGTCGCACTCTGTATGAGTGCGTGGATTGAAATCGTACAGGTTTATTATGTTGTACAACATTTTCACTGTCGCACTCTGTATGAGTGCGTGGATTGAAATACCTCTTGTGTGATTTGGTCTTAGAAAATAGAAGTCGCACTCTGTATGAGTGCGTGGATTGAAATCAGTATCCTTTTCCACCTTTTACGCAACCAATACAGTCGCACTCTGTATGAGTGCGTGGATTGAAATGTTTAGGCGATCAAACAATTGTAATCGATAACCACGTCGCACTCTGTATGAGTGCGTGGATTGAAATAGGAAAGTAAAGATATACAGAACCGTTAGTATCGTCGCACTCTGTATGAGTGCGTGGATTGAAATTCATGTGCTAGATAACGTGACGTTTAATCAAGTAGGTCGCACTCTGTATGAGTGCGTGGATTGAAATATCGATATACGACTTAGTAGTTAACTCTAATCGTTGTCGCACTCTGTATGAGTGCGTGGATTGAAATCCTCAGATGTAGGCGGTTATGGTTTTAATCGACGTCGCACTCTGTATGAGTGCGTGGATTGAAATTAGTAAATATGCAAAATCTTGATAAGGCGATGTTGTCGCACTCTGTATGAGTGCGTGGATTGAAATCGAACATCTACTATCACGCGGCCAGCTATCATTGTCGCACTCTGTATGAGTGCGTGGATTGAAATAAGAATCCAATAACCTTGTCCATCTTCATTCCAGTCGCACTCTGTATGAGTGCGTGGATTGAAATCTTCCGCCCTTGGGTGGCTATCCTCGCTAATAGGGTCGCACTCTGTATGAGTGCGTGGATTGAAATTATTACCAGTAAAGCATCATTTTGCCGTTTAGTCGTCGCACTCTGTATGAGTGCGTGGATTGAAATGGTTCAACTGTTACAACAACCGCTACATCTAAAGTCGCACTCTGTATGAGTGCGTGGATTGAAATTCCATAAGAACCAATTGTGCCCCATATAAACCAAGTCGCACTCTGTATGAGTGCGTGGATTGAAATACTTCAAGCGATAAGCTATACATCGTAGCTACTCCAGTCGCACTCTGTATGAGTGCGTGGATTGAAATCGTTAAGAATTATGAGAACTAATCAAGTCATTAATGTCGCACTCTGTATGAGTGCGTGGATTGAAATTTATATTCAATAAAATTACCGATCGTAAAACTTTGTCGCACTCTGTATGAGTGCGTGGATTGAAATCTTTACCACTATAATTATTAGTCGGAGGTGAAAAGTCGCACTCTGTATGAGTGCGTGGATTGAAATATTTTGTTTCCTCCTTAATTGCTTTGTCTAATGCTCGTCGCACTCTGTATGAGTGCGTGGATTGAAATCCAGAGTCAACATCGGAGTTTGCAGAGGAAGGAACAGTCGCACTCTGTATGAGTGCGTGGATTGAAATTTTGGTACTAACAATCTGTCATACTAAAAGTATTGTCGCACTCTGTATGAGTGAGTGGATTGTAATAAGAGAAACTGAAAAGATAGTAAAAAGGGTCACTCTCACTTTTCATGATTGCGGATTCCTTGCACCCCTTACTTGGGATAAAAGATCAATCAATACCATTCACTGTTTCGATTGATCATGAATTGCTATACTACATATGTAGAATCATATTTACTTTTTTAGGAGTGATATAGAGTGCTTAAAATAGGAGTCATCGGGATCGGGGACATTGCCCAAAAGGCCTATCTGCCAGTTTATAGCGGACTAAAAGATATCGAATTTCACTTATATACCCGAAACCAAGAAAAGCTACAAGCCATTGGCAGCCAATACCGGTTTGAACATCTTCACACAAGCTTGGACTCATTGTTGGAGAGTGGTATCAGCGCGGCATTCATTCATTCCGCCACCGCATCTCACGCGGAAATGATCGAGCAGCTTCTCGACCGGAATATTCATGTCTTTGTCGACAAGCCCATCACCGACCAATATGATGAAGCAAAAAGACTAGTAGAACTTGCCGAACAAAAGGGCTTACTCCTGATGGCTGGTTTTAATAGAAGATATGCGCCATTTAATCAAAAACTGAAGGAAGTGGCGAATCCTAATTTTATCATCGTCCAAAAAAACCGTAATGCCCTTCCAGGTGAACCACGTACCTTTATATATGATGATTTCATTCATGTCATCGATACGATGCGCTACTTATTTCCACACCCAATCGAGGACATCACTGTGAATGCCAGAATGGAGGGCGACCGCTTATACCATATCGTCGTCCAATTTATCGCTGGGGGCGTCACCGCCATTGGTATTATGAATCGGGACAATGGCACGAATGAAGAAATAGTCGAAGTCATGGGTCCATTCGAGAAGAGAATCGTCCATAATGTCTCCAAATTGGTCATCTCTAGAGGGATGGAAACAACTGAAGTACGTGGAAGTGACTGGGAACCAACCCTAATAAAGCGTGGTTTCGAGCCCATGATCACCGATTTCATTGAGGCCGTTCGGACAAACTCCAAGCCTCAAATCTCAGCACTTGATGCACTAGAGACGCATGAAATCTGTGAGGAGATTTTACTAAAATTAGCAAAGAAATGATAATCTGAAATTTAAATGTCATCGCTTACAATTTCATGTTGTTTTTAAAAAAATTTATGCTATGATAAAAGTAACGAAATTGATTATGATCACATGTTACTGATTCGATCAGGCATGGTGGTAAGTAGAAGGCCAAGAATGGCTCTTTTATTATACCCCCATGTCTTTTTTGTGTGAGTAAAATATAAATTCATAGGACTTTGATAATCGTCCGCATCTAGGTTGATTTTCCTATAACAGGGGTGGAGCAATTCACCTCGGATGCGTGGCTATTCGTATCTAAAAGGGCTTTAATTTGAGTATTTTTAGAATCCGGTAGCAAAATAATATTAGGTTAAATTTTTACTATTTAACTAGTCAAAAGGAGAAGGTAGAAATGGGATTCAAATTGTTCAAAAAGGAAAAAACATCCATATATGCACCGGTTCAAGGAGAAATCATCCCGATTACAGATGTTCCTGATCCTGTCTTCAGTCAAAAAATGATGGGCGAGGGGCTTGCAATCATTCCTGAACAGGGTAATATCTATGCACCTGTAAATGGAAAGGTGATTCTGGTTGCGTCGACAAAGCATGCAATTGGAATTCGTGCCGAGGATGGGACCGAAATTCTGATTCATGTCGGACTAGAAACAGTAGCACTTAATGGCGTTGGATTTGAGCTAGCCGTTCAAGAGGGTGACAAGATCAAACCTGGGCAGCTGTTATTGGAGGTCGACTGGGATTATTTGAAGGAACATGCCAAAAGCATCGTGACACCTGTTGTGATTACCAATAGTGCAGAAAGCGGGAGACAAATCTCCCTTACCGAAGAAAAACGTAGTGTGGCAGGAGAGACAGTCATTATGACGATCTAGTCCAAATAGAATGTTTTAAGGAGGTGAGGATTAAAACTAAGACTGGCAAAACAGCAACTATCTAATTGGCTTAAAGAAATTATTTTACTTGTTGTCTTTCTTATTCGTTGTTTTGTTAGTAGATGTAAAAACTAATTAGGGGGTTTGAAAATGAAGAAGTATTTTCAGAAACTAGGTAGCTCATTAATGTTACCTGTTGCCGTTTTACCAGCGGCCGCTATTTTGATGGGTATTGGATATTGGATTGACCCTTCAGGCTGGGGGGCTGACAACGCATTTGCTGCGTTCATAATTAAAGCTGGTAGTTCTATTATCGATCACATTCCAGTCCTATTTGCAGTCGGAGTAGCTTTGGGTATGTCGAGGAACAAGGATGGCTCTGCTGCACTAAGTGGTCTAGTTGCTTTCTTAGTTGTGACCACACTGCTTTCTTCCAGCACAGTTGCCCTATTACAAGGAATTGATGTAGATAAAGTAGATCCGGCTTTTGCAAAAATAGACAATGCGTTTGTCGGAATCATTTCCGGTATCGTTGCGTCCGTTATGTACAATCGCTTCAGTCATGTTAAATTACCTGATGCATTTGCGTTCTTTAGTGGTAAGCGTCTTGTACCAATTATGACGGCTTTATCAATGTTAGTTGTATCAGGAATCTTATTTTTCTTATGGCCAATTATCTTTACTGGATTAGTTTCATTTGGTAAAACCATTAGTGATTTAGGGGCAGTAGGTGCAGGGCTTTACGGCTTCTTCAACCGTTTATTAATCCCAACAGGATTACACCATGCCCTAAACTCCGTGTTCTGGTTTGACGTTGCCGGTATTAACGATATTGGTAACTTCTTAGCAGGTAAAGGGGAAAAAGGGGTTACTGGTATGTATCAAGCTGGTTTCTTCCCAATCATGATGTTTGGTTTACCAGCAGCTGCATTAGCGATGGTTCATACAGCAAAAACGAAGAAGAAAAAACAAGTGGCTTCCCTGATGTTAGCAGCTGGCTTTGCTGCCTTTTTTACAGGCGTTACAGAACCAATTGAATTTGCGTTCATGTTCTTAGCTCCAATGCTTTATCTTGTTCATGCAGTCCTAACAGGTCTTTCTTTAGCAATCGCTGCGGCGTTCCATTGGACAGCCGGATTTGCCTTTAGTGCAGGCTTTATTGACTATTTCCTTAGTCTCCGCAATCCAATTGCGAACCATCCATATATGTTATTAGTTCAAGGCTTAGTATTCGCGGTCATCTATTATTTCTTATTCCGTTTCATCATTGTGAAGTTTAACTTAATGACTCCTGGTCGTGAAGAAGATGAGGATGAAGAAGTAGCTGTAGATGCTGCAGGTGGTAATAAATTTGCAGCGATGGCAGCTACCATCTATGAAGGATTAGGTGGAGACGCAAACGTTGTTAATGTAGATAACTGTGTGACTCGTTTACGTTTAGAAGTAAAAGATATGAATAAAGTGGATAAAAATAAAATCAAGTCTACTGGTGTACCAGGAATCAATGTTGTTGGTCCACAAAGTATACAGGTTATTGTCGGAACAAATGTCCAATTCGTTGCCGATGAAATTGCAAAAATTCGCAAGAATTAAATCACAATATGAAAGAGAGCTTGGATTTTTTCCAAGCTCTTTTTCATATTTATAGATAACTTCTATAATGAATGAGCATGGCAATGAACATGATAACGGTATATCCCACTGCCGCGAAAAAGGCTAGGTTTGGTGAAAACTCATATTTTTGTGCCTCCACCTTAATCCCCGTTGATCCTTGCACATTCATATCAAGATTTCGAGAGGTGAAACCTCCTTTAGAAGTGGAAAACCAAAAAATAACACTACCTGCTAATCCAACCAAAAAAGCGTAATCAATAAATGCTGTGTCCGTAAAATAGGCTATTCCTAAGCTGAGAGCGATTAAAACAAATAATGTTAGGACAATGGTCAGTAACCTTTTTAGCATTTCTAACATCCCCTATCTAATTGTCTATATATTAAAATAATACCATAAAATGGTTTTTATCGGTTAGATAAAAGGGCAGGAACTCAGAAAAAAACAGTAGAAATCTGCTTAGATTTCTACTGTTTTTTTATAATGCTTACAATTTTTTTAATTCACAAGCCAACCGAAGCTGCTAGCGATTCCTTAGCCGTTCAATATGAATCGTGATGTAACCGAGTTCTTGATCAGGCAGGTGGATGTCATACTGCCTGGCTAACAGTTTCGCGATATGCTGGGCACATGTGTAAGAGGAGGCAAATTTATTTTTTATCATCGTTAGCATTTCATGATCCATCATCGGTAGTTGTTCGTGACTACTTCTCTCTAGTGTAAAGCGAAGATGGGTCATCAGTCGTTGATAGGAAAGATCGTCTTCCTCTATCGAAATGTTGAGGAAGTCCTTGATTGCCTGGATCATTTCTCCAATAATCGCGGTCAGTCTCAGCGTTTGCTTCATATCGCCGTCTTGCAGCTTGGCGGTATGAATATGTAGAGCTAAATAAGCGGCCTCATCTATGGGCATAGTGATGTTAGTCTTTTTTTCAATATGCCGGATGGCCCACATCCCAATCGCAAATTCCTTTTTATAAAGCGCTTTTATTTCATGAAATAATTTATTTTTCAGATGAATCCCTTCACTAACTCTTTCCATCGCAAATGATAAGTGGTCAGTAAGGGCAATATGAATATGGTCATTTAATTTTGAGCCCAGGGATTCTTCGGCGTAGGTAATGATTTCTTCCGCGAGGGCAAAATGTTCTTCAGGAATTTGGAGAAGGAGCTGCTGAAATTTCTCATTTTCCTTCAGGATGAAGAGTTTCTCTATTTTTGCCGGATTGATAATATCATTTCGCTTTTTTTGAAAAGCAATTCCTGCTCCAATCGCAATTTTTTCTTCGTTGTTATCTGAAACGACGACGGCATTGTTATTTAATATTTTTCTAATTTTCAACGTTGCGTCATCTCCTTATCCAAAATAAAAAAGGACAATAATGTCAATACGGTAGTACAAGTTTGTTTGAAAAAAACTCTTCTATCTAAAATAACGTTCGACATTACGGGCGTATTTCCTTCTTTTCTATTCTATCATCTAGAAAAAGAGCAGGGAGGGTCCATTTATAAAAAAATAATGGCATAATGAAGAGAACAGTTGAATTTATTATACAGGAGTTAACGATGAAAGAATATTACTATGATAAATTACTTAACATTAAAACACGCGGTGATCAGCAGGGCTTTCACAAGTCCCTCCATTATCACCGATATGAGCCAACACCCTATAGTGCCCTAGAGGAGTTATTCCGCCGCTATCAGTTAAAGAGCAGTGATCATATTGTTGATTTTGGTTGTGGTAAGGGGAGATTAAATTTCTATATTCATTACTTTTTCCAAGCCTCTGTAGTAGGGATCGAAATGAATGAAGCTCTTTTTCAAGATGCGATTCACAATCAACAAAACTTTGTGAAGAAAAATAGTAAAGGAAAGATTCACTTTCTTTGTAGTATTGCTGAAGAGTATGTGGTCGGAGACTTAGATAACCGTTTCTATTTTTTTAACCCATTTTCCATTCAAGTCTTTCGGAAAATCGTACAAAATATATTGCGATCGTTTGAAAAGTCAGTACGTGAGATGGATCTAGTCCTATATTATCCCGCACCGGATTATATCTTTTTCTTGGAAAATGACACACCATTCGAACTGATCGATGAGGTGCCCGTCCCGTTTGTTTCCAAACATAATCCAAATGAGCGTTTCTTAATCTATCGCATGGGGCAGCAGAAAACAGTAGATTAGCCAATAATAAAAGTGAAAACGGTGCTAAAAGTAGTAATGGTGACAGGCACCAATAGGAGTATTATGATGGTTCCAATAGAGTTAACGAAACGGATTGATTTACTCGATTATTTACGCGGGTTTGCGTTGTTGGGGATTATTTTGGTGAATATTTTACCTTTGCTGGCAGTCACTAAACCAGAGCCTCACTCATTGGATGAAGCCTACTGGAGATTTTTGTATTTATTTGTTGAAGGACGTTTTTATACGATTTTTACCTTCTTGTTTGGGATCGGCCTGTATATGTTTATTACACGTGCTCTTGCAAAAGGGAAGAATGGATATATCCTGTTTTTGCGGCGGCTCTTGGTGCTGTTCATCTTTGGGCTCATTCATGTGAAGTTTCATCCAGGGGAGGCGCTCACCGTTTACGCCATATCAGGTCTGATTCTCCTGCCTTTTTATAAAGTACACAGGCGGATCAATCTTGTATTTTCAATTGCGATGTTAATCACCATCAGTATCTTGTCCGTCAAGATTTTCATGGTCATTCCGCTAATGTTATTAGGGATCACCGCCGGGCAATATCGCGTATTTGAAGGCATCGCTCGGCATCTGAAAAAAGTGGCTATGTTCACCATCCTCATGCTCCTGCTCAGTATCATCGGGCTTAGTTATCAATATCAACACGCACCGCAAATCGTTGGCACAGCTACAATGGCTGAAATCCAGCCGTTTTTCGCGATAGGTGTAACGATTGGGCCGATTGTCTCAGCTTTTTATGTAGGGGCGTTTATTTTACTAGTGCAAAGGCCATTTATTCAAAAGCTTTTGGCTCCGTTAAAAAGCTATGGGAGGATGGCATTCACCAATTATGTAACACAAACGGCCTTGATCCTCCTAATTGGTAGAATATTGCCAGTGTTCCATCCTCTGACATCTCTGTACCTGTGTTTAGCTATTTATGTGATCCAACTGATGTTCAGCATGATCTGGCTGCGATTTTTTAAGTTTGGTCCATTGGAATGGCTGTGGCGAGCCTTGACCTATTGGGAATTACCGCCGTTGCTGAATAAACGTTAGCCTGTTTGACTTATATCAATAAATGGACTAGGCCAGTTCCCGTTGACAATGGGGACTGGCTTAGTTTTTAAAAAATTTACCTTCCTGTTCTATTTCTGCTCAATTTTCACATCATGTTCCTTGCCTAATTTGTTCAACTTATCCTTGTAATCACGGATATGCTTTCGGGCATCCGCCAACATGGTATTTGCCTCTTGGATCAAATTCGGGTCCTGCTCTTCTAAGGCCTGTTTAATTTTTGCAAATGCATTAAACTGGATATTCGCACCTTCAATATAGATCTCATGTATTTCTTTCAGTTCATCTGTCTCAATTTTGACAGCTTCCAGCTTCTTGATAAATTCATTGTAGTTTGGGATGACGTCTGTTGTTATTGCATCGTACATGGTTTGGTCGTCCTGATAATTGGCCCCAGACACACCCTCATAAGCAGAAATCGCGTTAACTTCCAATTCCCATACGGTCTTCATTTCTTTGTCTAAATAATTTTGCAGGTCGTCCTGTACAGGGTCGCCAAAGCAGCCTGCCAATAAAAAAATAATCGGGATGACAATGGCTATTAGTCTTTTTTTCATTCCACCCACCTCCATATGCTCAATTTATGAGGGATTGGAAGTCCATTATGTTAAAGGGTGTCATTCATATTAATAAGCCACATGACAAAGTAAAAAGGGACGTTGGGTATATCCCTTTACTGAATATTATTGAAATTTAATTGATAAAAGTTCTCAATTACCATTGACATCAATTTTACCTTTGTTATAATCAATCATGAAAGTAAATGATAATGATTTTCAATATCATTTGCAATACCAATACAATGGAGACAGCGATGAAGAAACGATACTTATTATTAGCGCTAATAGTTTTATCCATAATTTCATTGTTTGTGGGTGTGAGTCAGCTTTCACCTATGGATCTAGTAGACTTTCAGTCTGAGGAAACGCAAATATTTCTGATTAGCAGGGTACCGCGGCTGGTGGCAATTTTACTTGCCGGGGCAGGGATGAGTATTGCTGGTCTTATCATGCAGCAGCTTAGTCAAAACAAGTTTGTCTCACCAACTACGGCAGGAACATTAGATGCTACCCGGTTAGGGATTTTGGTGGCGATGCTGATGTTTGCCAATGCCTCTATGTTAGAAAAAATGGCTATTGCCTTTGTGTTTGCGCTAGCCGGTACCTTTTTATTCATGCAAATCCTCGACAGGATTAAGTTCAAGGATGCCATTTTCATTCCACTTGTTGGATTAATGTTTGGCAATATTTTATCGTCTGTCACGACTTTTTTCGCTTATCGGGCGGACGTCATTCAAAATATGTCAGCATGGCTGCAAGGTGATTTTTCGATGATTATGAAAGGAAGATACGAGCTCTTATACATAAGTATTCCGATCTTAATTATTGCTTATTTTTATGCCAATCGTTTTACAGTAGCCGGAATGGGAGAAGATTTTTCAAAAAATTTAGGCCTTGCTTATCGAAGGGTCGTCAATTTGGGGCTCATCCTTGTAGCCTTGGTCACGACCACAGTGGTATTGACGGTTGGGATGATCCCTTTCCTCGGGTTGATTGTTCCGAATATTATTTCAATTTTTAAAGGAGATCATTTGCAAAAGACGTTACCACATACGGCCCTTCTAGGTGCAAACTTTTTGCTGGTTTGCGATATTTTAGGGCGAGTGATTATCTTTCCCTATGAGATTTCGATTAGTCTCATGGTGGGGGTGATTGGTAGTGGGATCTTCCTGTACTTGCTTTTTAGGAGGAAGGTCTATGCGTAACTCAGTGAAAATGCTCATCCTGGTTTTGATTGCCACTGTTTGTTGTGCAATTTACTTATTTCAAGATTTGAATGGCAGTTATGATTATGCCTTGCCAAGAAGGGCAATTAAAATCATCGCCATGGTGCTGACGGGATTTACAATCGCCTATGCGACGGTTGTATTTCAAACGATTACACATAACCGTATTTTGACACCGAGCATCATGGGGTTAGATTCCCTTTATTTACTGTTACAAACGGTGATAATTTTCTTTTTAGGCTCTGCTCATTTATTTGTTGTCAATAAGCAGGTGAACTTTATCCTATCGGTAGCAGTAATGATTGGATTTGCCCTTTTACTCTATCAATTTTTATTTAAAAAGGGCGGGCAATCGATCTACTTTTTACTACTGGTTGGGATCATTGTCGGCACGTTTTTCTCAAGTATATCAACTTTTTTTCAAGTATTAATCGATCCGAATGAGTTTCAAATTGTTCAAGACCGCATGTTTGCTAGCTTTAATAATATTAATTCGGACTTAGTGTGGCTGGCTTTGATTATCGTCGGTATTGTAGTGATCTATGCTTGGCGTCATGTGAAATATTTGGATGTCCTCTCACTAGGTCGAGAGATGGCGATTAATCTTGGGGTTCCATACGATTCAATCGTCAAACAAATGCTGGTGATTGTGGCGATCTTCATTTCGATATCGACCGCTCTCGTTGGACCGATTACCTTTTTTGGCTTAATTGTCGCAAACCTATCGTATCAGTTTTTTAAAACCTACCAACATAAAGTGCTGATTAGTGGAGCGGTTGCGATGGGGATCATTGCCCTTGTTGGGGGACAATGGATCGTCGAACGAGTCTTTACCTTTTCAACGACGTTGAGTGTCATTATTAATTTTATTGGTGGCGTCTATTTCATCTATTTATTATTGAAGGAGAGGAAAGCAGCATGATCCAGGTGAAGGCACTCTCAAAGTTTTACGGGAAAAAGGCGGTAGTGGAAGATGTGACGGTTACGATTCAACCTGGTAAAATCACTTCCTTTATTGGACCAAACGGTGCAGGGAAATCGACACTGTTGTCGATGGTTAGCCGTCTGCTTGATGGGGATACCGGCGAAGTCCTCGTTGATCAGTCAGATGTTCGTAAGATTAAATCAAATGATTTTGCCAAACGTGTGTCGATTTTGAAGCAATCGAATTACATGAACGTCCGCTTGACGATCCGCGAACTCGTTTCATTTGGCAGGTTTCCATACTCAAGGGGGAGGTTAACGGCGGAGGATGAACGGATTGTTGACCAATCACTAGATTATATGCATTTAAGTGTGATGCAGGATCGCTTCTTAGACGAATTATCCGGTGGCCAACGGCAGCGTGCCTTTATTGCGATGGTGATTGCACAGGATACAGAGTATATTTTGCTAGATGAACCATTGAATAACTTGGATATGAAGCATTCCGTGCAGATTATGAAAATCCTTCGTCGCTTGGTCAATGAGCTGGGTAAAACAGTTGTTATTGTCTTGCATGATATTAACTTCGCGTCTGTTTATTCCGATTGGATCGTCGCGATGAAGGATGGCAGAGTGGTTAAGGACGGTCCGACAGCGGAGATTATTCAATCAGAGGCCTTAAAGGAAATTTACGATATGGATATTCCGATTCAAGAAGTAGAGAATTGCCGAATCTGTGTTTATTTCAATTCATAAAAAGGGAGAGAGTAACAAATGAAAAAGTGGAGTTTCCTGAGTTTAATTTTTGCGATGATGTTCGTTTTAGCTGCTTGTGGACAAAGTAGCAAGGAAGAAGGAAAGGAAAAAACGGGCACGACCAATAAGACAGAGGCCGCAGAGAAATTGACGATTAAGCATGAATATGGAGAGGCGGTACTTGAAAAGAACCCGCAAAAAGTGGTTGTCTTTGATTTCGGCGTATTAGATACATTAGATGTGTTAGGTATTGAGGTAACCGGCCTTCCTAAAGGTTCGATCCCCTCTTATTTAGAAAAATATGCGGATAAAAAATATACCAACGTTGGAAGTTTAAAAGAACCAGATTTTGAAGCGATTCACGCGTTGAAGCCTGATGTTATTTTCATCTCTGGCCGTCAAGCGGCATTATATGATCAATTTGCGGAGATTGCACCAACGATTTATATCGGAATTGATTATGCAAATTATATGGAATCTTTTGAGAAGAATATGAACACAATTGGTGAAATTTTTGGAAAAGAAGATAAGGTGGCAAGTGAATTAAAGGATATTAAAGCCGATGTGAAGGAACTGCATCAGCAAACTGTAAGTCTTGATAAAAAGGCGCTGATTCTGTTAGCGAATGAAGGCAAGATCAGTGCGTATGGGCCAAGCTCTCGTTTCGGCATTATTCATGATGTTTTCGGTTTTGGTGCTGCTGATGAAAACATTGAGGTTTCCACCCATGGTCAAAGTGTTACATCTGAATACATTATGGAAAAAAATCCAGATGTCTTGTTTATCATAGACCGTAGTGTCGCCATTGGCGGGGAAAGCGG
>NZ_CCAS010000025.1 GCF_000612625.1 Neobacillus jeddahensis
TAAAATCATTTCAAACAGTAACCGCCAGTCATAGTACTCCACAATATAACCGGATAAAGTCGGTCCGATCGCTGGGGCCGTAATCATAACTAAGCCGAAAACTCCCATCGCGGCACCACGTTTTTCACGAGGAAAGCTGACCAACATAATATTCATTAACAAAGGTCCCATGACCGAAGATCCTGCTGCCTGCACCATACGTCCAGCAAGTAATACCCCAAAGTTTGGCGCAAACGCTGCTAAGGCAGTCCCGAGGGTGAAAATCACCAGCGATGTAATAAATAAACGCCGGTTCGAAAAACGTGTTAATAAAAAGGCTGATGCCGGAATTAGCACCCCGCTGACCAGCATGTAGCCTGTAGACAGCCACTGAACCGTCGAATAATCCTTAATTTCTAAATCCACCATGATCGAAGGCAGTGCCACGTTTAATAATGAGTTATTTAAAAACGAAACAAACGCACCAACAAACAAGATCGCAATCATTAAATATGGTGGTTTTTTTGGTTGTAATGCTGAATCCATATTTCCAATCCCCTTTTTTCATGTAAATTAATGTTTGTAAAATAACAGCCTTTCCGCTACGGAATGCGGCTGAACTCATTGAACTTTCTCTCTTTGCTGCAAGGCCGTTTACATAGCTGTGCATTGATACCCTGGCCTTGAAGTTTTTCCACTAACCTTTTCAAATTGACCGTCTCCCTTCTAGGTACCTCTGGCGAATCCATTACTGTTCTTCCTTCAGAAGCCCTCTTTTTAGCAGTTCAAGTTGAAGAATATACGTTTTTGTGGCCTCTTCATCCGTCAGTTCCTTTACAAACATTTGCACAAGGTTTTGAAAGGTGACAGCCATGATAATTTTAATCACCTGATGCAGCTCTTTTTCATCGTGAATGTTCAATTGCTCTTGGTTGATTGAGCTGATCATCTGCTGATACTGGTTTTTTTGATTTTCTTCGTACACATGATTGGCTAATGTATTTTCAAGCTTATAATTCATATTTAAAAAGGCATGCTTAAAAAAGTTTTGGTTTTCTTGACTCATTTGGTTCTTAGCCATATACCGGAATGATTCGATAAACGTATCAAATAAATTTCCTTCCCGCTCCTTCAGGATGGCCATAAATCGTTCATTATTCTTCTTAGAGAATTGATTTAACATGTAAAAGTATAAATCCTCTTTCCCCTCAAAGTATTGATAAAAACTGCCTCTAGGGATTCCTGCACACTTGATAATATTGGCGATCGACGCTTCATGTAACGGGACTCTAGAAAACTCCTTTTTGGCAGCTTGAAGTAATGTATCCTGTTTGTCTTTTGATAAGTGTAAGAATGTTGGTTTCGGCATCATAATTCCCCTATCTCAAAAAGTGACATCGTGTCATAACTGAATATAAAGTATTCTATATGACACCGTGTCATATGTCAACATAAAAAAATGACATCATGTCATAATATTTTTCCATCGAATTCCTTTAACGCGTTAAACTTTAGCTGAATGGGGGTCAGGCCCCCATTCGCGCTTTTATTTCAGGAATACTGAGTCCTTGCTGTTTTAGTTCTTTTATTTCGTTGAGTTTGGCAATGGCTTCTACTCGAGGGAAGCGGCGGGTCAGGTTTTCATGTTCCTGCACAAACGGAAGCATGCCTTCTTCTGTATAGAATTTCAGCGTGCTGTACCGGGATCCGGTTAAGCGGACTAGCTCCCCAATCGACACAAATTCCGATGCCAGTATTTTTTCCATTGATCGTTGTCGGGACATTTCCATTCCCCTTACTATAAAGATAGTGGATATTTTCGTAACCGAACACCATGTACCGCAACCTGATAATACGGCGTCGCAGATGGTACAGCTTCATATAAAACATTGTCAATCTTAACAAGTGGGACTTCACCCTCACGGATAACCGTAAAATCGTGACCCTTTTCTTCTATCCTCACTTTTAGATCACGCAACCGATCCTTTTTATTGGGAAAAATCTCTTCTGTCTCAATAAAAATCGACTGCGAGCGTTCCAGAACAGGGAAAATAAAATTGAGCCCTGAACCGGTGGGAGTAGACATAACATCCCTTTTTATCTTCAGAAAATTTTTATAGGCTGTTTCAATGAATTTGTGAATCGTGATCGGCAAAATCTGTTTGGCCAATGCGCTATCCTCCAGTAATTGTTGAATCTGTACTGCCACCCGTTTCAATTCCTCCCTCGAAAAAAGGTCATACAGACAGCTGCTTTCTCGCAGCAACCATAGCATGAGGATCGCTTCATCTGTCATGGTTCCCTCTTCTAAAATTTCCGCACGAAGGCTTTCGATCAATCTTGTATAGAGTTCTGGATGGCTGCGGTATTCCTTCATCGATATTCCAGCTGTGACAAATTCCAAATCACAGCCAAGCAGCGCGGGAATTTCTTCTATCGCTTGAGCTTCCTCTAAGGAAGCAGCGAAAGCTTGTTCCATCTCTTTTAAATGACCCTTGGATAGTCTGAGCACTTTTGTTAGATAGTGCGAAAGTGTACCACTAATCACCTCTTTTTTACCCAAAAGCGTCTTTAACACTTTTTCTTGATAGCTGGGCATCGAAGAATGTCCCAAATCCTGCTTGGTAAAAGAAAGGATTTCACCCGTCCTTGAAAAGCCATTGTCCAAATATATTTCTAAAATTGCTGCAGCAGCCATGCACCGCAATGATACCTTTTTTGTGGTTGTTAAATGAAGACTGTCCTGAGCATTGAGTGCGATCAAAGAAAAGTTTTGTGCAAAACGTAGTTCCTTCATACTGATACTCCCCTTCATTGAATAGTGAGAAACACTGATTAGTTACTACTTACTACTTACGATTTAAGAATATCAGAATGGAAAAATAATGTAAATGGGAGGTGAAAAGAAAAAGCGGGAAAATGGAACGGATTAATAAAGTGGAATAATAGAACTAGAGAAGGCGACTAATGCCCATGAAACATGGGGAAAATGAAAAACGGTAACTAGAGAAGACGACTTAGGCTAAGTTTAATAGACGAAACCCTTTCATTCATGAAACTCCCCCCCAAAACACCATGACAGCCGAAAAATGTGTGCTTACTAGCATTAGTCCCGCCGACTTTCGCCCACGCCAGTTGCAGGAACATCCCGTCTTCCCTTACAACCTCCCCCCGCCAAATGGAATCCTGACAATAAATGTACTCCCCTTCCCAACTTCACTTACCACCTTAATCGACCCCTTATGTGTTTCAACAATCCACTTGGCAATCGACAGTCCTAAACCGTGGCCGCCCATTTGCCGCGAACGAGACTTATTCGAGCGATAAAAACGTTCAAAAATTCGCTGCGAATCCTCCTTCTTAATGCCAATCCCCGTATCTTGGACCGCGATGCCGAGCTCGGTCCCATCTCCCGAAAGCTCCATCCTCACTTCCCCACCATCCGGCGTGTACTTAATGGCATTATCCAAGAGAATATACAATAACTGTGACAACCTCTCCGCATCGCCCACCGTCGGCAATTCAGTCGGAGCTTGCAAGCTTAACGAAATTTGCTTAGCAGCCGCCAGCGGATGGACCGATTCCACGGCCTTTTCCGCCAATGGAAGAAAATCAAAGCTAGTCGTTTTCAGCTCAATCGTATCCGAATCCGAACGAGCTAACGTTAACAAATCACTGACCAAATGAGTCATTCGCTTCACTTCCTCCCTCATATGAGACAAGAGCCTCCCGGTAAAATCCTCCTTCTGCGGCTCCAGCGTCATTTCCATTGCATCCACAGAAGACAGGAGCACACTTAAAGGCGTCCGCAGTTCATGGGAGGCGTCTGCGACAAATTCGCGTTGTCGTATAAACGCCTTGTGAATCGGCACCATCGCCCGCTTCGACATCGACACACTTATAAAGATCGCAATTCCGAAAAAAATGACCCCTAAGGCCGCCAGAATCACGAGCATCCAATGAAACAACTGATAGGCAAACGAAATATCCTTTCCAATATAAAGCTGGCCAATCAATTGCCCCTTCACATAAATCGGGTGACTGGCAATCATCAAATGGAGATCTTCCGCACCCTCGGCAGGATGAAATTCGCTCCTGGAACCTCTCGCCTTCGCATTTTCCACATGGAGTGTCTCTTTTCGCACGTCCCCATTTGGTGAAGTCCCTCCGTTCAGCAGCTGCAATATAGACGGCCGTAAGCGCTGATTGGCTTCATTTCCCATCAGGATTTCGCCTTTCGGATTGACAACATAATTGAAGAACTGATTCACCCCCGCAAATACTACCTCCTGATTTTCCGCACTATAGACGTCCCCTTGTTCGTTCTGCCCCATATACTCCTCTAAAAAGCTCGCTTCCTGATTGACTAAGGTTTGCAGCTCCTGCTCCTGATTCCTTAAGATCACCACATAAAGAACGGTATACACGATGACAATAAAGAGTATCAGAAAAAGAATTAACAGGCCGCTATAGATCCGCGTCAACCGGCTTTGCGTGCTTTTAAAAACATCCTTTTCACGAAAATGAGTAAACGCACGCAGGAACGAAAGAAGATTAGCACTCAAGTTTATACCCTACCCCTCTTATACTCTGAAGCAGATTTTTTTTCCCGAACGATTGTAATTTTTTGCGGATTAATTTTACCGTCGCATCAATTGTTTTCAACGCGACATCTGAATCCAATCCCCAAACCCGTTCGAGGATGACCTCACGTGGAAGGACTTGACCTTTATTTTGCACTAAAAAATCAAAAAGTTGAAATTCGCGGGGACTCAATTGAATGTGATCACTTCCCAACCGAACAGTAAAGCTTGTCCGATTTAACACCAAATCCGCCATCACGACTTCCTCTTCAAAAATCGGTGCATAGTTTCGGCGGGATAGGGCGCGAAGACGGGCCAGCAGCTCATCAATTTCGAACGGTTTAACTAGATAATCGTCGGCGCCCGCATCCAATCCCTCGATCCGATTTTCGACCGTATCCTTTGCCGTTAACATCAAAATGGCGCCCGAGTACCCTTCCTTCCGCAGCTTGCGGCACACCGCAACGCCCGTTTCATTCGGCATCATCCAGTCCATAATCACGACATCATAATGCGAGGAGGCCGCATAATAGTAGGCATCCTCCCCATCCTGGACCCACTCGACCTTGTAGCCGCCCTTTTTTTGTAGCATATATTCAATTAATTCACCCAGCCTGACATCATCTTCAGCTAATAGAATATTCATATCGAAAACTCCTTTTGAAAAGTTCTACTCCCTAAATCCTACCTGAGCAAGCTTAAGACCAGCTTAAAAAGTAGAGCCTTTTTCCCAGAAAAAGAAAACAGAGGCGTAGTTCGTCGAAATGCACAGCTTTTTGACTGTAATACTTTGGCTCCGAAGCTTTTCTTAGTGCACTCACGCATAACAGGAAATTTTTACCTATACAAAAAAAGAAGCACCACTCTTTTCTAGTGGTACTTCCATCCCTATTCATTCTTATAAGTCTGCCACTTTCTCGTTCTTCAGCTTTTCCAATTCCTGATTCAGCTCGTCCTCGTTCACATAACTGCTGTAGGCCGCATCGAACTGGGCCAACGGAGTCGAGAACTGATTACCGGCCTGTGCCTCTGCTTCCATGAACAGAATCCGTTCCTCGGCGCGGGCCACACCTCTCGCAATCGTATCAGTTTGGAAGGAAACCGTTGTGTTTTGAATTTGTTTCATCGACTGCGCCACATTTGCACGGGAGGCCAATAAGATTTTCTTATGTTGTAATAGGTTATACGTATCCTTAAGCTCGTCCAATTTTTCGATCAAGATTTGCGTTTGGCCCTGAATCGCTGCAAGCTGCTCCTGATAAAGCTCGAGCTGCTTTTCATGGGTCAGCTTTTCCTGCACGGCTAATCGTGCCATCGCATCTTCGCCTTGGTCGATCGCAAGCTTCGCCTGGCGCGTTCTCTTGTCCACCAATGCTTTCGTTTCTAAGATGAGTGCCGCTTGTTTTTTCTCTACAAAAATTTGTCGGGCCAACGCCTTCTGCCCTTTGACAATTTCTTGTTCCATTTCTCGAGAATACTCATTTAACATCGCAATGGGATCCTCAATCCCGTCTAGTAATCCATTGAGTTCTGCCTTCGTAATCGTCTTGATTCTTTTAAAAATACCCATGCTACTCATTCTCCTTTTTTGTTAGTAAATTTTTTTCCCACTGATCTAATAGACTTGCCTGTTGGTTGCTAACCGGTATATGTGAACCCACAAGAGAGGTGTCAATAAACTGTTTCATCGAAGTTGCCTTTGCTCTCTTTCTCATCCATCTGATTAGTAAAAAGAGGACAGCTAGTCCAATAAAGAGGAAAAGCCATGGGAATCCCCCATCATGCTGGGGACCGTTCATCATTTGGTGCGGGCCGAAGCCGCCACCTCTAGTCATCATTCCACCATGCCCATGTCCGTGTGGTCCTCTAGCATATCCACTATTTCCTGCAAACAGATGATGGAGTATGCTGATGCCAAATACAGTCACCGCAATCAGGACACCCCAGAAAATACCTTTCTTCTTTTTCGTATTCATCTCGTTTCCCTCCTTTCGCTACTTGATAATATGAATTCTAATAGACAATGGTGAAAACTTGGTGAAAAGGAAAACTAGCAAAAAAAATTGTGTGCATCACCGCACTAACGGGGTGGGGGTCAGGCCCCCACCCTAATGGCATCGCTTACTTGTAATCGCTCTATAAAGGTTCAATTTTATGTCACAAATATTGTGAAATTATTCACAAACTGGTGATATACTAACATCATCAAGTTGTTAATTAAGTAACTTCAGTACTCGAGTCTAGCATTTACTATTTTTCATTTACATTCCACCACATAAAGGAGATTACCATCATGGAAAACAGAAATAGAAAAGTAAATCGCGTTGTCTTAGTCGGAACAGGAGCAGTAGGCTGCAGCTATGCCTATTCAATGATCAATCAAGGAGTCGCTGAAGAACTCGTTCTTATCGATGTGAACGAGGCAAAAGCAGAAGGTGAAGCAATGGACTTGAACCACGGCATCCCATTTGCCCCATCGCCAATCAACGTCTGGAGCGGTTCATACCAAGATTGTGCAACAGCAGACCTCATCGTTATTACAGCGGGATTGGCGCAAAAGCCAGGCGAAACCCGCTTACAATTAGTAGAAAAGAACACAAAAATCTTTAAAGAAATTGTAAAAAACATTATGGCGAGTGGATTTGACGGTATCTTCTTAGTGGCCACCAACCCCGTCGACATCCTAACCTATGTGACTTGGAAAGAATCTGGCCTGCCAAAAGAACGTGTTATCGGATCCGGTACCGTATTAGATTCCGCCCGTCTTCGCTTTCAGCTTGGGAAACATTTCAACATGGATACAAGAAACGTGCATGCCTATATCATTGGCGAACACGGAGACACAGAACTACCAGTATGGAGCCGTGCTTCCGTCGGGGTTGAAAGATTGGAAGAACTTGCAGCAAGCAATGGTGAACTACACAAAGACAGTTTAGAACAAATCTTCGTGAACGTCCGTGACGCGGCCTACCATATCATTGACCGAAAAGGTGCCACCTTCTATGGAATCGGCATGTCTCTCGTTCGCATTACGAAAGCCATTTTAAATAATGAAAACTGCATTCTAACCGTTTCTTCTTATCTAGATGGACAATACGGACAACAAGATGTCTTTATCGGCGTTCCTGCCGTCATTAACCGCGGCGGAATCCGTGAAGTCCTTGAAATTCAGCTAAATGAAAAAGAAACAGAGCAATTTAACCACTCCGTTAAGGTATTGAAAGAAACAATGAAGCCTGTACTCTAGTCTAAAATTCGCTCCTTACTTGAAATCATGAAAGCAGATGATTAGGATGAAATCGATCAATCATACAAAAAAAGGATATTTTATGATGGCTGTGTTATGGCTGGCCTATGTAACCTTTGCCATGAACTGGGTCGCTGGCTCCTCCTTGACGCCACAAATCACTGAAACGTTTTTTGGCGGACCGGTTGATCCGATAATTTCTCAGCTCGTGAATTATTCAATTACGACAGCACGTGTTTTTGCCAACATCCTCGCCGCAATCGTGCTGATGAAATTAGGGCCGCGAAAAGCGGCCGGTACGGCAATTGGACTCCTGATGATGGGACTAGTCGCGATTTACTTGCCGAATTACTGGGCCTATACCGTCGCGCGGATGGTCATGGCCGTTGGGGGCTCGATGGTCATTGTCTATATGAACCCTGTCGTTGCCCACTATGTGAAAAATGCTCAGGTTAAGCTGCGCATTAATGCCGCCAATACTGTCGCTTATAATGCCGGAGCCTTTATTGTCGCTATTTTATTTACGGTTTTTGCCAAGCAAATGGTTAGTAACTGGCGCGTAACGTTAACGTTTTTTGCCTCATTAACCATCTTGTTTTTCATCGCCTGGTTGTGGAAGGCTGAGACTTTTGAAACGCAAGAAACGGGTGGTACTGTTGAAAAGTTTGGCTACAAAGATGCGCTCAAGGACGGGTTCCTGTGGCGCTATGGCCTAGCCTTTGCTTCCTTTTTAACCCTATATGTATTATCATTGGTCAGCTTTAAAGCAATTTTTGATCAATATACGTTGTTAAATGGTTCTGTGACGAACCTATTAATTTCGGGCTTTGGGATTCTCGGAACATTTGCTGGAATTCGAATTGGGAATAAAGGAGTTCCCCGTAAGCCAATCCTGTTGTTCTCAGGGATTGTCATGGTCGGAACGTTTGCCCTAGCGATCGTGTTCGCGAACAAAGTTCCACTTCTCTCTTACACGCTCATTGCAATTTCGGGGTTTGCGATGTATATTCAATACCCAATCTTTTTGAATCTTCCCCATGAATTAAAAGGGATGACGCCACAAAGATTGACGATTATGTTCGGCTTATTCTGGGCAATTGCCTATGCAGGTCAAACAATCGCGACGATTGCCTGGAGCTATATTTTAGGCCATTCTGGCTATACGCCAGCGATGATTTTCTTTATCGCCGCCTCCAGTTTGTATATCTTTCTGGTTGCAACGTTCCCAGAAACAAAGCTAAAGCAAGCAGCTATACGAAAAGCAGCATAAGTGGCGAAAAAACAGACTCTGGTCTGTTTTTTTTTTGAAAAAGAAAGATTCATACAAAAATAAAGAGGGATTCTACAAAATTCTAGGATTATTTTACAAAAATTTAAGTTATTCAACAAAAATAAGCAATAATCCTACAATTAATAGGTGGATTTACCAAGAGACAAACCTAACGCACTGGGGGACAGGTCCCCCTATGACTTATGTCCTGTTTTTTGTATAATAATAGGAAAAACTATCAATCTATGAGGCCTGAAAATGAAACCTAAATTTGCTTTTGTCTCTCCACCCGCTTCCGATGAACAAAAACAATTACTCGAAAAACACTTATTCACTGAAAACATCCAGCGTTGTAAGCTTTTTGCTAGGATCGTCATTCTTTTTGAAGCCATTCTGATCATCATGAATGTGTCATCCACCTTAACCAACCAAGGAACATTTGCCTTCAATACCTATTTCGTGCTCTATCTCTTGTTATTAGTTATGAGTACGTTCATGCTTGCTTACATCCGCAGGTTTGAAAAAAAGACCTCTTACACAGAACGACAATATCAACGATTCAAATTAGGGTTATTAAGTTTAGTGAATTTCTTCTTAGTATGGGGTGCCGTTGTGACACTAGTGGATCAAAAAGAATATGGACATGTCATGGCATTTGCGGTGAACTTCATGTGCGTATCAGTACTTTTTCACGCTTCCAATCGGACTATCCTGAAGCTATACATTCTGCCCCTTACCGTGTTACTGATTGGATTACCTTTTTTCCAACCATCCAATGCTATCTTAATGGGGCATTATATCAATCTTTCTGTTTTTCTATTTTTTTGTTGGCTGGCTTCAAGAATGTTATATAGAAGTGATGCGACTAATTTTTTCACTAAGCTACTCTTGACTGAAACCAATCAAAGTCTCGCATCGAAAATGGAGGAAAATAAAAAGATCAATCAGGAATTGGCAAAGGTAAATGAACAACTGAAGAAATTGACGATTATTGATGAGTTAACCACGATTCCGAACCGAAGAGGATTCCAACAGTATATTCGTGAAAGATTGAATCACACTACTGATAATCTAAAACTGACTTTGATGATGATTGATATCGATGCCTTTAAATTGTTCAATGATCATTATGGACATCTTGAAGGAGATCACGTGATCAAGTCGGTGGCCCAAAGCATCCAAAACTGCCTCCATTCCTCCTCAAGCATCACGGCTCGCTTCGGAGGGGAAGAATTTGTGATAGCTTTATTTGAGTGGAGGGATGAGGAAATAGACCAACTTGCGGAACACATCAGAGAGGCTGTCTTTGACATGAAGATTCGGCATGACTATTCCCCCGTGACGAATCATGTGACGATTAGCATTGGTCATGCCACGGGGTATGTGAACAATCAAATAGAAGTAAAATTGTTAATGGAGCAGGCCGATCAAGCCCTTTACCAGTCGAAAGCAAACGGGCGGAATCGTGTCGAGGGATTTGCTAGTCAGATCACTATGCGCTAGTTCGGAAAAAAACAGCTCCTTATTGGGAAATTGAAGTATCATAAAATGTATGTTATTTTATCCAATATTAACTATAATGATAGAAAAAAAGATAGGTATAATAGGGGGCGCAATAACGTGGGTTTATTTCAAGGTATAAGGAAGTTTGTAGGAAAAGTAGCAGGAGTAGTAATAACTAACGGAAAAATTAGAGGAATATCCACTAGAACACAGCAATTCTAAGGAACCATAAATAGATTCAACTACAACTGCAAATTGAAGTAAAGGTTCCCAAAATCATGGGAACCTTTTATGCGTTATGAATGGCTTCAATCACATGAAATAAATGTGGAATAGAGTTGTTCTAGAATCTCCTCAGGCGAATAACCACGGACATCCTTTTGGAAAAAATAAGCTTCACTGCTTAAAGCCATTAGCACCATATCAGCCTTAAAGACACTGTTTGGACGAGTCTGCTTATTTGCCGCCATCTCGTCAAATAACTCTACCATTAATTGATGCAATTCTACATATAGGGGGCTTTGCGTTCGAGACCAATGTGGTTTGGTTGACTTGGTTTCCTCAACACCTGTCAGCAATTGTGCTTTTCTTTCTCTGAACTGGATAAAAAAGCTAAGAATTCCTTTCAACCTTTGACTTGGTGGAGCTGTCTCGTTCTCCTTCAAGTACACTTCAATATCTTCGAAAAATAGATCTATGCTGTCTTTAATTAATTCTAGACATAATTCACCTTTATTCCGAAAACGGCGATAGAGCGTTCCCGGTCCAATCTGTGCTTCTATGGCAATTTGATTCATGCTTACCTGTTCAACACCATGTTGTTCAAATAGCCGATGAGCTGTATCCAATATGAACTGCCGATTCTTGGCCGCATCACGACGTTCCGTGCGAGGTTGGGATAGAAGATCTTCATTCATCCTATTGTCACTCCCTAAAATAGTATTTCACATCGCTTGACAAACGGAGAGTTCTCCATTTATTCTAAAAAAAGGAGAACTCTCCGTTTAATTTTAACCCAAAAGGGAGGCATTTTCAACGTATGCAAAATCAAGCGAATAAAACCGCGTTGTTAGTCATGGATCTACAAAATGGGATTGTTTCCCGTTACGGCGAAACGCCAGAGGTGCTTCAACCGTTCCAAAAAGCGATTGAAGCGGCTCGTCAAAACGAGATTCCCGTTATTTATGTCAGGGTCGGGTTTAGCGAGGGCTATCCCGAGGTCAGCCCACAAAATAAGATATTCTCAGCTATTTCTAAACATGGCGGAATGACTCTATCGGATGCTTCCACACAAATTCACGAAGCAGTTCAGCCCAACCCAAATGAACCAGTGGTGACGAAGTACCGCTTTAGCGCCTTCGCTGGAAGCACTCTGGAAGTCATCCTTCGTGCCCAACAGATCGATACGCTTGTCCTCAGTGGGATTTCCACAAGTGGTGTTGTACTATCTACATTGAGGGAAGCGGCAGATAAAGACTTTTCCCTTACCGTACTTTCAGATGCCTGTCTCGATGCGGATTCCGAGGTTCACCGCGTTCTGATGGAAAAGGTATTCCCTCGCCAAGCAGATGTGCAGACGGTTGACGCTTGGATTGGCACTTTGAATTGAATCGAACTTTAGAAAATTGTTTCGTTAACCAACAAGCGCCACTTAAGGTCTCGACCTAAGGTGGTGCTTATTAGGCTTTACACACATGGTAAATACAGAAGCTAACGACGAAGGGAGAGTGGAAATTCATGCCGATTTGGAAAAGAAATTTAATTGTCTGTTGGTTTGGGTTGTTCGTATCAAGTGTAGGCATGAGCCAGATTGTTCCCGTATTACCGCTCTATATTAAGCATCTAGGTGTCGACAATACTGCTGATATCGCTCAACTTTCAGGATTTGCCTTTGGGGCTACTTTTATCCTTTCCGCCATTTTTTCACCTATTTGGGGAAGTGCCGCTGATAAATACGGGCGCAAACTCATGCTCATACGGGCAAGTCTCGGTATGGGAATTGTGATCGGTTGTATGGGGTTTGCACAAAATGTCTATGAACTGATTGGATTACGATTATTGCAAGGGGTGATCACCGGGTATTCTTCTGCCTGCATGGCTTTGATTGCCACTCAGACAGATAAAGAACATGCTGGATTTGCTCTTGGTACCCTTTCAACTGCCAGTACGGCCGGAGGTTTGATTGGCCCATTGATTGGTGGTTATTTGGAAGAGAGCGTTGGCTTGCAATATGTCTTTTTCATCACCGGTGCCTTGTTGCTGATTTCATTTATTGCCACTGCTTTATTTGTAAAGGAATCCTTTACGCGGCAAGAGAAGGAGGTCCTTCCTTTTAAAGAGATTTGGAATCAGGTTCCAGAAAAAAATTTAACGATTACCTTATTTGTCACCTTTTTTGTCCTAAGTTTAGCCCTTTATTCAATAGAACCTGTCATCACCATTTATATTACGCAGTTAACAGAGAACTCTAACCATGTTGCGTTGTTAGCCGGAATGGCCTTCTCTGCTTCAGGACTAGCCAGTATTATTGCCGCGCCAAGGCTTGGCAAATTGTCGGATAAGCTTGGGGCGCAAAAAGTAATCTTAGTGGCACTAATCGTGGCGGGATGTATGTTTATTCCTCAAGCCTTTGTAAAAAATCCTTGGCAGTTAATGATTCTCCGCTTTTTATTAGGCTTAGCTTCGGCAGGATTAATTCCGTCCGTTAATACCCTGCTTAAGAATATTACCCCCGCTTCCCTTACTGGAAGAGTTTTTGGCTTTTCCATGTCGGCAGGGTATTTAGGTGTCTTTGGAGGCGCAACTCTTGGTGGGCAGGTGGCCGCCTATTTTGGGATCAAATCGGTATTCTTTATTACCAGTGCCTTATTACTACTAAATGCGGTTTGGGTTTATTTTACGATCTATAAAAAAATGAGTCTGAAACAATCGGCATCATAAGCCAGGAATCGACCAGATTCCTCAGCCGTGATACTATTCAAACGTTTAATTAGGGACAGGCTAAACGTTGCTATCGCAGGGTTTTTCACCATTCCGCCATAAATAAGTTGTCTACCAATCTTCAAAAGTAACAACAATATTCCCCAGAAAATGATTTACTTCGCAACAGATACGAATTGGGGTCAGGCCCCCGCCGCTTTAAAGCGGTGGGGGCCTGACCCCACAACCTATAAGACAAAATTTCCGACGACATAATAGCTTGCATAAAGTGTTTGCCCCAGCAGAACTAGGCCTAACATCATCGATGGCACCCACTTTACCTTAGCTGCAATTCCCTTATTTTTGCGTGTAGCAAAACTTTCCTTACATAAAGATAGAGCGGTTAACACGGATTGAACCAACATGTAGGATCCTAGAAAAATAGCGGTTGGCTTGATTGCCAGGTCATAACCAAAATAGATGGGAGTCACGAGCAGGGCGATGAAGGTCAATGCCCAGACAAATTCCAAGAAGTGGCGGAGCCAACATACGAGCGCGACCGCAATTAGACCGCTCAGCAGATAGAGAATCCACTCATAGCGATGGATCGAAACGAGATAAAATAATCCAATCGCCGCCAGCGACGCAACCGTATAACTCAGATACGAAATCAAATCATGCTTCAACGTGCTCGTCTTCTCGATCACCTCGCCCTCCTCATGCTTGATCAAGCGAATTCTTTTCCGACCGCCAATCAAGGCCCGCACCACTTCATGCAGAAGCGTGTAACAAAGTGACAGATACGTCCCGACAAATGGAATCCTCGTGATCACTAAAGCGGCCGCCAAATACACAATAATAGGCAATGATGAAACCATATTCATATTCACATTCACATTTATTCTCCTTTCCTTTTTAGCTAATAAAAGGAAGCACCAACGACTATCATGGTGCTTCCTCCTCGTTCATCAACCTTACACAAGTAACTCTTTTTCCTTTTTGAGTCTCTCTAGTTCACTAGTTAATTCTTCCTCGTTGACATAGGCTGACTCATATTTTACCAGCGGATTTACAAACTGCTGGCCGGCTTGAACTTCCGCCTCCATTAAGAGAATTTGGTCTTCAGCCCGGGTCACCCCATGTAAAATCGTGTCCGTTTGGAAGGAAGTCGCTGCTTTTTGCATTTGTTTCATCGACTGCGCCACGTTGGCCCGCGAAGCTAGAAGGATTTTCTTATGCTGCAATTCATGATACGTTTGCTGAAGCTCAGTCAGCTTCTCCGTTAAACTTCTCGTTTGTGCTTGAATCGCTTCATATTGCTGCTCATACATGTCTAGCTGCTTGTCATGCGTCAATTTTTCTTGGACTGCTAGTTTAGCGATGCTCTCCTCACCTTGTCCAATGGCAAGCTTCGCCTGACGTGTTCTTTTTTCTACCAATGCCTTGGTTGCTTGAATGAGCGCAGCCTGTTTGTTCTCAACGAAATACTGACGGGATAATGCTCGTTGCGCCTTGCCCATCTCAAGTTCCATTTCACGAGAGTATTCATTTAACATGGCAATTGGATCTTCGCATTTGTCGAGCCAGCCATTCAAATCTGCCTTTGCCATTGTTTTTACTCTTTTAAAAATACCCATTTTACTGATTCTCCTTTTTTATCATTAGATTTTTTTCCCATTGCTCTAACACATGTGCATTCGAATTCGTTAACGGTTTATGTGAACTCATGATTGATGTATCAATAAATTGTTGCATGGCCGCGGCCTTGGACTTTCTTCGGAGCCCTTTTCCAACTAGTACCAAAACCGTGATACCGATCAGGATGAAGACTACGATCCACAGCCAAGCAAAACCGCCAGGCTGCGGGTGACCCATCATGTGATGAGGCCCCATTCCACCATCGCGCGGCCCCATGCCCATGCCACCTTGTTCATGTCTATAAGGACCGGCAGCGAGAGCGCTGGCACCTCCGAATAGATAGTGAACTAGATTCATAACTAGGATCATTGCCGCAATGATTCCACCCCAGAATATACCTTTTCTCACCTTTGGATTCATCGCTTTCTGACCTCCTTCCGTTATTGATAATAGTAGTTTAGTAGAGTTTGGTGAAAATTTAGTGAAACGGGGCGAGGGGAAAAAATTATTTTTAAAAGAGGAAGAAGTAATGGGATCAAAAAAAGTAATTACTCACTTTTTTATTGACATATATTAAAATGTTGGTAATATCATTTATGAGTGACTACTCACTTTTTTTACAAAAGTGATGGCAGTCAGTCTACTATCCGAGAACATATAATTCCTCAACTAATTACAAGGAGGTCGACATGAAAATTTTTAAAAACAAACTGGTAGTGTTATCACCGATCATTGCCTTTGCCGTCTTATTTATTTTTTCACTCACCCTTTTTCCATCCGTTAACATCCAGCCAAAAAATCTGCCGATTGCGATTGTGAATGAAGACCAAGGCATACAAATTCCTGATCAACCGAAGATGAATATGGGAACAACCATTGCTGAAATGATACAAAAAACAGCAGCCACAACCGATGAAGCCCCTGCTGTAAAATGGATTGAAGTAAAAAGCAGCGAAGAAGTCCAAAAGGGATTAGATCAGCAAAAGTATTATGCAGCCTTCATCATTCCCAAGGATTTTAGTGCAAAGCAAGCTTCATTAAGAACGCCCACGCCTTCTTCACCCGAGGTGCAACTATTCATCAATCAAGGCATGAATACCGCGGCTTCGACAATGGCGGGGCAAATATTGAATACCGTCGTTGACAACATCAACAACAATGTTCGGACCCAGCTACTTGAAGGATTTGAAAAACAAGGAGCCACATTGACCACCACACAGGCTGCCAGCCTCGTCGCTCCTATTGCCAAAAAAGTCACCAATGTGAATGAAATTGGGGCAAACAGTGCAAACGGGAATGCGCCTATTTCGTTATTCCAACCACTCTGGATGGCCAGTATCGCCAGTGCCGTGATTATTTTTATGGCGGTTAGTAAACTAGCAGTTAGAACCCGAAAAGAGAACCTTTCCATAAAACTGGGACAAATTTTAGTAGGGGCGTTTGTTTCCTTTGTCGTGGGGTTTGGATTAACCTGGCTCGCAAATGGCATGGTCGGATTGGCTATTCCACAGTTTGGAGATACTGCGTTATTTCTATCGATTACCTGTTTTAGCTTTTTCCTAATGATTTCAGCCGTTCTTTCGTTAGTAGGTATGAAGGGGATCCCGATTTTCGTGTTAATCCTTTTCTTTGGAGCACCATTGCTTGCGTTAGCTCCTGAGATGATGTCTTCCTTTTATCGCGAGTGGATTTACTCCTGGCTGCCGATGCGATTTATGGTCGAAGGCCTTCGCGAATTGTTCTTCTTTGGTAAAAGCTTGAGCTGGAATTCACCTGTATCTACGCTTGTCTGGATTGGGGGAGTGAGTCTCGTTATCGTATTAGGCTCATCTTTAAAGCTTCAGGCAGGAAAACAACAAAAGTCCCAACCAATATTGGAAGGGAATGCCTAGGATCAGAACTGAAAAATCGTCTACTCGGGTGCGTTTCTTCTTGTAGGAGAAATGCCCTTTTTAATGTTCGTCCCTATGATTTGTGAATAATATGCCCTTTCAAGATCGATGTGACAATATGGAGGGAATCCCATTCCCCGCTTGAAAATTTGATAATTGGGTACTTTTTTGGAAAAAGCTTATCACGGATGGCTTCAACTGAGTCCCCTTGCTTGTGTAAAGCGAAGACCTCCTGTTTGATCGATACTAAATAGTCTCGTTTTCGTTCGAGCGCCGCACGACCGTCTTTGACAAACCCGGCATGATGGCAAAATACCTCTTCAAAATCGTACGTTAAGACTCGATCTAATGAATGAATAATGGTAGGGATACTTTCTTCCGCTAGGACGACTTTCGTCCGTTCGTTGACGAATAAATCACCGGTAAATAATTGACCCGTTTCCCGATTGAAAAAGGCTTTGTGATCGTATGCATGTCCAGGAGTATCGATGACATCCCACGTTGCCTTTCGCGAAGTAAACGTTTCAGGCATGGCTTGTGCATGAAATGGCTTCCTTTTTCCCCAAAAGAGCTGCCGATATAAAGGATAATCTGCCCGTTGTGCGCAATAATCAATTGTTTTTTCATTTAAATAGATCGGTAGTTTTTTTGTTTTTTCCACATAGGCGGCGCAGCCTGTATGATCTTCATGAAAATGAGTGATCATGACTTGATCAAAATCAGCTTCATCGATAAAGGCTTCAAAATGCTTATGTAAGGACTGTGCCCCCGTATCAATTAACACCCCATCAACAACATAGCTGTGGACATTTAATGAAACACCCTGGAATTTCACCTCGCCATTCAAATAGGAAACACCGTTTTTCTCCCCAAAGGTTGATTTCTTCTTTAATAACACGCCGTCCATCTCCTTTCTATCTTATTAAAATTCAACCTCCAAGCATAATTCCCCTGCTCAAAAAGCCCCAATCAACAAGATTGGGACTTCCACTTTAACGCTTTAGCAGACCGGGGGTCAGGCCCCATGGCCAGATTGGACCACCAGAACCGTCCCCCTGGCCCAGAATTCCCAGCCTTGTTCTTTATTTTTCAATTTCCCAGTCTTGGACGTTATAGAACATGCCGAATTGCTTCGGTTCGCCCACTTTTATTTTCTTCGAAACAGCTCCCATTTGATAGTCTGAATAGAGGGTAATCGTTGGGAGATCTTCATGTAAAATTTCCTGAACCTGGTCATAGATGACTTTTCTATTTTCGGGATTTGGTTCCGATTTCCCTTGCATTAATAATTCATCTAACTGGGAATTGCTATAATCAGCAAAATTATATGGTGCCTTTGTAAAATAGAATGTACTGACATCTGGATCGATTTGGTATGGAATCCCAAGGAACATTAAATCGAAATCATGCTTTGCCCCTTTTTGCATGTGAGTAGGGAAATCATATTTTTGTACCTGAACATTTAGGCCTACCGCCTTTAGATTTTCCGCTATGATCACAGCTGCTTGTTCCCGAACTTGATTTCCTACCGGTACATTAAAGCGAATCGTCTTACTCTTATCCCAGCCGGATTCTTTAATCAGCTTTTTCGCCTTTTCAGGATCATACTCATATTTCTCCAAGCTCTTATTTAAATACGGATGTGGGTTTGTATACGGTCCATCAATAATCTCCGCTTTCCCTTTTAACAGCTTCTCAACGAGCTGCGGACGATTAATAGCATATACAATGGCTTGACGCATTTTCGGGTCATCAATCGTTTTTGTATTGAAGTAGATCTCTTGGTAATCATATCCTTTTCCATCTATTGTCTCGACATTAGCCATATTTTTCACCTTTTCAATATCTTGAATGGCGATTGGCCCAACAGCCGGGTAATTCATGTGAACTTCACCTGTTTGCAGCTGCGCCGTTAAGTTCGCTGAAGGCACTACCTTAAAGAACAGCTTTTCTGTCTTTGGTGCACCACCGTAATAGCTAGGATTTGCTTTAAGCTCAACATGTGTTTCCCCACTGAAATCCTTAAGTGCATACGCACCATCAGAAACAGTTGGTTTTAACATAAACGGATCTTGATGTAGAGTAGCAGGGTCCTTATCCTTTAGAATATGACTCGGGATCGTTCTGACGTTGATGAGCGCGCCTTTGATGTAATTAGGATCGGTTGGTTTTTTTGTATGAATGACAAAGGTTTTATCATCGACAATTTCGATGCCCGATACCGTTTTTTCGCCTTTAGGCAGATGTCCTTCATCATCTAGTCCTTCAATAACATTGAGCGTTTTCAAACCAGTACTTTGAACATCTGGATTTGCCAGTGTATCAAAAGTAAATTTAACATCCTCTGTTGTAACCGGCTTTCCGTCTGTCCATTGAGCCTTTTGATTTAATTTGATTGTAAAGGCTTGGTTATCCGTTGTTTCAAGACTATCTGCCAATTTAGGCAAAAATTCCATCGTTTCGCTTGCCTCAAAGAATGGGTTGAATAAGATGGAGGAAATGGTCATAGCGGCCATATCAGTTGCATTAATCGGATTAATCGAACCGACTGCATTGGAAATTCCGACGATAATCGTATCACCTAGACCGGCTTGTGTATTTCCCTTACCTGTTTCCTTTGGTGTGGAGGATGCATCATCTGCACCCGAACAAGCACTTAGGAATAGGAGCAAGGCAATCGAAAAAATGGTTAGAAATTTCACCTTTACTTTTTTCATCGTAGGACCCTCTTTTCTTTTTTTAAAATTATGGGATAGTTACTTTAAAAAAGCTGCCTATTTCAAGGCTTTTGGATCCATTGCATCCCGCAAACCATCCCCGATAAAATTGATCGCCAGTACGACAAGAACGATCATGATGCCGGGGGGAACCCAAAGCCATGGCTGTGACGTTAGCACCGTTAACGATTGAGCGTCTGTCAGCATATTTCCCCAGCTTGCGGTGGGGGGCTGAACTCCCATTCCTAAAAAACTAAGCGAGGCTTCCACAATGATGGAGGCAGCAATTCCAAAGGTAGCTTGGACAAGGATAGGAGCAATAGCATTTGGTAAAATATGTTGAAATAAGATTCTTGGGGTACTCAAACCAAGGACCACTCCAGATTTAACAAAATCAACATGCTTTAACGAGAGAACACTGCCGCGAACGAGCCTTGCAACGGACGGCCAGCCAAGCAGTCCCAGAATCCAGATGATATTCAATAGACTTGGTCCCAAAATACTAACGACGACAAGGATGAGCATCAGACCTGGAAAGGACATAAAGACATCTGTTAGACGCATTAACAGAATATCAACCCAACCGCCAAAGTAGCCGGAAATCGCCCCTAAAATCGTACCAATCACGCTATAGATTAAGACGGCTCCGAGTCCCACCAGCATCGATACCCTTGAGGCATAAACTAGGCGGGTAAAAATATCCCGGCCAACCTGATCTGTGCCTAACCAGTGCTCAGCAGAAGGAGGCGCAGAAAATTCTTCATATACTTGATAGGGGTTCTTTGGTGTAATAGCTGGTGCAAAAATGGCAACAAGAATGATAAAGATCATGAACAGACTACCGACGAAAGCTAAGCGATGCTTCATAAATCGTTTAACAATTAGTTGAAAGGGCGTTTCCTCTCCGGCAATCTCTGAATAAGCAATCGGCGTTTCGATCTCTTTTTTGATATTAGTTTCTAGCAATGGCATTGCCCGTTCCTCCTTCCTTTATTTATATTTAATCCGTGGATCCACAAATGAATAGACGATGTCTGTTAACAAATTGGCGAATAAAACCATAAAGGCCGTTAATAGATTGAGAGCCATTAATGTCGGATAATCCCGTGACATAATCGACTGGATCGTAAGCTGGCCCATTCCCGGCCATTGAAATACTTGTTCCGTGATCACAGCCCCTCCCAGTAAGAGAGGAATTTCAAGACCAATAATCGTTATAATCGGAATGAGAGCATTTTTTAAGGCATGTTTATTGGTAACGACAAATTCCTTTAAGCCCTTTGCTCTGGCTGTACGTAAATAATCCTGACCTAGAACCTCTAGTAAACTTGCTCGGATATAGCGGACATATTGGCCGGCAATCCCAACTGCCAGCACAAGGACTGGAAGGATGAGATGCTTGACCTTATCGAGAAAATCACCCTCACTGCCGAGAGTGGACCTTCCCCCTGCAGGCAGGATTTGCAATTTAACAGCAAAGAAGTAAATCAGCCCTAACCCAAGGAAAAAATGCGGGATCGAAATTCCAAAAAAGGATATCCCTGTAGTAAAATAGTCAAGCTTGCTATATTGTTTAACGGCACTAATAATCCCAATTGGAAGGGCGATAAGCAAACCGACAAGCAGTGCGAGCAGCATCAATTCAAATGTGGGTCCAATCCGTTCTAAAATGATCTTCGTAACAGGCTCATAGGTTGAAAAGGAAAAACCCAAATTGCCATGCATAAGGTTGCTGAGCCAATGAATAAATTGGAGCCATAACGGATCATTCAGGCCCAATTGTTCTTTTCGCAAATTGAGCTGTTCCTGTGAAGTATTGGGGTCGATATACATGTCAACAGGGTTTCCCGGTGCCATATTGATGATGATAAAATTGACAATCGTTACCCCAAATAAGACGGGAATGGCAATGAATAGTCGGCGAATAATATATGGAACCAATTTCACACCCTCTTTCTTTACATATTAATAGATTCCTTCTTATGCCTCGTTAACAGCAAAGCAGGCCACACTATGCTCACTTCCCTTAAGAACTGGTGTTTGTTCACGGCAAATGGCAGTTGCAAACGGGCAGCGTGTATGAAAACTGCAGCCGCTTGGCGGATTAGCTGGACTCGGTACGTCTCCCGGAATCACCATTCGTTCCTTCGCCCTCATTTCAGGGTTTGGAATCGGATACGAGCTTAACAGGGCTTTCGTATAGGGATGCTGAGGATGGCGAAAAATATCTTCTGTTTTGGCCACTTCGACAATTTTTCCTAAATACATGACGGCAATCCGATCACTAATGTATTTCACTGCCCCTAATCCATGGGCAATAAATAAATAGGTTAAGTTCAATTCTTTCTGCAAATCCTTCAGCAAGTTTAATATTTGGGCCTGAATCGATACATCCAAAGCGGAAACTGGTTCATCACAAATGATTAGTTTGGGATTTAAAGAAAGGGCTCTGGCAATCCCAATCCGCTGCCGCTGCCCACCGGAAAATTCATGCGGGTACCGGTTTTTATAGCTTCTAGGTAAGCCGACTAAATCCAGCAGTTCATCCACCCGGTTATGGAGGTTTTCCTTTTCGACCACCCGATGGATTTTCATCGGCTCCTCTAGCAGATCCTTGATCCGTTTTCTTGGATTCAAGGAGGAATAAGGGTCCTGAAAGATAATTTGCAAATCCCTGCGGATCCCTTTCATCGTCTCTCTTGTTGCTGTCGTGATTTCATGATCATGAAAATACACTCTACCCTCGGATGCCTCCTCCAATCGCACAAGGGTTTTGCCAATCGTTGATTTCCCGCAGCCTGATTCTCCAACCAAACCAAGCGTTTCACCGGCATTAATAAAAAAATCTACTCCATCGACCGCTTTCACGTGACCAACCGTCCGAGAAAGAATGCCCTTTTTAATAGGATAATAGGTCTTTAGTTTCTCCACTCGTAATAAAGGAGTTGTTTCTTCATCCATCAAGATGGTCATCTGACTGATTCCTCCTTTGGTTTCTCTACGACCGGCTTGAGTGGGTCCTTCTCAACTAACCAGCACCTTACTTTATGCCCCTCCTGAATGGACGCAAGCTCCGGCTGTTCCTGTTGGCAATGCGGCTCCGCAAAGGGACATCTTGTATGAAATCTGCAGCCTTTTGGCATATGTTTCACACTTGGAACTGAACCAGGAATCGACACAAGCCGTTGTTCATTTTCATATTCCAAATGTGGAATCGAAGCCAGCAGGCCTTGGGTATAGGGATGTTTCGGTTCCTTAAACAGGGTAAATACATCCGCCTCCTCCACGACTTGGCCAGCATACATCACAATTACACGATCGGCTGTCTCCGCGATCACCCCTAAATCATGGGTAATCAGCATAATCGCTGTCTCTGACTCTTTCTGCAAGGTTTGCATTAATTGAAGAATTTGTGCCTGAATTGTCACATCCAGGGCTGTAGTTGGTTCATCAGCTATCAGCAGCTTGGGCTTGCACGCTAGGGCCATGGCAATCATGACTCGCTGCCTCATCCCCCCCGATAAGGCATGTGGGTACTCCTTCATCATTTCACGCGCCCTTGGAATTCCTACCTTATCCAACATTTTAATGGCATACTCTTTTGCGTCCCTTGTACTCATCTTTAAATGGAGCTTGATTCCCTCAACCATTTGATTTCCAATGCTATAGACTGGATTCAAGGAGGTCATTGGTTCCTGAAAAATCATCGAAATTTCATTTCCCCTGATTTCCCTTAAACGTTGTTCTGTCACCTTTGTAAGGTCCTCATCACCGAATAAGATATGACCATTTTTGATTTGTCCATTTTTCCCGAGCAGCCCCATAATCGATAAAGAGGTGACACTTTTGCCGCATCCGGATTCTCCGACAATGCCGATGGTTTCACCAGAATTAACCGTGAAGCTCACCTCTTCAACAGAAACTACCTCATCCTTATCGGTTGCAAATGCAATTTTCAGCTGATTCACTTCTAACAACGGCCTCATATTTTCACCACTCTTTCTCAAAATTTAAAATAATAATATTAAAAATATTCAGTCTTTTGTGAACCTACTAAATACATTTACGTTAATTACCACTATTTAATCAAAGTATGAGGGGGAAAAAAAGGGACTTACCTTGATATTTCGTATCATTAATTGACAAGAGACAACATGATTTATCTTGTTGGAAGTTAATAAATATAGTATATTCTGAATATTACGATAGTCCTTACAGGAGGTACTCCATGTATAATTTAGTAATTGCCGATGATGAATACGAGATTCGTAATGGTTTAGTTAACTATTTTCCATGGGAAGATATAGGATTTAAAGTAATTGGACAGGCGGCAAATGGAAAAGAGGCATTGGAGCTGATTTCAAGTGGCGATGCCGACGTCTTACTTTGTGACATTCAGATGCCCATCATGACTGGACTCGAGGTAATTAAGGAAATCTACCAGCAAAATTCGCCAGTTATCACCGTTTTTCTAAGCGGGTATCAAGATTTTCACTTTGCCCAAACCGCGATAAAATACGGGGCAAAAAATTATATTCTAAAACCTACTAACTTTTCAGATCTAACGGATGCCTTTACTCCTATAAAAAAAGAGTTGGATCAACGAAATCCCCCTCCCTTCCAAACAAAAATAGTAAATCAACAAAGTGGCTCAGAGCATGATCCTATTATTCACAAGATCAAGGATTATGTAAAAAGTCATTTTAAGGATGCTTCCTTAGACGATGCCGCCCAGATTGTCTATATGAATCCCCACTATGTCAGCAAATATTTTAAACAAAAAACAGACCAAAACTTCTCTGAATTTGTTTTTCAAATAAAGATGGAGGAAGCAGCAAATTTACTGAAAGAAATGAAATACAAAGCCTATGAGGTAAGTGAAATGGTAGGGTACAGCAACGCCAAAAATTTCACACGTGCTTTTCGCAAATATTTTGGCGTTAGTCCGAAAGAATATCGGCAGCTCCATTAAGGACGGTTATTGATGGATTCCTTAAAGCGTTCCTTTTATTTTAAAAATTTAACGAAACTGCTCATTCCCATGCTGATCCCTACCTTAATTCTAGGATCACTAGCCATTACGTTAATTCATTTCTATCTAAAGGATAAAATCAATCAACAAAACTTGAATCTATTAAATCAAATCCAAATGAATGTGGAAATGATTTTCGATGAATTAAATTCAATTAATTTGTCCATTGCGGCCAGTGCGGTTGAATTTATTGATTTACAAAACATGCTTGAGAAAAAATGGTTGAGCCAAGAGGATTATGTGAGGCTTGCATCGCTAAAAAACATCATCGATTCACCTGCGATTGCTCATTCATACGTTGATTCCATTTATATTTACATCGACAATGACAAACAGCACTTTCTAACCTCAACAACAGGTGGAGTGGTTAACCTGGAAACGTTTGAGGACACCTCCTGGTATAAAGATATAAACAGGGAGACTACCAGCGAGGATGTTTGGACAACGAAACGAACGATTTTCCGAAAACCGGATAATTTCCCGATTAAAAAGGTAGAAGTTATTTCGTTGTATCGAAGCTTTACTCTTGCCAATGGCAAACCTGGATATATTATCCTGAACGTAAATACGGACTATTTAAAGGATTATCTAAATGGCTTATATAAAATGAACGGACAAAATATTCTCACCATGGATCGGAACTACCAGATTCTCTTTGAAAACCATCCAGTCTCTTTAACAGAATCCGAGTCTCAGTCCATGGTTACGTCAAGCAAAATGGTCACCACCATGCGGATTCAAAACGTTGAATCGATTGTCTTTAAACTGGAATCTGAAAAATATGATTGGCTGTTTTTTTCCACCATACCGAAGGATTCCCTTTATAAACTCCCATACCAACTAAGCTTGGTTACCATCATTCTATTACTCTCCTCCATCCTGGTCGGGGGGATTGTGGCCTATTATTTAACGAAAAAAAATTTCATGGACATTCGTTCCATTGTTACGATCTTAAACAGTGCGGAAAAGGGAGAACCCCTGCCCCATTTACCAAGCACGGTAACAAATGTTCATAGTTTCATCATTCATAAAATCGTGACAAACTTTATGGAACAATCATATATGAAGGTGCTACTATCTGAGCGAAAGTATAAAATGCAGGCACTGGAGCTGTCCGTTCATCAGTCGCAATTAAACCCGCATTTTTTATTTAATACACTGGAGACGATTAATTGGAAGGTGATTAGTCTAACGAAAAGACCAAATGAAATCAATGAAATGATCGATAATTTGGCTCATATCCTCCGCTATTCCTTAGACGCCAAGGAGGGTTTGGTCGTTTTAAAAGATGAAATCAAGCATACAAAAAGCTATGTGGATATTCAACGAATTCGACATAAAGATCAATTTACTTGTCTGTGGGATTGTGATGAGGGGATCGATAAATATTTTGTCATAAAACTATTTCTTCAGCCGTTAATTGAAAATTCCCTCCAGCATGGCATGATTGGCTTGGAAAGAAAACTTCTTGTTAAGGTCAAAATCAAAGCCTCGCCCACAGACCTATTAATTTCAGTCATTGACAATGGAGCTGGCATTCCACCAGATAGATTAGCAGAAATCAGAAACAAGTTACGGTCCAATTATACATCATCCGATCACATTGGACTTTATAACACAAACAAGCGCTTACAATTGATCTGTGGCGAAAATTATGGACTGACGATTTGGAGTAAACCTGGTATAGGAACGATCGTTGGGGTGAAAATGGCGATTAAGTAACGATCATAAGGGAGAAGACAGCGGAAAGGAGGAACCTCTTTTCCGTTATCTTCTCCCCTTTTTCTGACTACTTCATGACAGGGGAGGTTTCAACCAAATAGGTTAATGCGGTCCTTACATAATAGTTTACACCTAGAATCAATGCTTCTTCTTTCACATCAAATTTAGGGTGATGATGCGGGTAATTATCGGCAGGATCTGCGCTTCCCGCTCCCAAAAAGGCAAAGCATCCCGGAGCGGCCTCTGCAAATGCCGAAAAATCTTCACTTCCCATAATCGCCTGAGATCTTACACAGTTCTCTTCCCCAAAGGTTGCCACAAGCGTTCGTTCAACCAATTCGGTAATCTTTTCTTCATTTATAACTGGACTGTATCCAAACCGATAATCCAACTGATAGCTGGCATTGTGAGCCTCCGTCAATCCCTTTGTTAGCTTTTCAATCCAAACAGGAATCTGCTTCCGAATTTCGGGATCAAACATTCGAACGGTGCCCCCAATTGTGACACGATCTGGGATGACATTATTGGCAGTTCCTCCGTGGAATTGTGTGACAGAAATAACGGCCCGCTGACTGGCATCCACTTTCCGAGAAATCAGCTGATTTATTCCGTTCACAAGCTGCACGCCGATGGCAATAGGGTCCACTGTTTCATTCGGTGCCGAACCATGACCACCCCTGCCCTGAATGACAATGTCAAAATCATCACATGCTGCTGTTACATCGCCATAGCAGAGGGAAAACTTCCCTAAAGGCCCTTGAGAACCAAGATGAAGACCAATGACACCATCGATTCCCTCCGTCACGCCCGCCTTTACCATTTCAGATGCTCCACCAGGGAATAGTTCCTCCGCATGCTGGAAGTAAAAGCGGATCTCCCCTTTTATTTCATCCTGCAATTGCGAGAGTACTTTTGCTGCGCCAAGAAGCATGGCCGTGTGCCCATCATGTCCACAGGCGTGCATGATGTTGCTTTTTTTGGAAGCAAACGGCAGCCCTGTTTCCTCCTGGATTGGCAGGGCATCCATATCCGCTCTCAGACCAAGTACTTTTCCTGGTTGAGAGCCACGCAGCCGTCCCATCACACTTGTAGGTGTTACCCGAGTTACTTCGATTTGACCAAAAGAGTGTAATTTTTCAAAAACATAGTTTGATGTTTCCACCTCTTCAAAAGAAAGCTCAGGATTTTCGTGGAAATGCCTGCGCCATTGGATTACTTCCTCTTCAACCGCTTCAACCAATTTTTGAATATCAACGATTTTCTCAATCACAGCGATACCCTCCCTTTAAATTTGTGCTCGGAAATCTCCAATCGTGCGAGCGTACTCCGTTTAGTTTTCGTTCAAGAATTTTAATGCCGATTGCACAAAGTAATTCACACCAAGGATAAAGGCCTCTTCCTTGACATCGAATTTAGGATGGTGATGAGGATAATTTTCTTCCACTTTTTCACTGCCAGCACCTAAGAATACAAAACACCCTGGAGCTTCCGCAGAGAATGCTGAGAAATCCTCACCTCCCATAATTGCTTGTGAAATGACGCGATTACATTCACCAAAGGTTTCCACAATCGTCTGTTCCACCAATGACGTGATTTTTTCCTCATTCACAACAGAGGAATAGCCAAGCTGATAGTCAAATTGATATGAAGCATCATTTGCCTCAGTAAGCCCTTTTGTAATCTTTTCAATCCAAACGGGAATTTGCTTGCGAACTTCCGGATCAAAGGTACGAACGGTCCCCCCAAGTGTGATCCTGTCAGGGATAACATTATTAGCGGTTCCTCCTTGAAACTTTGTCACAGAAATGACGGCTCGTTGACTGGCGTCTACTTTTCGTGAAATAATTTGATTGATTCCGTTAACAACCTGTACCCCGATGGCAATAGGATCCACCGTGGCGTTCGGCGCTGAACCATGGCCGCCCCTGCCCTGGATGATGATATCAAAGGCATCACTTGCTGCCGTTGCAGGACCATAGGTGACAAAAAATTTCCCTAAAGGAATTTGGGAGGCAAGATGAAGACCGACCACCCCATCAATTCCTTCGGTTACTCCCTCTTTCACCATTTCCGATGCTCCACCAGGGAATAGTTCCTCCGCATGCTGGAAGAAAAAGCGGATTTCCCCCTTCATTTCATCCTTCAATTGGGAAAGTACTTTCGCTGCTCCTAAAAGCATGGCCGTATGTCCATCATGTCCACAGGCATGCATAATGTTGCTCTTTTTCGAGGCAAACGGCAGCCCTGTTTCTTCGAGGATTGGCAAAGCATCCATGTCTGCTCTTAAACCAAGGACTTTGCCTGGCTGCTGACCAATGAGCCGTCCCATTACACTCGTAGGCGTAACCCAAGAAACGTCAATATTCCCAAATGATTGCAGCTTCTCATACACGTACTTGGAAGTTTCAACCTCTTGAAATGAAAGCTCGGGGTTTTCGTGAAAATGTCTCCTCCACTCAATGACTTCATTTTCAACTGCTTCCACCAATTCCTGAGTTTTCACCATTTTTTCAATCAATAATATTCCCTCCTCTAAATTCTTGTCTTCAAGCTCATTTTAGAGAAAAAGGGCAATAGAAAACAACTGAAAATTCCGAATAATAAAAAAGTGCCAATATAAGAGTATTTTGTTAAATTGAGAGACCTACGGGGCAGGGAATATTTTGGTCCAACCAAAAAGGCCAGGGAGACTTCTAATAGAAATCTCCCTGACCTTTTAATTGTGTTAGTCTGTTATGCTCCCTTTTTAATTTTACCTGCGACATTTTTCGCTGGTGTAAACAGAAACTGTTTAACCGCGTTGGTACGCTGTTTGGCTTTCGCCGCGAAGAATGGATTGAAAAGAATGATGGCTACTACGTTCGCGGACAAGCCCCAGAACCCTTCATAAATACCATGAGAGCTGCCTGTCCCATACACGGTAAACGTGGTGATCAATCCGACAAGCAAGCCAATCGTTGTCGCTTCCTTCGTTAAATTTTTCCAGAATAAGCTAACAACTATGGCAGGGAAAATTTGCACCATTCCTGAAACCCCAAGAAGCTGCAAGGATACAAGTGCTGTTGGGAATAACAGGCCAAATAATAAGGCAAGCCCAATCACGACAAATACCATCGAACGCGTGACCAGCGTTAATTTCGCGCTGCTTACCTTCGGGTTGATTAAATCACGATAAATGTTGTTAGCAAATAAATTGGAGGCCCCAATTGCCATAATCGAGCATGGGATTAACGATGCTAAGGCAATCGTTGAATAGGCTAAGCCTTGTCCTACTCCCCCGTAAGAAACTTGAATAAGATTTAAAAAGGCGAAACGCGGATCGCTTCCTTGCGGCAAGACATGGTAAGCGACAAAGCCTAGGAAAATAACCAAAATTAGCACGACATTGTATAGTGGCAGGAACATCGCATTTTTTCGAACGGCGTCTGCACTTTTAGCCGTAAATACACCTGTTGCCCCATGTGCCCACATAAATAATGCCAAGGCCGAAATGAGCGAGGCTGTCATGAACCACGGAATACCTTTCGGGCCGGAAGTTGGAATCGTCAGCATTTGCGGTGATTCCTTCACAAGAGTGTCAATCATCGGGCTCCAGCCGCCAAAATGGATAATCGGCAGAGACACGACGAGAAATAACATGATCGCCCAAACCAGAACATCTTTAATGATGGCCGTATAGGTAGGACCTTTGATTCCGCTAAAGAATGTAAACAGAGCCACAAGCAGGAAGGACGTAATAACGACCACCTTCACATTAATATAACCGGTTCCCGCTACGCGAAGCGTATCTTGGATCCCTGCTAACTGCAAATCAATATACGGGATGAGCATCGCTACACCGACCACCGCAATCAGCGCAGAAAGAAATTTACTATCAAAACGCTCTCTCGCATAATCAGCTAGTGTGGTCAGCTTAAATTTATTTGCTACTTTCCACAGTTTAGGCAGGTAAAAGTAAGAAACAAAATAGGCGATCACACAATAAGGAATTGCAAAGAACGCAAGACTTCCGCCGGAATAGGCCGTACTTGTCAGTCCTAAAAAAGTATAGGCGGTATATAAATCAGCCCCTACTAAAAACCAAACGAGCAAACCGCCAAAGCGCCTGCCGCCAACCGACCATTCCTCTACCGAGCTTCTCGACGATTTATTTCGCCCCGCCAAAAAGCCAATTAACACAACGGTCAGGACAACGAATACAGTGATTAATAAGGCCGTCAAATTTCCATGCATTAGTCAAGACTCCCTTCCGCTTTTTGAATCCGATAGATGGCTAACGTACATAAAGGAGTTAACACGATCCATAAAAAGAACCAAAATTGAAGAAACGGTAATCCCAACACAATCGGATCGATACGATTGACGAAAGGTAAGACTACTAACTGTGAAATAAATGGGAGTACGATCAATACTATCAGGATGAATTTTTTACCCATGTTGAAACCTCCTGCCAAATAATAGTTAATTTTAGTGATTATTCGAAAAATAAATATATTATCGCTGAATAATTTTTCATGTTCACTATCATAACTATTTTTGGTAGAGATTACAAGAAAAATTTAAAAGATTCTAAAAATTCCACCATAAGACTTACTTGGTGCCTGACACCTTTTTCCCGCTCCAAATATAGCAGCCCAATACGATGGACAGGCCGCAGCCAATGATTGTATCGAGGAGTCTTTCGAGCAGCAACGCTCCTGTCACTGTTCTGCCGATGCTAAACATCACGACCATCATCGGGGTCATCAGCATGGAATAGACCGCATAGTTGCGATTCTTAAAAATGGGACGCAACGCGGCAATGATCCCCACCATGAGCACATCGCCCCATGGTGGGAGCGTCCAAACCAGCAGCAAGCCAGCCAGTATGACACCGGCAGCGGTACCAATACCGCGTTGTACCGACCGTGTAAGCGCTGAATCGACATTACGCTGCAGGACGATGGCGACGGTGAGTGCAATCCAATAGGATTTTTCTAATTGGAAAAAAATACCGATCACTTCTGCCGCCGACATACACAGTGCCACCCGAAGTGTGAATTGCCAGCCCGAAAAATGTTTTAAGGAATGCCACCACCGCTTCAACAGCTTCTGACTGATGATTCGATGGGAAGCTGGGGATGTTACGATCCTTCTTGATGCTGCTGGCAGCAGGAATGTGGCGATCAATGCTACGATCAGCCCAAACATCGAGCCCGTAGCAAAATATAGCGGCAATTTGTATGAATCCGGATGAAGCTCTCCTCCACCCATACTCGTCCCGATGATGGTGAACATCATAAACTGCGTACTGGCAATCGCTGCAGGTCTGCTCATGCCGCCCAATAAGGCGGCTAGCATGGAAATGATCACAATGCATCCCCCTGTCAGCCAGCCCAGACCGCCAATCAGAGTACCCATGAACACAGCCGAAGTCCCTGCGATCATCGCACGAGTCAACTCGATAGTCCGCTGCCGGATGGTCTCACCCGATGCTGCCCCGCTTACGACCATCGCACCGAAGGAAGCCAATAGCCCAAAAATCAAATTATTGAAATAATAACCAAGCACAAGCGATCCAGCCATTCCCACCAACCCCGCCACAGTGTGCGACAAATCAAACTTCCTCTCCGCGCCTCCAGCCCGCTTCGATAATACTTCCTTATCCTGATCCATTGTCCTACTCAACCTCCTATTGCCAGGGGTGCCAGGGGGACGGTTCTCCTGGCACAAATGGGATTAGTTCGAACCACAAATACAGGTTTCATGGTCATTTACAACTATATTTTCCACTCTAAAGGACTTTTTTGTCTTAACCACAGAGAATTATTTATTACTATACTATCTTCAAGCAAAAAAAAGCCACAAGAACCGTCCCCATGGCTCCCCATGGCTCATCTTTCAAGAATAAAGTTTATGGCTGAAGGTTAATCTATACCATGAGGTGTTGATGATGGAAATTAGCCGCTATGAATTAATCCCTGGCCAAAATGATTATACAATTGTGATCTATTTGAATCCCTCAATGGAGGAGTTTTCTGGCGAACTGGGGAGCCTGCAAAAAAACAGGACCAGTCTGCAAGAAAAAATCACTGGCTTAGTTCGTGAGAAATTCCCTTATAAAAACATTACCGCAGCAAAAGTGATCCTCGGTACCATCCTTGTGTCGACCATTTATTTAGGGCCAACAGGAAACCGCGCCAGCGCAGCACAAACCACAACGAATCAAGTACTGCCATCCAATCTATACGATCAATATACCGTCCAGTCCGGTGATAGTTTGTCAGTGATCGCAAAACGATTAAATGTCTCCACCACGTCGATTAAGACTGTTAATGGATTAACCTCGGATACTATTTACATTGGTCAGGTATTAAAGCTGCCTTATTATACATATACTGTCGTCTCCGGAGATCGCCTTTCATCGATTGCGACGCGATTTAACACATCCAGTGCAGCCATCCGATCCTATAATCAACTCAAGAGTGATACCATTATTGTAGGGCAAAAACTCCGGATTCCACGAGAACCGGTAGTCAATCCAGTGACCACAACCCCGCCACCAGTTGTAACCACCACCGCAACAAGCACGTATACGGTGGTCGGAGGTGATTCGTTGTCAGTTATTGCCAAAAAATTAAATACAACCGTCGACGCGATTCGTACCTTAAACCAACTTACAACTGATACGATTTTTATTGGGCAAGTGTTAAAAGTCCCACAAATCCAAACAAGCTCAGGCACTTCTACGCCACAAGCACCAGCTGTGACGGAGCCTGCTTCACCGCCAACCAACACAACGGTTACCAGTCCGGCTCCCACCAATATGACGTATACGGTGGTTTCCGGCGATTCCTTATCATTAATTGCCAAGAAATATGCCACAACGGTCGAAGAAATCAAGGTGCAAAATAACTTAAGCTCGGATATTATTTTTGTGGGCCAATCATTAAGCATCCCAACAACACAAGCAACACAAGTCCAACCGGAAGAACCGGTAATCCAAGACAATACTACCACCTATACAGTCGTATCAGGTGACTATCTATCGCTGATTGCCAAACATTTCAATACCACCGTTGAATCTATTAAAACCACGAACCAATTAACAACCGATACGATTTATGTTGGGCAGAAACTAGTAATTCCTGCTGCGATTGCCGATACGGTCGCACCAGCTGTCCCTAAACTCAACACAACTGAAACGATCTCGATGAAAAATCAAGCTGGCTATACGATTTCTGGTACGGCAGAAGCCAATTCGTCGGTAAGCCTTACGCTAACGAATGGAAGCAATCCGCCCGTTTCCGGTACTGTCAAAGCCGATGCGAGCGGCAGATTCGAAACGAAAGTGGATGTATCTTCGTTACCGGATGGGTCGATCACAGTCGTGGCCACGGCCACCGACCTTGCAGGGAATCGCAGTACGGAAAGCCGCTTACAAGTAACGAAGGATACCTTTGTTGCTGACCCTGTCATCGATTCTACGCAACAGGTCACGATTGATAATGTAAAAAATTATACGCTTTTTGGCGTAACAGATCCTGCTGTAAAGGTGGAAATGACGGTTTCTGACGGTGTAAACCCTCCCCTCAGCACGACCGCCACGGCGAATGAATTTGGTGAGTTCCGCTCCAATGTAGACTTAAGCTTGTTAAAGGATGGCGCACTAACGATCACCGTTCGTGCAATCGATCCGTCTGGTAACACGAGCACCGTACGGCAAGCATCGATTATAAAGGATACAAACTTAGCCGCTCCGGTGATTGGAAGTACCCAGATCGTTAATAGTCAAAATGCAGGAAATTACAGCATCTTTGGAACCGCACGGCCAAATTCGACTGTGAATCTAGCGGTTTCTGATGGTATCCATCCAGATGTTCGCACGACAGCCTTGGTGAACGCAAACGGCGAATTTCAAGCCAATGTGGATGTTCGCTCCCTTCTTGATATGCCTTTAACGATTACAGCGATTCAATCAAGTGCAGTCGGGAGTCAGAGCCAAACAGCAAAGGCGACGATCATCAAAGATGCAACAGCACCTGGAACGGCGATTCTCAATAACAATTTTATTATCAGCAAAACAAATCAAAGCTCTTTTTTACTAACCGGAACAGGCGAATCAAAATCACAAGCGACGATTAAAGTGTCGGATGCAACAGGAAAAACGGTGGAAGTGAAGGAACAGGTCAATGAAAACGGAGAGTTTAGAATTCCGGTTGATCTTTCTTCCCTCCAAGATGGAGATGTGCGTTTCGACATCGTGCTGGCGGACCAGGCTGGAAATAGCAGCACCGTTACGACCAAAACCCTGTCGAAGGATACGAAGGAGCCAACAAGCTTAATTCTTGATTCACTGCCAACCATTTTTAGCGGAAACATGAGCAAGTATCAAATCAGCGGGACGGCTGAGCCATTCGTCCAGCTCGAGATTCTCGTGGCGGACAACGGAACTAACGTGACAAAAACGATTACAACCGATGCGAACGGAAAATTTACTGTCCCGTTCGACATGAGTGCGTTTAAAGAGGGAGATATCAAGGTTTCTTTCCTCGCAACTGATTCTGCCGGTAATACCGGGCAGCTCCAACCGATAACACTCGTGAAGGATAGCACAGCACCAACCGTCGCTTTGTCCACGCTTCCTCCGTATGTGAATAACCTGACTAAGAGTCAATATTCGGTTGGGGGCACAAGTGTTGACGAGGGGGCCCAAGTACAGCTGGTGATCAGCGACGGCGTAACGACGATTACCAAAACCGCAACCATTACAAACGGGACCTTTACAACTAATTTCGATTTATCCAGTTTGAAGGATGGGCCTCTTTCCTTGGCCGTCACACCAACAGACAAAGCGGGAAATACCGGGACGGCTCAAACTTATTTGATCCAAAAAGATACAGTCGTTGCCAACCCGATTATCTCGAAAAATGGCTTCAATCTTGAAAATCAACAAAATGTCTATACGATTATGGGAACGGCGGAAGCAAATGCGACGATTCGTGCCGCCATTTTAAATGCAGCCGGTATAGAGCTAGGCTCGACCACAGCCACTGCTGATCGAACGGGATTTTATTCAATAAAGATTCCCGTCGATGCGGCAAAATCAGCCGAGATCCAAACTGCCTCTGTGTCGCAAACAGACCTTGCCGGAAATAGCAGTACGGCTGTAACCGCTAATCTTAACAGTCATACCGTCGCTGCTGGGGAAACTCTTGATTCGATTGCCAAGCGGTATAACACGACAGTCGATGCGCTGAAGGCCCTGAACCATTTAACAAGCGATGTGATCACCCCCAATCAACTCCTCCGCTTGCCCGTAACGGCGAGTGAAGTAGTTAACCTTGGTTATTTGTACTCCGGTAATACGAAGGATTATGCTCAACTAGTCAATCAAACAGGCTCTGTCAACACGGTGTCACCAAGCTATTTCGATATCAATACAAATGGGACCTTGAAGCTCACCTATAGTATCGACACTGCCTTTATCACTGCCATGCACCAACAAGGCGTTCGCGTCGTCCCCTTCTTGAGTAACCATTGGGATAGGAACGTGGGCCGGGCGATGCTGCAAAATAAGGAACTGGCTTCCCAGCAAATCGCCGATGCCGTTGCCCGCTATAATCTAGATGGGGTCAATGTCGATATCGAAAATGTAACGGAAGCAGACCGTGAAAACTATACCGAGTTTGTGCGTCTCTTACGTGAAAAGATTCCGCTATCGAAGGAAGTATCCGTTGCCGTTGCGGCCAATCCGAATGGCTGGACAACTGGTTGGCATGGCTCGTACGATTATACGAATTTGGCAAAATACGCCGATTACCTGATGATTATGAGTTATGACGAAAGCTATCCTGGGGGAGTGGCTGGCCCTGTCGCAAGTGGCAAATGGGTAGAAAAGTCGATTCAATATGCCATCAAACAAAATGTTGCCCCTGATAAAATTGTCGTTGGGATTGCCCACTATGGGCGCTACTGGATTGAAGGTCAGTCATACGGAGGGTTTGGAATCTCCAATACACAAGTGGAAGATTTAATTGCCAAGTATCATGGAACAGTCGTGTATGACGCGGCGAGTCAATCACCTAAAGCCGTGATTACGATCAAACCGGGTGACCCACAAACCAGTGTCGGCGGTACAGTCTTAGCCCCTGGAACCTATACGATCTGGTACGAAAATGAAGCATCGATTACGCAAAAACTAGCTCTCATTGGAAAATACAATCTTCGGGGCGTAGGAAACTGGAGCATTACACAAGAAGTCAAAGAGGTTTGGAATAGCTATGCTACTTCCCTGCCATCGACCGTACCAGTCACATCACCGGTCTACACTCCACCGACTGTACCAGTTGTTCAAACGTACACCCCTTATATCGTTGTTGCCGGTGATAGTCTGTCGGTGATTGCCAGCCGCAATCAAACAACCGTTAGTGCTATAAAAGAAATAAACAATCTGAGCTCGGACACGATTTATATTGGACAAACACTAAAGCTGCCCGTCACAACAACAGCTCCAGCTGACTCGGTTACTGAACCCGTGACCGTGCCAGCCCCAGCACAGACAGTGGATGAACCCGTGACGACAGCACCAGCTCCAGCTGTTTCAACGGTAACCTATACAGTTGTCGCCGGTGACTCGTTATCAGTGATTGCGAAGCGCTATAATACCACGGTCACAGCAATTAAAGACGAAAATCATTTAACGACCGACACGATTGCTGTTGGCCAAAAATTGGCGATCACCACAAGTAACAGCCCGACAGCACCAACGGTCAGCAAATATACAGTCGTTTCCGGCGATTCATTATCCGTCATCGCAAAACGATACAACACAACCGTAACAGCCCTAAAAGCAGCCAATAACCTAACAACCGACTCAATTTACATCGGCCAAATATTGAATATTCCGAGTTGAGCCAGGGGAGCCAGGGGGACGGTTCTCCTGGCTCAACTCAACTCAAATCAAATTAGATTGGACCATGAGAACCGGCCCCATGGTCCTTTTTTAATGCCCCTGTCCTTTTGAGCTCCATTTCTATATATAGAAAGCGAAAGGAGGAGAAAACAGTGGACCAAATCATTCCTGTCATTAGCGAAGTGGGCTTCCCCATCGCCGTAACCCTTTATCTACTTTACCGGATTGAATCAAAGCTAGATTTAGTGGTACAGTCGATCCAAAATCTACCCGACCGAATGAAAGGGTGACGTGTGCCAGGGGGACGGTTCTCCTGGCACAAAAAGGATTAATTCAGACTACAAAAAAAGCCACCAGAACCGTCCCCATGGCCACCCATGGCCACGCATGATTCCCCCCTAGTCACGCCCTCGAGATTAATGCCCGTGAAACACCCAAGATTCTCGCGGTCTGGCGTTGTGACAGCCTGTTGATTTCCTTTGTTTTTCTCAGAATTTCATTCCTTTTAGATCTCGGTAAACTCTTTACTTGGGTGATATCGATTCCATCTAGTAACTCTCTAATCACTTCCCGTGCTTGTTCATCTGTCAATCTTCTCACATGCACCTGGTCATCAAGACATTGATCCGCAGTACGCATTTCATTAAATTCCCTAAATCTCTCTCTGGCCTGCGTCAGATTCTCAGAAAACATCCCCAAGATAAACTCATCGTCTAGCAGCTTTCTTAACTCATCATTTGCACCATAATAGTGCCGACAGCTGCTCCACCTCCAGTCATCGATCCGCTTGACCATTCCAGCTTTAAGTGGATTTTGATGGATGTATCTAATCACGGTGAATAAGTATCGAACATCCTCTACATTCTCACTCTTGAACCGATCCTGAAACAGATGTCCAGATGTTTCGTACTTCCCATTGTAGTACAAAACAAAACTAACACCGATTCGCTTCATTGTGATCGATAGATCCTCATCGCCCTCTTTTAACAGCAGATGGACATGGTTACTCATCAAACACCAACCGTAAATCTCCACCTTCGACTTCAGCTTATATTTATGCAAAATCCCAAGAAAGCTCCAGCAATCCTCGTCATCATGAAAGAATTCCTGCCGATTGGCACCTCTCAGGATAATATGGTAGACACCAGTCCCGCTTTTCACTCTAGCGCTTCGCGGCATCTTCATCACCACAGGAAAACAGCAAACTTCTCATTTGCTTTTTTTCTCTAAAAAAACAACTTGTAACTTGGACCAACATGTTTCGATTCCTCCTTAAATTTCTATATTTCTAAAATAAAAGGCAGATGATGAGTGTTTTGGGATAGACAAAAGAAGGTTGGATCATAGGGGCATGTTTTTAAAAATTCGAATAATAGAACGGGTGAGTTAATAAGGTGGTAAAGACAAGGAATAATGAGATGTTCTTAAAGGTGAAGTCACACTTGAGGGAATCTTCAGCGGATGAACACAAGGAAACTATTGCCGGCAACCCTATCATACACTAATTTCCAAATTATTTCATCCCATTTCCACTTCAACCAGTCTGTTGGAGATACCCGTACCCCTTGAAAAAAGCCAGGAGAACCGTCCCCTGGCTCACCCCTAGTTCATGGTTCAATTGTCACGATTTGACAATTCGACAAAATATCAATATAATTTAAGTTATTCTGAAAATTACTAAAATTAGGATTTGTGTTTTTAATTGGGTTATATCAGGAGGTCAAGCATGATTGTATTTAATCAGGTAAATAAGTTTTATGGCGATTTTCAAGTCTTAAAAGATATTAATCTCACAATCAATCAAGGTGAAGTAGTCGTCGTAATCGGTCCATCCGGTTCAGGAAAAAGTACCTTATTGCGCTGTATCAATCATCTGGAAACCATCTCAGACGGGACACTCACCGTGAATGAGATATCAGTTGGGGATAAAAAAACAGATATCAATAAGTTAAGACGCAATATTGGCATGGTTTTTCAACACTTTTACTTATATCCCCACAAAACAGTGCTTGAAAATATCACTCTAGCACCGATGAAAGCATTGGGCCAATCCGAAAAAGAAGCGAAGGAAACAGCCAAACATTATCTCGAAAAGGTAGGAATATTGGATAAGGCTGATTCCTATCCATCCCAGCTTTCTGGAGGCCAGCAGCAACGGGTGGCCATTGCCCGCGGTCTGGCCATGAAACCGGAGATCATGCTGTTCGATGAACCAACCTCAGCCCTTGATCCCGAAATGATCGGCGAGGTCCTAGACGTCATGAAAACTCTCGCCAAGGAGGGCATGACAATGGTCGTCGTCACCCACGAAATGGGCTTTGCCAGAGAGGTTGCCGACCGTATCGTCTTTATGGATGCAGGCCGAATATTAGAAGAAGCAGTTCCGGCTGAATTTTATGAGAATCCGCGTGAAGAACGGGCTCGCTTATTTCTCAGCCGTATTTTAAATCATTAATTAGGGGGAAACAGAATGTTCAAGAAAAGAAATGTTGTGAAAATGGCGTTAGTCACCACTATGGCTGCCTTATTGCTTGCCGGGTGCGGCGGGGACAAAGCCTCCACCGACAAAGATAAGGATGTACTGGCCCAGATTAAGGAAGATAAAAAAATCGTCTTTGGCGTCAAACATGACACTCGTTTATTCGGATTGAAAAATCCTTCGACTGGTGAGGTAGAAGGATTTGATATCGATCTTTCCAAGGCACTGGCAGAAGAAATGTTTGGCAAGGATGTGAAGCCAGAGTACGTGGAAGTTACCTCAAAAACGAGGGTAGGCCTCTTAAATAATGGCAAGGTTGATGCAGTCGTCGCGACGATGACCATTACCGATGAGCGTAAAAAAGAAGTTGATTTTACCGATGTCTATTTTGAAGCCGGTCAATCATTGCTTGTGAAAAAGGGCAGTAAGGTGCAGAGCATTGATGATTTGAAAAAAGGCACAACCGTGCTTGCGGTAAAAGGATCGACCTCGACGATCAATATTCGTGAGAAAGCCCCTGAAGCAACCGTTCTGGAATTTGAAAACTATGCGGAAGCTTTTACCGCCTTAAAAGCCGGTAAGGGTGATGCCCTGACTACAGATGATGCTATCCTTTATGGAATGGCCGATGAAGACCCGTCATATGAACTAGTCGGTGGAACGTTCACAGAAGAGCCTTACGGAATCGCTGTTAAAAAAGGCAATCAAGAACTTGTCGATGAGTTAAATAAAGCATTAAAAAGCCTGAAGGATTCTGGAAAATACGATGAGATTAAGGATAAATGGATTAAGAATTAATTTTTCAGACCAGGTTTTCCGTCAGGATCGGGCAAGGTTACGAACTTGCCCCCTGATTGATTAGGAGGAGATCGTTTGCTGGATTTCTCGATACTTACGAATAATATCGATTTATTTTTAGAAGGATTTAAAATGACCATTATTACCAGTTTAATCGCTTTACTATGCAGCTTTATGTTGGGAACACTTCTTGCAGTCATGCGAATTGCCCCGATTAAGCCTCTTAACTGGATTGGTACGGTGTATGTTGAATTTATCCGGAATATACCTGTCCTGGTTATCGTGTTTTTCACTTTCTTGGCTGGAAACTTTGGCGGGATGACGGCAGGAACCATCGGATTGACTATCTATACAGCAGCTTTTATTGCTGAAGCCATCCGTGCTGGAATTATGTCTGTTCCAAAAGGGCAAATGGAAGCAGCCCGCTCGACAGGATTAACTTACGGCCAGGCAATGAGAATGGTGATCCTCCCACAGGCTATCAAGATCGTCATCCCTCCTCTTGGCAACCAATTTATCAATTTAGTTAAAAACTCGTCATTGTTAGCAGTTGTTGCCGGTGGGGATTTAATGTATCAGGGGGATTTAATATCAGCAAAGACATACGTCACCTTTGATACCTATGTGTTTGTGGCCTTATTTTATTTAATTATTACGATACCTTTAAGTCTTGGGGTAGGATTTTTAGAAAAACGCATGGCACGAAGTAATTAAGGAGGTGCAGAGATGGATTTTCTAGCACCATTCATCGAAGTATATAAACCGGACAATTTAAAATTTTTATTAGAAGGATTTGGCGTCACCCTTAAGGTCGCAGCCATTTCAATTGTGCTCAGCTTCATTATTGGCGGTCTTATTGGCACGCTCAGATATGCGCGTATTCCCGTTGTTTCTCCCTTACTTGCCGTAATTATCGAGACGATTCGTAACCTGCCCTTGCTGCTGATCATTTTCTTCACCTATTTTGCCTTGCCCGAAATCGGGATAGAAATGGAAATAACGTCCGCCGCAATCGCCGCATTGACCGTTTTCGAATCAGCCATGCTAGCAGAAATCATCCGCAGCGGTTTAAACTCGATCGAAAAAGGACAGATTGAAGCAGGACGTGCATCTGGTCTGAGCTACATCCAGACATTACGCTATATCGTCATGCCCCAAGCGCTAAGAAGAATGGTTCCACCGATCGTCAGTCAATTTATTTCGCTACTGAAAGATACATCACTGGCTGTCGTAATCGCATTACCGGACCTATTACACAACGGACAAATCATCTATGCCCAAAAAGGATCCTATGTAGCACCCGTCTTTGTCATAGTCGCACTCATGTACTTCATCGTCAACTTCGCCTTATCACAAATTGCCCGAAGACTAGAACTAAAATGAGCCAGGGGGACGGTTCTCCTGGCTCATTTTAGTTTTTATGTGTGCCACCAGAACCGTCCCCCTGGCTTCCCCTAGCTTCTCTTGTTATTCCTTCCTATTACTTATATACTATATTTAGCTTTATGCGTAGGGGGATTCGGCTTTGAAAAAACTATTATTTGTACTATTGTTACTATTTTCGGCTACCTTTTTAACGATTGGCCAATTACACTATGACAAAAAGATTGAGAAAATGGGCCTAGCGGCTGTGGCATCTGCTAAACAAGATAAGCAAGCAGAAATGCAAAAGGAAAAAGAAAATAGAAGATTATTAGAGGAAAATAAATTCAATAGTGTGATAGATTGGTTAAAGTACCAGTCATCCCAAAAAGAACAGATTGTGATTTCAACCGTTGGAAGCAGTGTAACAGCAGGGACCGGCGCAAGCGATCCGACTAAAAGCTGGAGTGGGTTACTCGAGTCATACCTAAAGAATGCTCGAGAAGACCTATCCGCTATTTCTTTCATTAATAATGGATATGATGGTTTTACCATTCAGGAATTCTTGAAGGAAAATAAACTAAATGAGTTACAATCAGCTAACCCGGATCTCATTATTGTGGAGCCACCAGTGATTGATGACTACAGGGACAACACTTCACTAAAACAAACAAAACAGGACCTTGCCTTATTGATTTCCGAAATAAAGAAAGTTCTTCCTGACTCCATGATCATGATTCAATCAGCCAACCCAACCACTATCCCGATGAAAAGCCAATGGGGTAATAGCTATCAAGACTATATCGAAAGCATGACGACAGTTGCCGAAGAAAATAATGTCAACATGATTGATGTAACCAATGGAATACAAACACTTCAAGAAAAAAATCAGAAATCAGTAGAAGACATATTAAGCGATGAAAGTCATCCCAATGACCTTGGATACCAATACTGGTTCGAAACCCTAAAGACCTCGTTCGAAAATGATAAAATTGTTCCATAGGTACCATAGGGACGGTTCTCCTGGTTCAAATCAGATTCCGGTTGTGGCCAGCAGAACCGTCCCCATGGCCCACCCATGAGAAAAACCCTCCAAAAAGGAGGGCCAGATAGTACTCCAATATAATCTTCACTCCCCCTAGTCTAATGACTCAGGGGGTATTGTCTTTTCCTTTAGATCCAGCCCAAATAGATAAAATAAGAATAATGATCCCCGCAATAAGATTGTTCCAAAAAGCACCGGAGTCGTTAGCGAAATCGTAAACCCAAGGAGTGAAACAGAGCCATAAACCAATTAGTCCTGTCAGCCAAAGTTGCCACATCCAACATCGCCCCCTTCCCTCGAAGATGCGTTTTTTGGAGTACTCACTATATCCTATTCAAAATTTCTATAAACATGACCTTAATGTTGGAAATGAATAGGCATCATGCAAATGACGGCAACTCCCTTTTCTGACGGAACTCTCGCTTCTTTAATCGAATCGCGTTCCCATTCAGACATTTCCAAAAAAAGCCATATTAAAAGCCACCAGAACCGTCCCCCTGGCTACCCCTGGCTAACCTTCTTTTCCCCTATCTCCTTAAGTCCAGCACGGATCAGTAGAAAGACGGCGATCCAGGAAGCCACCGTCAAAAAGATCTGCCCAAAGGGAAACATACCGGTTATCGGAGTATCCCATAGAGCATGCATCAGCACAACTAACAGAAAGACCCGTAGAAATTTAACTTTGACTAACATATTCAGCTTAAATGGTTGGTCCCCTTGTACCCGGCAAAAAGCCGCACCTGTCAGGGCTGCCCAGGCAACATGACCGCCCGGAGCTAAAAGCCCGCGCCAAAGGATTGTGATATACAGATTTTGGGCATCCCCGGACATGAGCGACCTTAGCGCATATCCAGCTGTCTCAAATGCGGCAAAACCCGCGCCAACCGCTGCACCCATAAGCAGTCCATTCAGAATATACTTGTATTTTCGGAATCGAACAAAACTAATGACTGTGATCGCTTTAGCTAGCTCCTCGGCAATGCCAATCGTAATCGGATTAATATTATTTTTCAAAATATCGAAAAACACGAGTGCGACTAACATCGACAGCATTCCACCAATTAACCCAACAAAAATGACTCGATAAAAGGCAATATTTTGCGGCGCATTCATCTCCCAGAAGAAAATTAACGTTGTCAACGGGACCGCAAATGCCCCAACAAGGATCAGTCCCGGAATAAAGTTCACGTTTCTAAAATAATCGACGCCTATGTAAAATCCGGCGAAGGCAAGAAGTGCAAAGATGAACACCCTTGCAAAAAGCCACGGCTTGGGCCATGTATCGGTTACTTCCGAAATTTTCGGCGTCGTCAGGGCCGTTCCAACGATAAAAAGCCGTTCGGCTTCCAGTTCACTATGATCGCGGAAAACACGGGAAAAGATGTTTTGAAATTTGGGTTCAATCGATCGTTCCATTCGTGGAACCATATCAACATAATGGGCAAACTCATAAAACATGCTGTTTTCGTCCACTTGCGCGTTATTTTTAACAAACGTTTCGCCACAATTTAAGCAGAACTTTACTCCATCTGGATTTGTATAGACACATTGCGGGCATTTCAACAGACGTCCCCCCACCTGATTCAATTTATCATCGATGACCTTATTGGAGGTGAAAATGTTTGAAGCGGACACTCACTTTATTTTTCTACCAATAAAGGATCCTCCACATGAGTATGCCCAACTATTGGAAATCTATTTGAAGTTACCATGGGGACGGTTCTCCTGGCTCATATCGGATTAGGTCCAGACACTAAAACAGTGCATAGTCATTAACGACAACCTACCGGCAACGGCAGTTTCCAACACTAAAAATCTATTTTTAAGCTTACCTCAGATAGGGAAAGTAAAGACAATTCAATTCCTCTTCAGCTAAAAAAGCCACCAGAACCGTCCCCCTGGCTCCCCTGCTTAGCGAATCAACGTCCTCCGCTCGTTCTTAGCACTCTTCTTGTTCAAAAACAGCAAGGTGAAAAACTGTCTGGCAAGCAGGTAGGCAAAGGCCCCAATCGGGATCGCGAACAAATCAAGCCACAAACCTTCCGGATAGTGGTCTGGATGGTTGATCAATGCTCGAGACTGGATCGCCCCAAATAGTAAGGATGGGACCAAAAAGAACAGCCACGGATTGCGAAGCCATTTCACATTAATCTGCTGGTTAAGCGCTTCGTACAGCGTCTCAGCTGCCACAGCTATAAACACAACGATAAAGAATCCCCCTATCACACTTTCGCCTGGGAGGGTATTGTCAAATTCCGGATGGTAAAATTCCATCGTAGCATACGAGACCAAACATAAAAACACGGTGACAAAGAAGACACTCCAGACAAAACGCACAATCTTCAATAGAGGAAACATCGCCCGCTTCAGTTCCTGATTTATGCTTCGCTCATTACCGAAGGAGTGGATGGCCTGAATGACTGCTTCATCTTCAGAATATCCGTTCATCATCAGATCATTTCGATGCTCCACAAGATGGGCATATAACTCCTCGTGCATTTCCTCCCTTTCCTCCTGAGGCAAGTCGGCTAAAATCTGTTGCAAATATCGCTCCAGTTCGTTCATGCTAATCCCCCTAACGTTCGATCAATTAACAGATTAATTTGCTTCCAGTTCTTGACCTTTTCCGAAAGTAGTTTTTGTCCTGTTTCTGTAATCGAATAATATTTCCGTCTTGTGCCATCAGGCTGCTGGCTCCAATAGGAGGTTACACAGTCTTTATTCTCTAAGCGCTTTAACGCCGGGTATAAGGTGCCCTCATTCATGTGGTAGGCATCCTCGCTTAAAATGCGTAACTTCTTGGTCATTTCATATCCATAACAATCACTCTCAACTAACAAAGACAGCAATAGAATCTCAATGCTCCCCTTCAGTAATTCTCTATCCATAAAATCTCCTCCAAATATTGCTAGTAACATTGTATAACAATGTACCTTGTTATACAATGTTATTAGCAAAATAAATACAATTGACAGGAGGCGCTATTGTGGACGGACTAATTTGGATAATTATTCTGCTTTTACTCACCTTGATCAACACTGCAGCCATACAGTTACACAAAAGAAACAAACTGCATTTTTTCTGGTCAGGGATCGGTATCGGGATCCTTGGACCCATTCTAGCGTTTTCCATCGGTGCCGTCTTTGTGAAAATTGATCATAGTCAGGGTGGCACGGGCGAAGGTGGAGCAATTACAGCGGCCTTTATCGGACTGATCATTATTGGAAATGGGGTTATTTACCTTATCATCGGGCTTATTTCAAAAATAGTGAGCTGGGTTAGGGGATAACAGGAGGACCACGGGGACGGTTCTTGTGGCTTTTTTTGAAGTAAATGTTGCCACCAGAACCGTCCCCCCGGCACACCCCAGCACAAAAAAAAGAGCGGAAACGATGAAGTTTCCACTCGGCAGTTTTTATAGGAACTACACACGTGCTGTGTTTTCTTTATGATTACGTCCAGCAGCCATGTATTTACGTACATATGGCATTGCGTAACGATCTAAACCGAATTTACCAGCATTGGCACCTGCAACTAATACGAAGATAGCTAACAGAATCATTTGTCCATTTGTACTTACTGTACCACTGAATAAGAAAGAGAAATTCATGACCATTCCCATTAAAGTGGCAAAGTTAGTAAGCAGGCCTAAGATTAATGCGATTCCGACTAACACTTCGCCCCATTGCACTAAGAAAGAAAATAGTTCCGCATTTGGCAATGCCACATGTTCTAAAAATGCTGCCCACCAGCCTTGAACGGCTGGGTGATCTCCAGTACTAGAAGCAATCGCGCCCTTTAAGAATCCACTTGCATCAAATCCACCGCCAGTTAACTTTTCATAACCCGCATGAATAAATTGGTATCCAATATAAATACGAATGATAGCTAAAACCCCTGCAGCGATTTTATTCTTTCTTAAAAAGTTTAACATCTTACTCCATCTCCCTTTGGATGATATTGACTTAATATTTGATTGTTCACTATTTCACATTGTTCTTTACAAGATCTTGTTTGTTTCTTACTACACTTACATATTATCACCTTTTTTAAGTTAAAAAAGCCTCTTGTGATGTTATTCACAAAATAGCAACAAAGTCTTGACGTTAATGTGAACGACTTGGGCCAGGTGGCCAGTGGTGGCCACGGGGACGGTTCTCATGGCTCAAATGAGATCCGTTCCCATGACCTGTTTCATTTCCAAAATCGTCCATCGCCTTTAACCAAAAGAGCCACCAGAACCGTCCCCCCGGCTCATCTAGATCCCCAAGATTTCTCTTATATCCTGTTCGGTTATTCTGGATATTTCTTGGTCATTTTGTTCTATGACTGTTTCGATGAGTTCTTTCTTGCTTTGCTGTAGTTTATACATTTTTTCCTCGATGGTCCCTTGTGTGATGAGGCGAATCACCTGGACAACCTTTTTCTGCCCCATCCGATGCGCTCGCCCTGTTGCCTGCTCTTCCACCGCCGGGTTCCACCACAGATCGTACAAGATGACCGTATCCGCCCCAGTTAAATTCAATCCTGTATTCCCAGCCTTCAAGGAAATAAGAAAAATGTCACATTCCCCGCTATTAAAACGATCCACCAATTGTACGCGCTGCTTTGAAGCCGTTTGTCCATCTAAATAAAAGAAAGAGATGCCCTTACTCTCCAAAGTTTCACCGATGACACGTAACATACTCGTAAATTGCGAGAAAATGAGTAATCGTCTCCCATTTTCAAGGGCATTCACGACAAGCTCCATTAATTGTTGGAGTTTGCCGGAATCTCCCTTATAATCATCTAAAAATAAAGACGGGTGACAGCACACTTGACGGAGCCTTGTTAAACCAGCAAGAATTTTCATCCGGCTTTTTTGAAACCCTTCTCCTTGCAGGGAATCCGTTGTTTCCGCCTTTATTTTTTCCAAATAAGCCAGATACAGTTCCTTTTGCGGTTTTGTCAGCTCAGACACATGGACCGTCTCAATTTTATCCGGCAATTCCTTTAACACATCTTTTTTCACCCTCCGTAGTAAAAAGGGACGAATCATTCTGGCTACCTTTTCCGCAGACAATTGGCGAAAGGCCTTTTGGCTCGGAAAAAAATCTGGCATAATGGTCTGGAAAATAGACCAAAGCTCATCAATCGAATTCTCAATCGGCGTGCCACTAAGGGCAAAACGAGTATCAGCACGGAGCTCTCGTACTGCTTTCGCCGTTTTGGTAGCATAATTTTTGATCGCCTGCGCTTCATCTAAAATAAGCGTTCGAAACTCATGCTGCTGATAAAAGTCACTATCCTGGCGCAAGGTAGGATAAGAGGTGATCCAAATATCAGGAGGCGTGGCACACTGGAGCATGTCCAACCGCTCTTGAGGGGATCCAATGATGACTTCCACACGTAAGGATGGAGCAAATTTCGCAAGTTCATTTTTCCAATTATAGACGAGAGAAGCAGGCGCTAAAATAAGGGACGGCTTACTTTCCACAAGCTTCTCTTTATCTGCTAGTAGTAACGCGATACTCTGCAGCGTTTTCCCTAATCCCATATCGTCTGCAAGAATCCCACCAAGCCCATAATATTTCAGAGTACTTAGCCATTGAAATCCATAGTTTTGATAGTCTCGTAGCTCAGCCTTCAAAGAACGAGGAACCGCAAATTCCAGCTCTTCCGGATTTTTAAGACGCGTAAGCAATTGACGAAACGCTTTCCCGTACTTCGCCTTATTTCCTTTACCTCCTCCAACTAGTTCCTCAAGCTCGATTCCTCTGTAAAGCGGAAGACGTACAGACTCTTGTTGCAATTGCGACGATTTAATGTTGAGATCATGAAGGAGATGGTGAATCGTTTGGAAATCTTCTGATTCTAGCGACACAAATGCCCCGCTTGGCAATCGATAATATCTCTTTTTTTCAACGACATTTCGCAAGATATCGTAAAGATCCTCTTGCTTGATTCCTTCCATGTCAAATCTAACTTCTAACCAATTGCCCGAGGCGTCCATATCGATATGGGTCACTGGGGCATGCTGCTCAGGTTGAAGGAGTAATTTCACAGGTTTTGTCAAGAAAATCTCTACCTTATCCTCCAATCGAGGAAGAGTTTCATATAGAAATTCAAAAATCTGTTCTTCTCCCTCTACATAGAGCAATGGTCCATTGGATCGAAGTGTGCTAGATTCGATGATCTTGCTTATCCACTGTTCCTTTTCTGTATCTCTTAATAAAATAGGAGCGTCCTCTGATTTTATTGTATTTTGCCTAAAAGGATTGATCGTCTCTTCTCCGTACTGATATTCCAGCGTCACTTGGACTAACTCATCGATATAATCAACGTACAGCTTGGCTTGCAGCGGCCATTTCATTATTTTCGAAGAGATACTTTCAGCAATTTTAAGCTTTCCCACCCTCTCCATCATCGGGACGACGGAAGCGAGAAGCGGCTCAAGCTGATCATGACTAATCGGAATGACAGGGGTATTCGCCCGTTGTATAAGTTTTTTACATTCCTTCACAAAATTTTGTTGCACGGGTGAAAGCTTATACAAGCCATTCTCCTTTACCACATAACCATACAGGTCCAGATATTCAATATTTTCAAAAGCGGATACATCTAATTGAAAGGCTTCCTTCTTCCCAAGCTCTAGCTGAAAGGTATAGGGTAATTCCCCTTTATGAAGTTTAAACTGTTGATACGAGGTACCCCTATTTCGAAATTCCATTGGTCGTCCCACTAGTTTTTCCAGAAGTTGATCAGCCATGATCGGGGAAATGGTAATGGTACGAGCATCAGATGACATTCCAAGTTGAGCGTACGACGATTGCAGGTTTCGATAGATTTCTTCATAGTTTACAACCTCATGCAAAAGATCAATCACTTCTTGATCCTGTTCCATAAAGGTATAGGCAGTTGGATCATACGTGAAGTTTTTCGTAAAAGGGTACTCTTGTTTTTGTTTAATTGCCTGAAGGAAATCGACTAGATTTTTTACCACATACGTTCGCTTGTGCCCCACCTTCATCTCTAATGAGAGAACGATGTTTCGGTATGTATTGCGAAGACTGCAGACCCACTCCACCATCAGCGGCTGTTTTTCTATCAGATCCTTTTGGGGCATGTGTTCATGCTGTTGGTTTGTGAACGTGTGAATAAACTGATTCGTAAGCTGCTTCACATAGGCCGATTGTCTTTCTTGCTGCTGCCTAACTAACTCATCTTGCTGCCGCTTAAGCTCCTGTTGTCTTGCCTGCAACCAATCTTTTTGAGAAAAATCCTGACCTTCCGTTTCTTGGAGTTTGATCATAACGGCTACAACATGCTTACATTCCTCGTCATAGCGTTGAAAGGCAGGACAATTACACTCCCACTTAAAGCCACTCGCATCTTCCTTTACCACTACCCGGTACCGCCCTGTCCCCAGAACTACCGCGGACCATGCCTCTTGTTCAGAATCGTAAGTTAATTCTATTACTCTTCCTTGGGTGTAATAGCGATGTCCCTTCTGATAGTTCGACCGAGAGAACAAACCTTTTACATCTGAAGCAGTTAATGAAAGGGCCATGACTACCCTCCTTGTAAATTAGACGTTTATATTGTATTTCTAGTAATCACTCTCTTAATACCTCTACTATAACCGAGGGGGAGAAATGACTCCATTTTTAATTAAAAAATTGCCCGCATTCTGATTCAAGAAGAAGGATCAGGATCGAACAGGAAAGTTGAACCATGAAGAAACCGGAAACCAACGCCTAAATCAACTCTTGCTTATTTCCATGAGAGACTGCCTCCAACTTACAGATCCATTTAAAATAGCCTAACAAGATCAAGAAAAGGATTGGATTTAGTCCAATAGAATACCAAAGCTTCCACCATCCGTAATGGAAAAAACCCCAAGGCTCCGGTAATAAAGTTACGAGCTCATAAACCAGACAGAAAATGACAAAGGCACTCATATACAATGCTTGTTTTTTTAGCTTTGCTTTGAATGGATAAAAATTTAAAAATATGATATTAACCGGTGAAACAAGAAAAAAATAGGCAGGTAACGATTCCCAATCTACTCCTTTTGAAAAATACCAGTACGCCCCGTATTTTAAGCTGATAAAAACATCAACTACAAATTGGAGTGAAACTGAAAATATCCATACCTGTACCATTTGGCTTCTCGTTAATTGCTTTTTTACTTTTAAAGCAATAAAGTTAAAAATTAACACAGCTATCATGAGCCCGATCATTCAGAATGCCCCTTTAAGTTCACATAACACTAGAATTTACATTTATTTGAAATAACATACGTGGGCAGGAGTGGCCACTGGTGGCCACGGGGACGGTTCTCATGGCTCACTTAAGTTTCGCCTATGCCACCCCATTTTTTTGGCGGTGGCCGTTCCCGATAAGAAGAACCCATTTTTATACAGTTCTCGGAGAGGGAGGGAAAAAGAGCCAGCAGAACCGTCCCCATGGTTCTGCAATGCATATATCTTCATATTTTGAGCAAACTAGATTATTGATGAAAATAACTTCCAAGGTGAACGCGAGATGAATCTTGAAAGATGGATCTTAATTGGTATTACACTTCTATGTATTTTGGGCATCTGGAAATTAGTCCCCAGAGAACGAACAAGAGAAGCATGGGTTTTATTTTTATCCATGCAAATTATTACATGGCCATCCGGCTTAATCGTTGTTGAAAATAATTGGATCGAATACCCAGTCCAACTTTTGCCCAAGTCAAATTATTATAATAAAGCCAGCTTTATCTTTGAATTTTTTCTCTTACCAGTGATCTCAATCATTTTCAGTCTGCACCATCCTAACACGAACAAAAAAGGAACGCTCAGTTACTATCTATGTATTTCCAGCTTTTTAACAGGCTGTGAAGTTATTTTGGAACGGACGACAGACCTTGTTGAATATCATCAATGGAAATGGTATTGGACCCTCATCACATTGATCGCCTCATTATATGTCAACGATAAATATTATCGTTGGTTTACAAAAAAAATGGGTAAGGTAGAAGAAAATGAATAAAGAAATACTTACCATTGTAGGTTCGTGGATCATTTGTGGATATTTCTGTTGGCGGTATATACCGCGAGACCGAAAAAGGCTCGCACATCTATCATTTCTGTTTGCCCAAGCTTTTTTATGGATATTTGAATATCTCCAAATTTCGCTGGGCATCATCACCTTTCCGGTCCGTGAATTTTATTTCGCAACAAAAATGAGTTTTTCGTTACATTATTTTATTTACCCTACATTTTTTATGTTCTTTATCATTTTATTCCCGAAAAAAAAGGAAAAAAAGAAAATCCTGTTGCATTATACCCTATTCAGCATTGCCGCACCGACCTATAATCAAATAATTGAGAAAACGACCTCCTTATTACAATTTCATCACTGGAATTTTTTCCTAAGCGTTCTCTCAACCTTCATTATATTACTCATCACAAAGAAATTTATATGTTGGTTTCAACAAGGAGAGTGGCCATAGGGACGGTTCTCATGGCTCAATTGAGATCCGTTCCCAAAACCTGTTTTATTTCTAGAATTGGTCATTCTCTTTAACCAGAAAAGCCACCAGAACCGTCCCCATGGTTCTTTGCCTTCTGTAATTCCACAAGATCGAATTTCTTCATTTTAAGAAATGCTTTTGTTACGCGCGCAAGTTGCTCTGGTGTGCCCTTGCTCATCATTTCATCCATCCCACTTGGAACAATCTGCCAGGATAAGCCATACTTATCTTTCAGCCAGCCGCATTGCTCGGCTTCAGGAACGGCCGATAGCTTTTCCCAGTAGTGATCAATCTCTTCTTGGGTATCGCAATAGACCATAAATGAGATCGCCTCATTAAAACGGAATTTATGCTCATGCGCGCTATCCATGGCGGCAAACCACTGATTTTCAAGCATGAAATCAGAGAACATGACTGTTCCTTCCTTGTCAGGTTCCATGCCTGTAGGGTAGCGGGCGATTAGTCCCTGTTTAGTATTCTTAAATACGGATAAATAAAAATGGATCGCCTCTTCCGCGTTGCCGCATTGATCGCCGACAAACGTAAGTGATGGCACGAAGGGAGGCCGCTCTTCCCCTTCTGGATTAGTAAGGATTAACTGCCAGGTCAAATCATACTTATCCTGAATCCAGCCATATTTCTCACTGAACGGATACTGATCGAGCGGCATTAATACTGTGCCACCTTCGGATAATTTGGTCCAAACCTCATTTAATTTTCCCCCAGCATCTTGCTCTCGCGATGGATCAAAATTAACAATAAAAGACACTGACGGATTGAACTTGAACAAAGGTCCTGCGCTGATGGCCATGAACTTCTGCCCCCAAAGCTCAAAAGAAACGATATCGGAGTCGCCTGATGGTGTGCCGTGGATGGTTGTAACATTCGTAATTTTTGAGTCCGGGAATATCGAAGCGTAAAACTCAGCTGCCTCTTTTGCCTCTTTGTCAAACCATAAATGGGGCACGATTTTTTGAGTTGTTTTTGACATAATGATTCCTCCTTCATTTATATTCGAACTACGCAGTATTTCATAGTGGTGTTATTCACCATTATGCCATATTACCTTAACTATCTAGTCACTAATTTTCGTTAAAATAAAGTTGAAAGATAAATGAAATCCTTGGAGATGATTTTATGACGTCGAAACATCAAAAATCTTTTTCATGCTATTTGTTAATTGGATTACACATTTTTCTAGGCGTTGGTGCACTTTTCGGTGGAGGGGCACTGATTCTTTCTCCAGATGGGTCAATGTTACACATTCCACTGAATTTATTACATCATTCCCCGTTTAATAGTTATCTCATTCCCGGAATCATTCTATTTTTCGTATTAGGGATTATCCCGCTCATGACGGCACTCTTCCTTATCACAGAGAAACAGATGAAGTTTGTTGAAAGACTCTGTATGTATAAAGACACACATTGGTCATGGCATAGTTCTCTTTACCTTGGTTTTATCTTAATTATTTGGATTACGATTGAAATATATATGGTTCAAGGAATTGCATTTATTCAGGTATTCTACATCTTCCTTGGTCTTTTCATTCAATCGATTACTCTGCTTCCGTCCGTTAAGGAGCACTACGCAATCACTCATTAGAATTTTTCTTTTTATAAAATAACTAAAATTAAGGGACTCACAGATAAAACTTCTATTCCGTCTACATATTTTCTTTCGATTGGATAAAGCTAAAAAAAACGGAAGAAAGAGGTAGACTATGGTTACGTACTTACTCCGGATAGGATCTATACTGGCTTGGGCAACTGTTTATTTCATGCCTAAAAAGTCCGTTAAACGATACATTCCTGTTACTATTTTTTCTACACTTATAACAGTTACCATTTCATTTATAGGTCATCACTATGACTTCTGGGCCGTAAAAGGTAGCTCTAAAAAAAGAATGTGGAACCTCTTATCCATTTTAGTCTACTTCTCAATAGGCTGTTTATGGATTTTTCATTTGACCTTCGGTAAGTTCAAGTTATACCTCTTAATAAATTTGTTAAATAACCTAGTCTATGCAGTTGGAATCATACCTATTTTAGAAAAATTAAATTTTATAAAATACGTTAAATTCACACGTATCCACCATGTTATCGTGGCGATGCTCTATGCCATAGTCATTTATGGGTATCAATTGTGTTATGAAAAACCTTATTCGTTTTTTAACAAGAAAGCGTTCAAATCCTGAGCGCTTTTTTTGTTAAAAAAATTTTAGGAGGCCATGACATTTAAGTACAAGCCTAACCTACCGTACAAAAAGTGTCCCCTCTAAAAGCCCTGCCCATGCTGCCTCATAAACTTTATTTCATTTATACACTGAGTTTACAAGACTTTAATATTCAGATGATATGATGGGTTTACCACCGAAGAAGGAGGCAGTATAAATGAAGATGCGTGCAATATTTATTGATATGGATGGTACACTACTAACAGCCTCAAACAACATTTCCCGCCGAAATATGGAAGCCATTAACAGGCTCATTGATCAGGGAGTTAAAGTCTTTCTAGCTACTGGTCGACACTATGAAGTCACCGCTCCCTACCATAAAGAAATTGGATTACGAACTCCGATGATCTGTTTGAACGGTGCCGCTATTCACGATGCCGAGACAGGAAGAGCACTGCACATGAAAACCATCCAACTGAACGAAGAACGATTCCACCATCTGACCGCTGACGATCCTTGTAATGTTATTATCCACACAGCAAATGGGCTTTATTGTAAAGAAACAAATGAAGAAATTGATTATTGGACAAAAGTTGGGCAAACTCCGCCACAATATATTGGCGATTTAAGACAGGTGAAATACCAAGATGTTTTGAAATATAGTATTCGAATAGGTGCACCAAGGCCAGAATTATCTGCTTTGTTTAAAAAGGAAGCAGAAGTCATTAATTGGAACGACGGGTTTGAATTGCTTGCTCCTAATGTTTCCAAATGGTCTGCTATCAAAGGCTTACTTCGTGCGTTTCGAATTAATCCAAGTGAAGTCGCAGCGATTGGAGACGGACCTAATGATATAGAGATGCTTCGTCATGTCGGTACGGGGGTGGCAATGGGGAACGCAAGCGAAGCAGTGAAATCAGCAGCGGATTTTGTTACAGGACATCACGAAAATGATGGATTAGCTGAGTTTATAGACCGTTTTCTTCATCCATCCTATGAATCAAATGTGATATAGGGTTATTTTAAAATTTTTCAACTGGAAGGACAAATAATTCGACTTCCATTCTACTTAAGTGATATACTAATCAATCGATTCGATTCATTTCCCCATATTTCTGGAAACCAGGGGGACGGTTCTCATGGCTCAAAAATCCGGGAGAACCGTCCCCTCGGCACAAAAAAAAGAGCGGAAACGATGAAGTTTCCACTCGACGGTTTTTATAGGAACTACACACGTGCTGTGTCTTCTTTATGATTACGTCCAGCTGCCATGTATTTACGTACATATGGCATTGCGTAACGATCTAAACCGAATTTACCAGCATTGGCACCTGCAACTAGTACGAAAATAGCTAACAGAATCATTTGTCCGTTTGTACTTACTGTACCGCTAAATAAGAAAGAGAAATTCATGACCATTCCCATTAAAGTGGCAAAGTTAGTAAGCAGGCCTAAGATTAATGCGATTCCGACTAACACTTCGCCCCATTGCACTAAGAAAGAAAACAGTTCCGCATTTGGCAATGCCACATGTTCTAGAAATGCTGCCCACCAGCCTTGAACGGCTGGGTGATCTCCAGTACTAGAAGCAATCGCGCCCTTTAAGAATCCACTTGCATCAAATCCACCGCCAGTTAACTTTTCATAACCCGCATGAATAAATTGGTATCCAATATAAATACGAATGATAGCTAAAACCCCTGCAGCGATTTTATTCTTTCTTAAAAAGTTTAACATCTTACTCCATCTCCCTTTGGATTTATCAAAAATAAGTTTGTTCACTATTTCACATTCAACTTTACAAGATCTTGTTTGTTTCTTACTACACTTACATATTATCACCTTTCGCAACATAGAAAAGGTGATTGTGATGTAATTCACATTTTCGTAACAAAGTTTTGACCTTATTGTGAACTGTTAAAGACACGGATGAACATCATGGGAATAGTAACAAAAAAAGAACAAGACGTCCACCTTACAATGCTTAGGCAGCACAGGATCCATGCTAGTAAACTCATCAGGTATTTGCACTTTAGTTCTTTACACTTTAGCTGAGCGGGGGACTGACCCCCTAAACCATTTTTTTCCTTATATTATAGCTAAACATATGGTATAATTAATTTACTGAGAAGAGAATAAATTCATATTATTAAAACACCTTACATTTTTCGTATTGGCTTCAGCCTATTTGCCTCGATATGTTAAGGTGTTTTTTGTTTGTAATTTGAAAATCTTCATTATTTTTCGGACACAGATAAAAATAGAACGAGAAGGGAATTAGTATGAAAAAAACAGCGATTATTTATTGTGAAGGAAATTTTGGGTCAATGGACGGAAAGACCGCAAATGGTTTGATTCGAAACTCTAAAAAATATTTGATTGTCGGTGTGATTGACAGTACGAAGGCAAATTTAGATTCAGGTGAATTTCTCGAAGGAGAAAAAAATAACATACCGATTTACGCAAGCCTTGAACATGTGATCGAAACGGTGAATCCACTACCCGAGCAGTTTATTTATGGAATAGCACCCGCTGATGCCGTTTTAAAAGAAGATGAACGAACGATTGTCTTAAAAGCAATGGAAAATGGCATGGATATCATTAATCCGCTTCAAGAATTTCTCACCCAAGATGAAGAATTTACGATGTATGCTGGGCAGTATGGCGTTACCATCCATGACATTCGAAAGCCCCGCCCTAATAAAGATTTACATATTTTCTCCGGACGAATTTTAGATATGCCAACCCCGATAATTGCGATCCTTGGGACCGATAGTGCCGTTGGCAAACGAACAACCTCAGTCATTCTTGAGGCTGCTTTAGAGGCAAAAGGGTACCATGTTTCATTTGTGGCAACCGGCCAGACAGGAATCATTCAAGGGGCAAAATACGGTGTAGCAATTGATGCTATGCCACTCCAATTTATGATCGGTGAAATTGAAAATGAAATCATGAAAGCTTACGAAAATGATCGTCCTGATCTGATTATCGTCGAAGGCCAGGGAGCCTTGAGTCATCCAGGGTATGTGAGTTCTTGTGGGATTTTAAGAGGCTCAAGACCTGGCGCGGTAATTGTTCAACATCCCCCTAAACGTCAGCAACTAGGAGATTTCAGCTTTCTGAAAATGCCAACCTTAGAAAGTGAGATTGACTTAATTGAGCGATTTTCGGATACAAAAGTCATTGCCGTTACCATTAACCATGAAAACATGACCGATTCAGAAGTTGATAAGGTGATAGTTAGCTATGAAGAACAGCTCAACATTCCGGCTACCGATGTTCTCTTACACGGTTGTGACAAGCTAATAACAAGCATCCTTGAGGCATTCCCACAATTGGAGAAAAGAACAAATCAACTGGAGGAAGTGCTCGTCAATTGATTGATTTTATGTCGTCAAGGGTGGAAATTGATCTAGTAAAACTCGGGAAGAATGTGGAAGTCCTTTTAAATTTATATGGCAAAAAGAAGATAGGAATTATGGGTGTAACGAAAGGTGTGTGTGGGACTGCCGAAATTGCTGAGGTTCTTGTAAGTAAAGGGATCCGAATCCTCGCTGACTCCAAAATTGACAATCTGAGGAACATGCATGATGCAAATATAAAGGCGGAATATGTTTTATTAAAAACCCCTTCATTAAGCGAGATTGACCTCGTCATAAAAAATGCGGATATCAGTTTCAATACGGAGATAGCTGTCATAAGATGTCTTTCTGCCGCTGCAATGAAAAATGAATTGCCGCATAAAATTATACTGATGGTCGACATGGGCGATCTTAGAGAAGGAATACTTCCAGCAGATCTCGATCGTTTTATCCAAGACGTGTTGCCACTACCTGGAATAACCATTGTTGGAATTGGGGCAAATTTTGCTTGTCTTGGGGGCGTGAAGCCAACTGAAGCTAAGATGCGAACATTATCCTCCCTAGCTGAACATATTGAGGAGAAATTTGAAATCCCCCTCACCTATATATCAGGGGGAAATTCAGCCAATTATAACTGGTTCATGGCTACTGATGACATCGGTGCCATCAATAATTTAAGAATAGGTGAAGCTATTTTTCTTGGCTGTGAAACGCTTGGTCGAACAAAAATTCCTGGTTTATGTACGGATGTGTTTACATTCGTTGCTGAGGTCATCGAATCTAAGATGAAAGCCTCATTACCGGATGGGGAAATTGGTCAAAATGCGTTTGGAGATACTCCACAATTTCCGGATCGCGGACAAATTAGGAGAGTCATCCTCGGGGTTGGTTGTCAGGATGTCTTAGTTTCCGGCCTAACCCCAAGGATAGATATTGAAATTCTCGGATCGAGCAGTGACCATACCATTATTGATGCGAAAAAAACAGATTTGAAAGTTGGCGATGAAGTAGCCTTTGACCTTAATTATGGTGCCCTTCTTTCGGCTATGACGTCACCCTATGTTGACAAGAAATTTATACAATCCACAGCCAATGATAGCCAAGCGGAACAGAATGTTTTGATAAAATAATCTAAATTCCAGCGCCACTGTCACTCCCCGGAGTTAATGACATTTTGTTCTTCTTGTTTTGATAATTTTACCAAATAAATAAAGGTGGTGATGTTATAAATTTTATCCTGAATTATTCATACCTGCATATTAATCAATAAAAAAAC
>NZ_CCAS010000026.1 GCF_000612625.1 Neobacillus jeddahensis
CGTAGACAAACTCGAAATTTTCGAGTTTGTCTACGGTCTGAGAAGACTCCTTCACAATGGAGTCTTCTACGTGATGCCGATCATTGACAACAGGTTTTATTTAATTAAATGAAAAGAGTGACTACCCTTATTTGTGGCCATTATTGAAATTCCACCACCAATAACTCAATTGTTATCTAAAAGGTTCATTCCTGATTATACCAATTTTCTTCTGGAATAATATTTGATACGGTTAGAATCAGCGATGGGATTCGCTCAACATCAAAAACAATCGCACCAATTTTCTTGGCAAACATAATGAATGCAGTTCCATGAGCAAAATTTGCAATTCGATTCCCAATTTGAAGCAGTGACATCAAAATGGCTTGCTTTTCATCTGCTTCAATATAAACTTGTGGTGCGAATCGTAAGATCCAATCTTCCCCTTCAATTGAAAATCGATACATTCTTGCTCCCACCTCTCATATGAACAATTGATTAATCTAACATATGAGGAAGTCCCCAAAATATGTTTATCAAAGTATTAATTCAAACCTTTAATAAATTTATAAAATCCTGTATATTTTCTGAAAAAAGCGATTATCATTCTTGACTGTCTTTTTTCATTATTGTATATTTAAAGCATCATGTAACCGAATAACATTTTTGCTAATTTGCTACATGATAATATTGAACTATGACATTCGATAAAAGTGTCATGAAAGGCTTAGGAGGAAGACGTACATGCAAAACGGTAAAGTAAAATGGTTTAACAACGAAAAAGGTTTTGGATTTATCGAAGTTGAAGGTGGAGACGATGTATTCGTACATTTCAGCGCGATCCAAGGCGAAGGCTTCAAATCTTTAGAAGAAGGTCAAGAAGTTTCTTTTGAAATCGTTGAAGGAAACCGTGGACCACAAGCTGCTAACGTGGTAAAACTTTAATCCATAACTGATAATGACAATCGAAGGCTGACGATCATCGTCAGCCTTTTTAAATGGTTTCATATTAGTTTTTTACCATACTCCTGGAGCTTTTCTCCCACCGTACATTCAGATATACAAAAACGATGCGCCGCTCTCCGGCCGTTCTCTTTGTTTAAATGCTGATGTAAAAAGCAGCCATCACAATATTGATTCATCAAGCCTTCTACCTTGCTCAATAATTCTTTTCTTACTGAAGGCTTCATTATACAAAGCACCCTCTTCTCATAAAATTAGTGTTTTGGCGAAAATTTCTTTTCCCTCTAATGCCTGTGTAGCCAATTTATCTGCTTCCTTATTATCCTTTCTTGGAATCACAGAATATTTAGGCAGCAAATCGAGCATTTTTAGTTTTTCTTCAATTCGATCGAGCCAACGATTAAGTGTTTCTTCATAGCATGGCCATTCCCCTTCGAGTTGCTTTAAAACGCCCTGTGAATCGCCTTTAAATTCACATGTTAAATGCGTAACACCTAAATCCTCTAAAATATTTAACGCAAAATAAAACGCTGCATATTCCGCTTCATTATTTGATTCTAATTCATCAAAGCGTTCATTTGCCCGAATCCGATATTTCTTTTTTCCTTGCTTAAAGAAAATAACTGCACCGAGCCCTGCTTGATTTGTATCCTTATGGAAACCTCCGTCAAAAAAAACGGTTATGTCATGGGGGTCTTCTTCAATTTCAGTTAATAGTTTTTTCATTTCCTTTAATATCCATGATGTTCCTTTTTCATCATAAAAATACAAATCCGTTATTTTTCCAGTCCCCTCTAATTCTTCAGCCATTTGAACAGCTAATTCACCTAGCACCCATTCGGATGAACATTGGACTTTTTCATTACTTTTCACTTTGTAATTCCACTCAAGCCTATATTTCATTTTTTTCAGCCTCTCAAGCATGATTTTCTTATTCTTACCAACTAGCTTATTCATTTAGTGGAAAAATATATATACTATTATACCCTCGTGGCTCGTTCTGATTTAAATTCCCTGCATGACAAGTATAAATATGGTAAACTTTCTATATTAATAAGATGGAGGAATCGGCATTGATTGAAGTATATATTGATGGGGCAAGTGCTGGTAATCCTGGACCAAGTGGAGCTGGGATTTTCATAAAAGGAAATGGACTGGCCGAAACATACTCACTGCCACTTGGCCACATGTCAAACCACGAAGCGGAATTTCATGCTTTTATTCAAGCATTACATATATGTATAAATAATGGCCTTGCTGATTCGGTCATTTCGTTTCGGACTGATTCTGAATTGGTAAATAAGGCGATGGAAAAAGAATTTGTCAAAAATAAATTATACGCTCCTTTGTTTGAAGAAGCATTATCCTTAACAAGAAAAATTGATTTATTTTTCATGAAATGGATTCCTAGTGCTGAAAACAAAGTTGCGGACGATCTTGCCCGCAAGGCTATCCATAAAAATAAACGTGAGGAGTCCCATAAACCAACATGAAAAGACCTATGTTTGCTGATTTAAGTTTGCTTCTAGTTACACTTATTTGGGGTACTACCTTTGTATTGGTGCAAAACGCAATTGATTTTCTTCCACCGTTTGCTTTTAACGGGATACGTTTTGCCATTGCGGCCGGATTATTATTTCTTTGCTTACTTATTTTTAACAGGCAGCAACTTAAACATTTAAACCTTAAATTTCTGTTGTCTGGGGTGTTCATCGGATTTTGGCTTTTCCTAGGTTATGTGACCCAAACCATTGGTCTATTATACACGACCACCTCAAAGGCAGGTTTTATCACGGGACTAAGTGTCGTTTTAGTTCCCTTATTCTCGATGATCTTACTTAAACAATTTCCAAGTAAAAATGCCGTAGTAGGAGTCTTAACGGCAACCATCGGTTTATTCTTACTGACACTTACTGATGTAACAGTACTTAATGTGGGTGATGGTTATGTGTTTATTTGTGCGATTAGTTTTGCCATGCATATCATTTTAACAGGAAAATTTAGCAATAAATATCCCACACTACTTTTAACGGTAATCCAAATTTCGACAGTTGCCTTATTTTCACTTTTCTCTTCTTTACTCTTTGAGGATTGGCGAAAGTCGATAACGAAAGACGTTCTCTTTTCAACTGATGTGATCATCGCCTTATTGATCACGAGCGTCTTCGCGACAGCAATAGCATTTTTCATTCAAACCAATTTCCAAAAATACACTTCAGCAACAAGGGTGGCTTTAATTTTTACAATGGAGCCTGTTTTTGCAGCTGCTACTGGTTATTTTTGGGCACAAGAACGTTTATCCATTAGTGCTCTCTTTGGGTGTGTTCTCATTTTTATAGGCATGATCTTTGCTGAGATGCCAGCAAATAAACTGCTTATACTTAGAAAAAATAAAGGTCTCGAAAGCTAAGTAAGCTCCCTTCATTGAAGAAGGGAGCTTTTCTGTACTAAATTGCGAGTAATTCATTTTCCTTTACAAACTTTATGGCAGCATTCCTAGTGTTTACTCTGTTTGAAATTAACGTTTCCAATAATGATACATAAAAACTGCCATCAAAGCTTTTTTGCGCCTTTAAGGTAAGCTCAATCGCAGTATTTATAATTTCATCGGAAGCATTGGTATAGTGTTTTCCAAAGAATATAAAGCCAATTGCGTCTTCTTGAAATTGAAAGCCTTTCCCCTCCAAGTGAAGTAAGTAATCATCCACTGTTTGCACTGAATGAACCATCCCTCTCCCAACATATCTGAATATCCTTTAAAATTTTAACCGAAATTTAGAATATTTTCTATCCTTTTTTGTGAATAGGTGACCGATAACCCCCACTACAATCCCTAATAATGCACCACCAACTACCTCCTCTGGTTGATGCCCTAACATTTCTTTTAACTTTTTAGGGGATTCTTGCTTAAATTCTACACTTTCTTCTTTATGAATTTTTTCAATTAATTCATTCATGGAATTAACTTTTAAGGTCAGTTCTCCAGTTTGTCTCCGTACTCCTTGCGCATCATACATAACAATCAACCCATATACAAGAGAAAGAGCAAAGTCAAACGTTGGTAATCCCCTTTGTAAAGCAATATATGTTGTAAGTGTTGACACCCCTGCTGAATGGGAGCTAGGCATACCACCGGTACCAAAAAACAAATCTGGTCGCCATTCTTTCTCTTTCATATAATGAATGGGAATTTTTACGCCTTGGGCAAGCCCAATACTAAAAAGGGCCAAATAAACACCTTTGTTCATTTCATCACCTCTACCATTATTGTTTAGAAAGTGGAGTTTTATTATTCCGACTGGAAATACTAAAAAGGTGGGAGGTGTTGGATGATGAGCAAAAATGGCCATGTAAATCGAGGAGTCAAAGCACCAGGGGTTAACCCCCAAGGATATGGGCAGGATGCAGAAATGACTGAGAGTCCAAAAAGCCAATTAGAAAATGCTGCTAAAAAGAGTAACACCAAATAATCGCGATAATTGGATGTCCTAGTTGTTGTATGAACCTTACAAAAGTGAGCATGTAAAGAGGGTGTCCCAAAGTTTGGAACACCCTGTTCATATTAGGAGATAATCGCTTCCTCCAAGGGAAGCAGTCTTTGTAAACCACGAAGTTCGATTTCCATTAATTTATTGACTGCCTTTTCTTTTTGAATGAGAAGTCCTGCTTCCTCTAATTCACAACAAACAGGCACATCACATTTTATTTCTGCCAATGTCCTGGACAGGTGGAGCATATCTAAATCCTTCTCAATTTTTGTTTTATTGGATTTTGATAGGCTGTCCAGATTTGTAAGGATTCCTTCAATATGTTCAAATTCCTGCAAAAGCTTAAGGGCAGTCTTTTCACCAATTCCTCTGACTCCAGGATAATTATCGCTAGTGTCTCCCATCAGTGCTTTTAAATCAATCATCTGCCTCGGTGAAATCCCTTTCTCTTCAAAAAAAGTTTGTGGCGTATGCACAAGATAATTCCCATACCCTTTTTTCAACAAGATAACAGAAATGCTTTCGTCTAAAAGCTGGAGAATATCCTGGTCTCCCGTTAAGATGGACACATGGGCAAATTCCTTCATTTGCTGTGCGATTGTTCCGATGCAATCATCCGCCTCATAGCCTGCCAAGCCAATATTAGGTATATCAAAAGAAGACACAACGTCTTTAACTAAATCAAATTGTGGGATTAGTTCTACTGGTGCCTCTCCACGATTCCCTTTATAATCCGGGAATAATTCTGTTCGAAAGGTTTTACTACCCATATCCCAACAAACAGCAAGGTGCGTCGGTTTGAAGGAAGATACCGCTGTAAATAGATGTTTTACAAAGCCATGAATTCCATTGGTCGGAATTCCTTTTGAATTTATCATAAATTGCCCTGTAACAGCCGTAGCATAAAAAGCACGGAACAAAAGGGCCATTCCATCAACTAGCATTAGTGAAGGCTTTTGATTTTCCAATTTTCCAGTCCCCCTATTTAGTGGTAAAAACAACAGAATACCATTATAACATAAGAAGAACTAAAAATTTATTCGACATTATTTTCCGGATACGAGATCCAATCGCTAAAGCTACCAACATAAAGCTGGACATTTTCGAACCCAGTTTCCAGTAAAGCAAGGAAATTAGGAACAGCCGTAACTCCAGATCCGCAATACACAATAATCGGACTTTTCTTATCAATCTCTGAAAACCGTTTGCTTTGTTCTTCTAGCGGTAAATATTGGTTATCCCTTACCCCTTCCATCCATGGTTTATTAATCGCATTAGGAATGTGCCCCGCTATCTTATCAATCGGTTCTTCCAAGCCCTGATATCGTTTTTCCTCGCGGGAATCGATTAAGATTTTGCTGTTCTTTTCAATCGCCTCTCGAACTTCAACCATCGTTACCATTAACTCCGGCTTAAGATCGACTTGAAAGACTCCTTTATCAAAGGTCGGGATATTTGCTGAAACTGGCAGCTTCCCTTTCTGCCACCTACTATATCCACCATCAAGTACATACACATTTACATGCCCAAGATAGCGAAGAAGCCACCAAAATCGTGCAGCATAGGCACCTTCTCCGTTATCATAGGCGATAACGATCGTGTTATTACTGATTCCAGCCTGTTCTAGTTTCAAAACCAAGTCTTCTACCTTTGGCAAGGGATGTCGACCACTATGCTTTTTAACCATTCCAGACAAGTCTTGTTCTAGGTCGAAGAAAACAGCACCTGGCAGATGATCTCGCTTATACTCGTTTTCTCCCTTTTGAGGTTCCGCCAATGAAAATCGACAATCAACAATTCTCACATTCACATCATATAAATTTTTCAATAACCATTCCTTATCTTTAACATATTTCAAGCAAAAGCGCCCCCTCATATAGTGTTTATTCATTGATAAGTCTTTGTTGGATTTCAGTTAGATGCTCGACGGAAACTCCTCCTTCTAAGGTAGCAAGAAGACTTAAATAAAAATCATCTGACTGCTCATTCGTTTCCGTTAATAATCGAGTGACTTCATTCTTCAAGTCTGAACTATAATGACCAGTAAGGCGATTCGTTTCTTGTTTTAAATAATCATCTGCAAGTGACGAGAGAACCTGATAAAGTTCCTCACTCATGAATTTCTTCTCATTTTTTTCAAAAAAGGACTTAGGATTTCGGAAGTACGACAATGCTTTCGTAAACAGTTGCGGATTTATATCCTTAAAGGCGTTAGGAAAATCAATGTCCTCCTTTTCTCCCTTTTCAAATGCAGAAAAAGAAAGGTCACTATTAATTTCCAGAAGATTCCTTGTAAGGACAGCTTGATATTCGGTTATTAATATTTCAATAAATCGGTCTAACCTTACCGTTGTTGCTCTCATTTCCTGTGCAAAATCATAGCCAAGATTCTCTAGAAATTCATCGAGAGCTGCTTGCAACACTTTTTTCAAGTTCCGACCGTCATCCTTTAAAGTTGATGGGTTAAAATTTTCTTTAAAGAAATCACCGAACCGTAAAAACACTCTTTGCTTAATGTAAAAAATTAATTCTTCTGCCTCCTGGAGCAACCGGTTTTGTAAGTGTTCCATAGTTTGGTTTCCAATAAAAGAACTGACCAACGCCTTTTGCGTTTCAAGCTCTGTTCTCCTTTGTTCTTTATTCTTTCTATCCTCCTGTGAGGTTTGAATAAGCTTACTTACTACATCATTTACTCTAGTCAATTCCTTTTCAGCTGAGGAAATGGCCATTTCTGCGAGGTCATTGGAAATGAACTGATAGAACCCCAGCTCAAACTCATTCATTCCTGAAGACCTATTACCTGTTTGTGTCGTTTTTTCTTCAATAGCAAGCAGACTTGATAGTGAATAAAGATGTGGATGCCTTATCCCATATTTAATTAACTGTTGCTCGACATATTCGACAACCGTTTCCTTTTCTTGATCATTTTCTGCAAGATCAATCGCGTTAATGATAAAGAACATTTTATCCATTTGAAAGGATTCCTTTACCCGTCCTAGTTGGATTAAAAATTCGCGATCTGCTTTTGAAAAAGCATGGTTGTAATAGGTAACAAACAAGATAGCATCAGAATTTTTAATATAATCAAAGGCAACCCCTGTATGCCGAGCATTAATAGAATCTGCCCCCGGGGTATCCACAAGGGTGATCCCTTTTCTAGTTAACTCACAATCGTAATAAAGTTCAATCCATTCGACGTAGCAAGATTTTTCTTCCTTGGCGACAAACTCATGAAAGTCGTTTACATCTGTCTCTAAAACAGTTCCTAGCAACGGTACAAAGGAGATAAAACCCTTTCTAAATGCTTGTAAAAAGGCAAAATGTGTTTTTTCTAGAACCCCCACCTGAGCCTTCCCAAGCATAATCTTATCGATTATTGTTGCGGCCTCATCAAAATCGGCGGCATGTAGGTCAAATACTTTTAAGGACCGATTAACATCGGCCATCATGGATTCTGGTTCCTTAAACTTCACCAGGACGGTACCATGCGGTAAATCCTCCGTCACAGGCTTGATTTTATTTATGGCAGCCGTAGTGGGGTTTGGAGAAACAGGTAACACCTTTTCGCCCATTAGCGCATTGGCAAAAGAAGACTTACCTGCACTAAATGCACCAAATAACGCGACAGTAAAGCCTTTATTATCGAGCCTCATAGCTTTATGTTCTAATTCTTTTGCTAACTGATGAAAACCAGGCACAGCTTTAATTAAGCCTGCCGCACGATTAAGTTTTGCTGCTGTTCTCTTTAAATGGTCTCCCTCTTGACGGCGAGGATTTTTTTCATTTTCTGAAATGGTTTCAGTACCCTTTGTTTTCACAAGGACTTCTTTTTCCTTCTTCTCCTCCCCTAAAGAATTGACCACCATGTATTCTTCTTCTTTCGCATCAAAAAGTTTGTAAACATCCTCGAGGAAGTTAGCAGATTGTGTAAGCAATTTCGCTATTTGTTGCTCTCTTATTAGAAAGCGATCTTCATGATTTTTGAGTGCTGTTAATGCATTTACATAGCGCTCCAGCTTGTTAAATTCCTGTTCGGATTGTTCCTTCACTTTTGTCGATTGTTGATTTAATGCTTTTATAAAGCTTTCTTTAAAATCAACTAACTGAATTCTTGTCATTCTTTTTATTTCATTGGCTACATCTTCTGTATAATGAAGGACATAATCTCCGGTAACTCGAGCTCCTGACTTTACGGTCTTTATTAATAAATCAAGTGGAACAGAGATGGAAAAGGATTGTGCTAAGTTTTGGAGCTCAGCATGATCAAGTTCCGTTTCCTTTAAGGCACGGAGTAAATATTCTCGTACGTGCCACTCAAGTTGTGATTTTGTTTTTTCAAGAAGATCCTGATGAAACCTTTCAAGTCTCATCTGCCTTTCATCGATGGTTTTTTGCTTTGAGAACAGAAAGCCTACCTTAAATTCAGGTTGACAACTTTCCAAATACTTTTCGGCTAATTCCCGCGTTTGAAATGGCATCAGATAGGCATTTTTCAAAATTTGAGTTACTTCATCTTCAAATTCCCTTTCTTTTTCCCTAGTACCTTCTGATAACTTCTTTAAGTTTGTACTTAGTCTTTGATAGGCTGTTTTTAGATTACGCCTTTCCTGGTCTGTCAAATCATTCAATATCTCAAGTTTTGGCTCAAGCTCTTCCTTTTCCATCTCCCTCTTTTGATGCAGATGGTCTTGAGTAATTTTTCTTAACGAATAATAAATAGAAGGGACTAATAATCGCTCTTGATTTGCTATTTTTTCAGCAAGAAATCCTTGCAGTTCCGGGAACTGATTATAAGGGTGATCTTTATGTTTTAATGAAGTATAAAAAATCCGAGCTGGCCTCACTCCCCATGATGCAAAAGAATCCATTACACTTCTCTGAAATTCAGAAAAACTCAGCTCATCTTCTTTATGTTTATCAATTTGATTAATGACTAGATAAACTTCTTTACCCGCCTCGGTTAATTCTTTAGTGAATAAAAAATTCAACTCTGCTTGGACATGATTATAGTCCATTACATAAAAAATCAAATCAGCTAAATGAATGGCTGATTCTGTTGCAATCCTGTGAGCATCATCAGCCGAATCAATTCCAGGAGTATCCATAATAATTGTATTTGAGGGTAAACGGGAATCACTATGACTAATCTCTAGTTCTTCAATGTTGTCACCGTCTTTACAATGATTTTTGACTACTTCAAAATCATAGGGTGCCAAATAGAGTCTTGGTTTTTCATTTTTAAAAAATACCTTGGCATAATCTTCACCAGACTTTACTTTCACTAAATTTGCACTAGTTGGAATCGGACTGGATGGCAGTAAGTTTTCTCCCACAACTTGATTGATCATCGTCGATTTACCCGCCGAAAAATGACCACAAAAGGCAATAAGGAATTCTTGATTCTCTAATTTCCGGGCTAGTTGTTTTACTTTATCGGCCTGGACCATATCTTGCTGTTCAAGTAAAAATTCATATATTGAAGCAATTTTTTGTTTAAGAGTTTGCACCGTTTCTTGCTGTTTAGCTGTTTGCACCATTTCTTTTATTCCCCTTAGCAACATATTAATATTTTTTATTTTATACGATAATTCTAACTTTTCCTATCATGATCTCCCGGTTGCACTCACAATTTTGCGAATTAGCATAAGCACCGCATGCCTTTCAGTAACTTCTGGAACTTTTTCCTTAAAACAATAAAAAGCCAAGGATTTCTCCTTGGCTCCATCATACTATTTATTATTGGGTAACATTTTTTAAAACGTGCTTCATGACAAATGCATAAATAATAACCGTTCCTCCAACAAAAGCAAAAGCCATATGTAACACCGCCCTTATTAGCCTCACAATTGAGAATGATTTTCATCGTTAGATTTATTTTAGCATGATTGATAATCATTTTCAATAGTCCTCATTTAACTGTCACATTTATTTAACAATCTTGGGAATAAAACGATTACAGTCTTGGAATGCTCCCTCATACTCTGTTAAGGAACGAAGTGCCTTTTCTTCCTCAGGGATCCGAATCCTCAGCATCATAACATTGAGGAATGTAAAAAGTGCTGCCGTATAAAAAGCATTAAATAAACTCGGAACAACCAATAGTTCCAAGGCTACCACAAAATAATTAGGATGCTTTAAAAAGCGATATGGCCCTTTTCTAATAACCTGCGCATTTTCAAGGACAAGAATCCTTGTATTCCAATACTTTCCTAGTGATGTTATAGCCCAAATTCTTAAGAACTGGGCAAAACCAAATACAACTAGAAACACAGGCCATATTACGGATAAACCTCGGTCAAACCACACCTTTTCAATTGTTAATACAATCAAAAAAAGGACATGCATCAAAACGATATACTTGTAGTGCTTTTGGCCAAACTCTATGGCACCACGTTGTTTCATCCATTTTTCATTCCCCTTTGCAATAAATAGCTCCACGATTCGTTGAAGGATTATGAACACCATTAAGATGATAAATAGAATGAAGTCAATCATCTAGTTCCACCTCAAAAGGAGTAATTCTGAACTAAATCCTGGACCTAATGCCGTTCCTAGTCCAAGTGCATTTTCAGGAATCTCCATCTCTAAATATCTCCTAAGAACATAAAAAATGGTTGCAGATGACATATTTCCATATTGTTGCAATACCTCTAACGAGACTTCATTCATGGAAGATGGAATTCCCAGTGACTTCACATAGGCATCCAATACTTTTTTTCCACCAGGATGAGCAATAAAATGGTTGATTTGATCAAGCTCAATTTGATGCTTTGCTAAAAAACTAAGTACATTGGGCTTTAACCATCCTTCTATAATATGCGGAATATCACGTGAAAATATGACAAATAGGCCACTATTTCTTATTTCCCAGCCCATCACATCTAATGAATTTTCCATCAATGTTGATTGAGTTGCAAGGATGGAAGGTGATGTAGCCTTCCTACTAAAATTCTCTCTCCCTGAATCATCACCACAAATTAACGCACAGGCGACTCCATCTGCAAATAGTGAAGTGCCAATTAAATTACTTTTTGAAAGATCGTTCCTCTGAAACGTTAAGCTGCAGAGCTCAACGGAAAGAACGATGACTTTTGCCTTTGGAAAAGCTAAACAATACTCATACGCTCTAGATAAACCCGCAGCCCCACCCGCACAGCCAAGTCCCCAAATGGGCACTCTTTTTGTATGAGGATTAAATGCTAGCTCATTCATGATTCTCGCGTCGATACTTGGGGTTGAGATGCCGGTTGTCGAGATAAAGAATATCGCGTCAATCTCATTGTAAGAAATGGGGACTTTAAGGAAGCTGGCATTATGTAGACATTTTACAATCGCCTCTTTTCCAAGCATTACCGCAGCCTCAATATAGGCCTTATTCTTCTCTTCAAAGGAATGATCCACTTTAAACCATTCCATATTTTTGACAAAATGTCTTTTTTGGATTTTGCCATTTTGAAAGGCCTTTAATAATCTCTCAATATCTTTAAACGAGTCAGTAAATAACTCCTTAGCAAATGCAGATACATGATCTTGGCTTATTTCGAATGGAGGTATCGCCTCTGAAACAGAAATAATCGCAGGCATCATCATTCTCCTTCCACATATGTACGGATATTTTTTCCAGTAAATATAAGAATTATTCAAGTGGAATAACATGCAGAAGAGCAAAAAAAAAGCCTCCCTAAAAAGGGAAGCAAACGTTTTGAAGGTTGTTGTTGTGCTTTTAAATTATAGCGTGATTTTCATTTTTGTTCATCATATAATCTTTTCCAATTAAGAATAAATGAAATGACAACTGTTTTTCCTGTTTTTTAATGTTTTTCTGTTTGCGTTTGAACTTCAATTTTAATTTTATTGTTCGCTAATAACCCACAGACTTTACAAAATTCTACTTCATTATATAAGAGACGACAATATTCGCAATAATATTTCTCCAACTAAACCACTCACTTCCATCAAAATTACTGAATGTTTTTATTATTTTATTTTCAATTTTCCAGTTTGTTACATGTAGTTAAAAACAAACGCCTCGTAATTTATAAAAGATTTTCAATTACTTTAATCACATATAAGGTGTGATCGTTCACATTTAATTCACATTTACCCCGTGGTATTTGTGATAAAAATCACTGTTACAGTAGGTTTTTAACTTTAACATAGTAGATACCTAAGGAATGAACAATTTGTGAACTTTGAAATTTCGTATTTTACTTTCGCAATTGTTTTGTATTATGAAAGAGAACTTATTAATAATTTTCACATTTTCTGAAGGGAGTGGAAAGAGATGGCGAAAGCGGAACTGAAAACAAAACAAAAAACAGAAGTAGAAGTTGAAGACAGCTCTTCTCTCAAAGGGACTTTAGCATCTGTTTTCTTTTTGGGGGCGTTTATCATTGTGACGTGGGTAAGTGTCTATTACTTATTTGTTGATCGGTTTTAATGTTTGAAGGGGGGAAAAACCATGCATATTCATAAATTTGAAAAAATTTGGCTAATTTTCGGAGTTAGCTGTCTCGTTATTTTTCTATCAGTAGTTGGTGTTAGCGCCTTCTATCTTGGAAACAAACCACCAAGCTGCTTAACAACAATTAACCCTGAAAAGGTTGATCAAACTAAACCATTTAATAAGCCTGGTCTAAATAAGGTTGAAGGAAAAGAATGGGATTATGAGTTAGTATTTGTAGCTTCTGCTTTCTCCTATAATCCTGCTCAGGTAGAAGTACCTCTAGGTGCAAAAGTGAAAGTCATTGCAACAACAAAAGATGTCATCCATGGCTTCGAAGTAGCTGGGACAAATATTAATATGATGCTTGAACCAGGATACGTCAGTGAATATACGACTACTTTTGACAAGGCCGGAGAATATTTAATTGTCTGTAATGAATACTGTGGTGCTGGTCATCATTTAATGAGTTCGAAGATTGAGGTGGTAAAATAATGGTTAACTCTACAGCATCAAAAATAAAAGTGGACCCACGTGATGCAAAGTTATCAATGGCACATTTTTTCGTTGCCTTTTCTGCGCTTGCACTAGGCGGATTAATGGGACTTCTGCAAACTCTTGTTCGTTCTGGTAAATGGGAACTTCCTTGGGGTATTGATTATTATCAAATTTTAACTGTCCACGGTGTATTAATGGGACTTGTGTTAACAACCTTCTTTATCATGGGATTTCAATATGCTGCCGTTAGCCGAACCACAGGGGGACACTCGAACGCGGCTAGACGGACCGGCTGGATTGGCTTTTGGATTATGCTGGTTGGAACCTTAATGGCTGCCACAATGGTATTACTTAAGGAAGCGTCTGTTCTGTATACCTTTTATGCACCATTAAAAGCACACTGGATTTTTTATCTTGGCCTGACATTCGTTGTTGTTGGAAGCTGGATTGACGGTGCAGCACAAATTATCACCTATGCAAGATGGCGCAAGAACAATCCTGGAAAACCAAGTCCACTATTAAGCTTTATGGCTGTAATTAATACTGTTCTTTGGATTGTCGCTACACTAGGGGTCGCCGCAACAGTTCTGTTCCAGTTGCTACCATGGTCACTTGGATTAGTGGACACAGTGGATGTATTAGTAAGTCGGACCTTATTCTGGTATTTTGGCCATCCATTAGTATATTTTTGGCTACTCCCAGCGTATATGTGCTGGTATGCAATTATTCCAAAAATAATTGGCGGAAAGATTTTCTCTGATTCCTTAGCTCGTTTATCCTTTATATTGTTCCTTCTTTTCTCAATCCCGGTTGGTTTTCACCATCAATTAACTGAACCTGGTATTGACCCAGCATGGAAGTTTTTTCAAGTTATCCTAACTTTCATGGTTATCATTCCATCCTTAATGACTGCCTTCTCATTGTTCGCAACCTTCGAACGGTATGGTCGCTCTAAAGGTGCAAAAGGGCTATTTGGGTGGTTTAAAGTACTTCCATGGAATGATGCACGTTTCACTGTACCATTTATTGGAATGGCATCATTTATCCCTGCCGGTGCAGGTGGGATCATAAATGCATCCAACCAAATGGACCAAGTGGTTCATAACACGATATGGGTAACAGGCCATTTCCATTTAACTGCTGCAACATCTGTTGTCTTGACGTTCTTTGGAATTTCCTATTGGCTTATTCCCCATTTAACAGGACGTACATTAACGAAGGCAATGAATAAATTAGGTATTATTCAAGCATGGATTTGGTTTATTGGTATGGTATTTATGTCTGGTGCTATGCACATCGAAGGTCTTCTTGGAGGACCACGACGTTCTGCGTTCTCAACTTACGGCGGAGCAAAGCAAGCTGCTGAGTGGATTCCTTATCAAGTAGCCCAAGCCGTTGGTGGATCTATTTTATTTCTTGGTATTATCCTAGTACTGATTATTTTTATTAATCTTGCTTTCTTTGCTCCTAAAGGTGAGGAAGAATTTCCAGTCGCTGAGGCAGAGAATACTGAAGAAAAGGCTCCGATGGTATTTGAAAACTGGAAATTATGGCTTGGTATTACTGCTGTACTTATTCTATTCGCCTACACGATTCCATTTATCGACATTATTCAAAATGCACCACCTGGATCAAAGGGCTTCCAAACTTGGAGTAAGTGGTAGCATTTATAAAAGAAGGCTTCAATCGACTAGATTGAAGCCTTTTCTTTGTCATTATGAATCATATCTTTATTTCTGTGGTTCTTCCTTATTTAATCGGTATATTTCCCCATATTTCTCATAAAGATAATTAATTAAATAAGTGGGATTTAACCCCTCTCCTGTCACATCTTGCAAGATTTCTAATGGCTTTTTCATTTTTCCGTATTGATGGATATTTTTAGTTAACCATTCTTTAATTGGAAGTAGATTTCCGTTCTCGACTAATTGATCGTAATGTGGAAGCTCCTCGAGCATTTTATGCTTAAATTGGGCTGCATACATATACCCTAGGGCATAGGATGGAAAATAACCAAAGCTTCCTCCTGACCAATGGACATCCTGAAGAACTCCATTTGCATCATTCTCTGGACGTATACCTAAATACTCTTCATACTTGTTGTTCCAAATAGTTGGTAAGTCTTTTACTTCAAATTCATCATTGAATAACCCTTTTTCTATTTCATACCGAATAATCACATGTAGTGGGTACGTTAATTCATCGGCTGCAATTCTTATCAAAGAGGTTCTAGATTCATTCACTGCACGATAAAAATCTTCAATAGAAACTTGATCAAACTGATCATTTGCATAGTCCTTTAAAAGATCATAATTATTTTTCCAAAAGGAAAAACTTCTTCCAAGAATATTCTCATAAAAAAGAGACTGGGATTCATGAATTCCCATTGAAGTTCCACCACAAAGCGGGGTCCCGATTAGATCTTTGGAGACATTTTGTTCATATAAAGCATGACCGCCTTCATGAATCGTTCCAAACACGGCTGTACGGAAATCATTTTCATCATAATTCGTTGTGACACGAACATCACCAGGGTTTAATCCAGTAGCAAAAGGATGGACCGTTTCATCTAGTCTTCCAGCATTAAAGTTATAACCCATTTTTCCTAAGATTTTCAAACTAAATTCGCGTTGGTTTTCCTTTGAAAATCTTTCGAATAGAAAACCTGTATTAGGCTTATGCGGAGATTCAGAAATTTGTTTAACCAAGGGAACAATACACTCCCTTAGTTCCGCAAATACTTGATCTAATACTTTCACCGTAACACCTGGCTCATACATATCTAATAAAACATCATATTTATTTTCTTCGTAACCCCAATAGCTAATAAACCTTTTCGTCATGGTTACTAGCTTTTCTAAGTATGGACTAAATAAAGCAAAATCCGACGTTGCTTTCGCTTCCTCCCAGACACTTTCCGCTTTTGATTGGAGAATAACAAACTCTTTATATTCCTCTGCAGGTATTTTCTTATTTCGTTCATATTCCTTTTTGCATTCTTCAAGAATTTTGATCGTCTTTTCCGGTAAATCCTGTTTTGACAAATTAGCAATATAGGCTGCCATTTCCTCTGAAGTAGACATTTTAAATACCTCCGAAGACAGCATTCCGATTACTTCTGAACGTTGAGCCACCCCTTCTTTGGGTGCACCGGTTCTTAAATCCCAATAAATTAGTCCTAGCGCTTCATTATATGCGGATATTTTTTTCACATAATCCAAAAAATCTTTCTCTAATTGCTCAAGCTTCAAGCGATATTCCCCCTTTTCTACCCATTAAATTTTAACATATTATTCTGAAAAATATATATCTGTACAGTTATGAACAAGATATAATATAAATTGGAGGGTGAGGATTTTGCGAGAATTAGTGGGTTCATGTAAAGATTGCAAAAAAGAAATTTATTGCATTGACGGTTTTTTTAATGGTGTCCATACGGATGAAAGAGAGATTTACTGTTTCGAATGCTATGATTGTGTGAAGGCCGCTATATCTAATGAAAAGGAAAATCCGCAAAGCTAAGCTTTACGGATTTTTTTAAACTACTCTTCGTCATCCAATGCCAAATCTTTTACAGGGAGTCTTTCTCCCTCTTTATGGGTTGGTTTACGTAAATTGAATAATGCTTTCACACAGAATACCATTAATATTACTACACCAATAAGGAAAATGGTGTCAGGCACCGCACGCCATGTTAATAGAGTTTGCACAATATCCTTTTGAAGGAAGGCTGCTGAGCGTGATGCCGCATAGCCATGATCAAAAGCTTCTTTAATTTGGATGATCCCAACAGGTAGTAATGATAGGAATACCATTCCTGCAAGACCAACATTTAGTAAGATGCAGCTAATTTTAAGCCATTTATCGTTCCAGCTTTCAGGTTTCACTATGTTTCTCAACGAGTATAGGAGTACGGCACATGCAAACATTCCATATACCCCCATCATAGATCCATGACCATGTGCCGGTGTTAGGAATTGTCCATGTTCAAAATAGCTGACTACTGGAAGGTTAATTAAGAAACCAAGTACCCCTGCTCCAACCAAGTTCCAGATGGCAACGGAGATGAGGAACCAAAAGGTTCCTTTGTATGGGAAATTAACTCCACCTTCACGCATCATTTTGTACTGTTCATATGCTTCAAGTATTAACAAGGTTAACGGAATTACTTCTAATGCAGAGAATACAGCTCCAAGTCCAAGCCACACTTCTGCAGAACCATTGTAATAGTAATGGTGTCCAATACCAATTACACCACTGCCGAGTAAAAGAATTAATTGGAAATACAACTGTCTTACTGTAGATTTTTTCGTTACAAGTCCTAACTGCACCAATAAGAAACCAATTACAACAACGGCAAATACTTCGAAAATACCTTCTACCCATAAATGGATAATCCACCAGCGCCAATAGTCAGCGAATGTAAAACTAGAGCTTGGGTTAATGAATAAGGCAAACACGTAAAATGCAGGAACCGCAATCGCAGAGTAAAATAATAGATGAATAAGTCCGCCCTTATCTGTTTCTCTCTTAAGCCCCGCACGAATGCCTCGATAGACGATGAATAGCCAGATTAACATACCTACAATTAGAATCAGCTGCCAAATACGTCCTAACTCAATATACTCCCAACCAGTGTGACCAAATAAGAACCAATTATTTCCAAGGTAGCCATTTGCTCCAAGCCACTCACCAATCATACTACCGGCTACTAAAACAACTAATGCCCAGAAGAGAATGTCTACTAATAGACCTTGTTTTTTAGGCTCATAACCACCGACAAGAGGAGCTACGTATATTCCCATACCAAGCCATGCAGTTGCAATCCAGAAAATAGCAAGTTGCAAGTGATACCCTTTTGAAATATTAAAAGGAAGAATCTCGTGAATCCACTTTATTCCAAAGAAACTATCAGGTTCAATATAATAGTGAGCTAGTAGAGCCCCAAACATACACTGTACAAAGAATAATGCCGAAACGATTACAAAATACTTCCCACTCTTTACCTGAGAATTCGTCAACGGCATTTTACCAACATCAATACGTGGGAAGTTGCCTTCTTTATAGGCTTCCTGCATCCCAAATTTATAGCGGTAAAACACAAACAGAATAACTCCGACCATTAAGACAAATAGTGTGATACTCGCACCACTCCACCAAACAGCAGAGAATGATACATGATTGCCGGCATCTTCATAATATGGCCAGTTATTAGTATAGGTAATTTTATCCCCCTGACGAACAGTACTTGATAACCACGCAGTCCAAAAGAAGAAATCAGAGATTTGCGTAATTTGGTCCCCCGTCGCGACGTAGGCACGATCGGTTTTTGGCATATCGCCTTCTTTTATTAGGTTTGCCTTTAATCCCCATCCATCACCTTTTGTAAATATATCTTTATAATAGTCTCTTACCTTCTCAAGTCCAAATGCCTGAGCATTCGTTAACACCATTGTATCTTTTTTACTATCATAGCGATTTTTACGCATTTCTTTTATTACATTATTTTTTATAACAGATTTTTCATCCTCATTTAATGCAGTAAACTCTTTTCCAAACTTATCGTTTGCTTTATAATCTTGCATTCCTTCTGTATATATTTTAAGAGCTTCAGCTGTATAGTCCGGTCCCATATAGGATCCGTGTCCCAAAACTGTACCATAGTCCATCAATCCATACTTTTGAAAAACAGCTTGCCCACCCATGATCGAGTCCTTTGTAAAAAGAACATCACCCTTTTCATTGGTAACCTCTATAGGTCTTGGCGCTTGCTCCTTAAATATCCAATAGCCACCAACAAGCAAGACGGTGAAGCTTAGTAAGATTGTAAGTACTAAAATAGATTTCAATAAGCCATTTTTATTGGTCTTCACCACTTTTTTTGTTGATGTCCCCCGTTGTATCTCCATGCCAATTCATCCTTTCTTATTTCGTCACATTTCCTTTCGTATTGTAACGTTGAATCAAAATAGATAAAGTGAAGCACCTCATTCCATCACTGTGATAATTCTCACTCCACTGAGAATTATTTTCATAAATTCCTCCAGCTATGATGGAGGTCACATATTGACTGGTGAATCATTGCTACAATGATGATAAATCGAATTAATAATATGAAGGTGATGTTAATGAGGCAAGAAGACATAGTTAAAAGGTTATCACATGTACCTATTTTTAAAGAGTTGTCGGTGGAAGAGCTTGATCCAATTGTTAAAATTGCTCAAACTCGCTTTTATAAGCATAAAATGTATGTTTTTATGCAAGATGATCTTCTAGATCGAGTGTTCTTCATTCATAGTGGGAAGATAAAAATTTATAAAACGGACCAATCAGGCAAAGAACAATTAATTTCTGTGCTTGAGCCTGGAGAAATGTTTCCACATGCTGGATTTTTTAGAACCGGAAATTTCCCCGCACATGCGGAAGTAATGGAAGATGCTACTCTCATAGTGATTCCCATTGATAAATTTGAGGAAATACTCATCTCTTATCCAGAACTTTGTATAAAGCTATTTAAAGTGTTAGGAGAAAAGATTATTGACCTCCAAGGACGTTTAGAGGCGCAAGTTCTTCATAATACGTACGAACAAATTATTTTACTTCTAATTAGACTCTGCAAATCAAATGGGGAAAAGATGGGAGATCGTTATAGACTGACCACCCAGTTCACCAATCGAGAGCTAGCTAATATGATTGGCACCTCTAGGGAAACAGTCAGCAGAACCATTAATCAAGTTAAAAAAAAGGAATATATCACCCAGGACGAGAATGGATTTTACCTCATTCACCGTGAGGCACTGCAGCAGGAATTATTCTATTAAACATATATTGGGTCAGATATATTCATCAAATGCGAGGAGTTGATAAGGTTGGAATACAAAACAATTGAGCTAGATGTACGAGAGGATTTAAAAAATAAAATCGAACCATTTCAAAAAATTATGGAGGCGATTAAAGAATGTAAGGAGAATGACAAGTTTATCCTTCATGCCCCCTTTAAACCCGTCCCACTTTTTGCAGTATTAAAGGCCAAAGGATTTATTCATGAGGTCGAAGAATTAGAGAGGAAGCATTGGAAGGTCACATTTACAAAGAAAAGTTAATGTATCTATTAAATGATGGAGGGGAATTGCCATGATATTAGATAACCGGGGATTAGAGCCGCCGCAGCCGATGATGAGAACATTAGCTGCCTTGGAGACATTAGGCGAAAATCAGGTCTTGACAATTATTAATGACAGGAGACCTATGTTTCTATATGAACAGCTAGAAGAATTAGGCTATCAGCAACGAACAGAACAACAAAATGACGGAAGCTTTAAAATTGAGATTTTCCGATAAGAAGGTGAACAACTATGCTTCCACAAAATATGGGTAGTGAAACAAACATCAAACTTCCTTTCTCATTTATCTTTTTTAGTTTAATCGCCCTGGTTCTTTCGCAAATTCTCTTACTAGTAAATGGACAAATGATGGTAAATGGAAGCTTTAGAATTCCTGCTATCTGGTCCTCAGCCCATTTATTAGTCCTAGGTTGGGCGTTAATGGTTGCAATGGGATCGATGTACCAGCTCGTTCCTGTTGCCTTCCTCACGAAAATATGGAATGAGAAATTTGGATATATCCAATTTATTGTTACGGCTGCGGGTATATCTACATTTTCAGCAATGCTCTATTGGGCTCCTCAAAGGGCACTCATTCCTGGAATCCTTACCTTACTAGGAATCCTTATGTTTTTATTTCAGATGTTTATGACACTTAAAATGCAAAAAAAACCAACCATTTTGACGGCCTTTGTTGGTTCTGCCTTAGTTTGCTTATTTATTACCATAACTTTGGGGATTACCTTAATCTATTGCTTAAAAACAGGTGTTGGAGCAGCATATTACCAAGCTATTTTCAAAAGTCATTTATTAATGGGGATAACTGGCTGGTTTACACTATTAATCTTCGGGTTTTCTTATAAGATGGTGCCAATGTTTGCTTTATCCCATGGATTCCCGATGGTCCACGCTAGATATGTGTATGGATTATATATAGTAGGGCTTATCGTGTCACTCATTTCATTTTTTACTGGTAGTAGCATCCTACTAAAACTAGGTTTCCTATTATTATTAGCTGGTTTTTCAATCTTCAGTTGGCATATCAGGTTAATTGTTAAAAAGAGGTTGAAGAAAAGGTTGGATAAACCGTTTACCTTCTCTCTAATTGCTATTTGCATTGGTAACATCATTCACTTAGTTGCCTTTATAACATGGTGTAGTCATGATAGTAGTGCACTTATTGGACCACTTGTCTATGTATACCTATTACTGTGGATTGTCCTGAGTATTGTTGGATATTTGTACAAGATCGTTCCATTCCTATGGTGGACCTATAAATATAGTCAGGAAATTGGCAAAGCTAAAGTACCTTCCCTAAAGGATATGATGAATGAAAAAATCATTACTCCCATCCTTTCAATATTTATAGGTGCAGTCATTACGGTTTTCTGTGCACTTGCCTTTAAAATAACCATTCTTTTTAATATAGGGCAATTCGTTCTTTCGATCATATTTATCATAATTTCACTAAGCATCTTTAGTGTCTTTAAAAAATAGTGAGGTGTTTCATATGAATTTACAAGAAAAAGTCTTTGAAGCGTTAAAAAGTGTTTATGACCCAGAATTAAATATAAATGTTGTTGACCTAGGCCTAATTTATCAGGTTGAAATTACGAACGAAGCTGATGTTACAGTTACCATGACCTTAACAACACCCGGCTGCCCCCTTCATGATAGCATCACAAGAGGTGTCCGTTATTGTGTTGAAGCAATGGAGGAAACAAGAAAGGTAGAAGTCAATCTCGTTTGGCAGCCAGCTTGGTCGCCAGATAAAATGACAGCAGAAGGGAGAAGTTATCTAGGACGGTAAATCATTAGGCAGAAGTTACATTCTTATTCTTTAAAAGGAAAAGCGGAAACACCATTGGGTGCTTCCGCTTTTTCTATTTTGCCTGCTATTCTTTTGGATCTGTTGGAAGTACTGCTACAATTTCTTTTAAAACACTTGGTTGTAAATTATCATCAAGTAAAATATGAACCGTTCCTTGATCGTTTTCACTTCTAATTAATCTCCCAACTCCCTGCCGCAAACGAAGGAGCATATAAGGTAAATCCACTTTTTGGAATGCGTCCTCGATACCATTTCTTTTTGCTGTAAAAACAGGATCATTAGGAGGAAATGGCAAGGAAAAAATCATCACATTTTCAAGTGATCTTCCTGGGATATCAAGACCTTCCCAAAGATGTAAAGAACATAGCACTGCATGTTCCTCGTTTTGAAATTTCGAAACAAGCGTGCTAATTTCCTCGCTTCCTTCAAAATAAATAGGATATGGAATGGCCGCTGGCAATTGTTCCTTCAAAAGACTGAGCTCTTCCCTATTATTCAATAGGATTAGGGCCCGGCCCTCCGACTTCTTTATCATTTGAATCAGATAATCGATTTTACTGTTCATATCCTCAGTTGAGAAACGTGGCAGATAAATCTCCATCTTTTCCTCATAATCAAACGGTGATGCCACGGAGAAGGATAGAAATTCAGTTATTCCCAAGCTATTTGCCATATAATCAAAGGACTTTTGGTTTGACAATGTCGCTGATGAAAAAATAAACGGCTTTTTCTGCGTGAACACCTCTTCCCTCATCACTTCTTCTACCATTTTCGGCATGATGACAAGGGTTCGTTCTACGCCACTTTCTTCAAACCAAGTGATTCCATTTAATTCTTGAAGGAAAAGTGATAAGGAGTAAGTGATTTGCTCCAAATACTCTTCAACAATTTTCAAATCGTACTCGTTGATGACGTATAACTCACTTTCAAAAACCAATTCTTCCTCTAATGCTTGGAGGGTAGCCAATAGCTTCCGGCAGTTCTTCAAGACGATAGGATGCTTTGTAATGACCTGTTTATCGGATCCTTTTGATTGGGAAGAGAATTGAGAAATAGCATCAAAAAATGCTTCGTTTTCTAAAAGTGCAACCTCAACTGTGTTTAACGTTTTTTCCCGCACTTCATTTTCCATTAATCTCTTTAATAACGTCTCTAGCGTATAATCAGTAAAGCGGTAGCTTAATGCTTTCTGTGCTGCATATTCTAGCAGGTGTCCCTCATCAAAAACAACAGAAGAATGTTCTGGCAACAATGGCAGCTGTCCTTCTCGTTTTCGTGATTCCTTTGTCCAAATATGCTCCATATAAAAATCGTGGGAACAAATAATTAAATCTGTAGAATGTCGATAAAATTCACGATGTAATGTCAACCCGCAACGATGACGCTTTTCACAGGAAAAACAATCCTGAAGGGCGTCCCAATTGACATTATTCCATTTTTCATCTGATAAAGAAGGGTAATCTCTTCGATCACCATACCGCTCAAATGTTTGCATCGAACCGACTGAATGGACGAAGTCCGGCAATTTTTGGTACACATCCGAAATTTCATCTGAAAAGTCATTATTTCGATACTGATCTAATTTTTTCAAGCAAAGGTATTGATCTCTTGATTTTGCCAAACGGACATCTACATTTAACTCTAATATGTTCTCAAGTTTTGCAATGTCCCCTTCTTTTTTTACAAGCTGCTCGATTAAAGTCTCATCTGCGCAGGCAATTATAGCAGGTCTGTTGGTGTATCGTGCATACATGATTGCGTAAAGTAAATAAACAATGGTTTTTCCTGTTCCAACACCAGCTTCGGCAAACATAACTTTTTTTTCTTTAAAGGCTTTTTCTAATTGAAAGGCCATGTAAATTTGTTCATCCCTTAGTTCAAAACCTGCTTCCGGCAAAATATCGTAAAATATGTCGCCAATCCATTCACTTAATTTATCGTAAAAGGATTCTGTTTTAGAAACCTCAAACGGCATTCTGTTCTGCATCTAACCCCTCCCTCAAAAACACCTATTTAATCAAATCATCAGTTTGACGCGGGGGTCTTTTTCCCCAATATTGATATAAATCTGTGCGGATAAATCCATTAAATAGTTTCCGTTTCTTTGTTGCAGGTTTTCCATATAGCTGTTCAAACTCTTCATTGGAAGTCATGATATAGATGGACCAAGTATCAAGCTTTTTGAATGCCTGCCCCATCTCCTGATACATCTGTTCAACAGCCTTCTTATCTCCAAGTCTTTCACCATATGGAGGATTGCCGACAATGACACCGTATTCCTTACTGGTGGAAATGTCTCTGACTTGCATTTGCTTAAAATGAATTAGCTCACCAAATCCAGCCTCAAAAGCGTTTTCTTGTGCAATCTTTACCATCCGGTGATCAATATCTGAACCAGTTATGTCTATTGGTTGGTCATATTTTGCCAAGTCCTCTGCTTCAATCCTAGCGTCATCCCATATCTTCGAGGGAATCCAATTCCAGTTTTCCGAAGCAAACTCTCTGTTAAAACCTGGAGCAATATTTTGTCCAATCATCGCTGCTTCAATTGGAATAGTACCAGACCCACAAAATGGATCAATAAACGGGCGATCTGCATGCCAATTTGTTAACATCACAAGTGCTGCAGCGAGCGTTTCCTTGAGTGGAGCTTCACCTTGATCAATTCGATAGCCACGCTTATGAAGTCCCTGACCACTGGCATCTATCGTGATCGTGGCAACATCCTTTAACAAAGCCACCTCAATACGGTATAGTGCACCAGTTTCATCAAACCAGGTACTTCTCTTATAATGCTTTTTCAGTCGTTCGACTACTGCTTTTTTTACAATAGCCTGACAATCAGATACGCTAAAAAGCTTTGATTTCACAGATTTCCCGATAACAGGAAATTCTGCATCTTCTGATAGGAATTGTTCCCATGGCAGCGCCTTTGTTTTTTCAAATAATTCATCAAACGTATATGCCTTAAATTCACCGACCTTGATTTTAATTCGATCAGCTGTTCGCAGCCATAAATTACTGCGGGCAATAGCCGTTTCGTCCCCAGTGTAGGTAACCTTACCGTTTTCAACTTCACAATCATAACCAAGTGCTCTGACTTCTTTTGCGACTAAAGACTCTAGCCCCATCGCCGCAGTAGCAATTATTTGATAATTTCCCATTCTTATCTTCACCCTTAACCCAATCAATTGTATGTATAGTTCACTTGCAAAAATAACGTCATATTTGCTTTCATTATTGACAAGAAACAGCATGCAAATGCACAATCGTAGTTATTATAATAATAAAAAAGCTCCCCTATTCAGGAGAGCCGTTAATATCCAGCATTCAATCCCATTAATAACGTTCTGTAAGCCATGTTCTGTACCATAGTACTGCAAACGACTATTAAGTCTCGTACTGAGGTGGTAATCATCTATCTACAGATTCTAAATAGAATCTGTCCTTCTCCTCGTTCAATTCCTCAGAGAAAGTGCCCCTACCATTATTTGGGTTTCTCGCTCGTGGGGTTTACCCGTTCCACTCTTTCCATTTCTGGAAAGACTACGTCACTGTGGCACTTTTATAGGTATTCATACCATATCCTTGTAGGACTTAGGTATTTTCCCGGCCGTCAGCTGAATGCTAGCCTCAGCTGCCCTAGCTTATGAATTCACTAGGCACGAACACTACGAGCATCTCAGCTCGTGCGAGCATGGACTTTCCTCTGCAATTCACAAAATGATCCTTGCAGCGATTACCCGAACGTCATTAATGATACTTTTCTATTATATGTATTTCCTATTGTTTAATCAATGGTTTTTATTAGGAAATAACGGTACAATTTGTTAATCGTAAAGTTTATTACCAAAAACATGCTTTTCTAAATTTGACAATCGCTTTAAAATATCAAAATTTGTTGTCCCAGCAGGTTGGGCAACCGGCTGTCTCTTAGAAGAGTCCTCAAGTTGTTTACGCAAACGTAAATTTTCTTGCTGAAGATCCTCAATTTCTTGATGAAAGGTTTCATAATCTTTAATAATTAAATCCAAAAATTTATCAACATCTTCTTGTTTATAACCTCGGACGCCTGTTTTAAACTCTTTTTCCAAAATGTCCTTAGCAGTTAATTTCACTTTATCAGCCAGCATCAAAATCACCTCAGTATTCGCCAATCATTTCCTATTATTTTTTCAAAAATAAGTGCTTTTGTCAATTTTCTTGTGTTTTGTTTGTAAAGGTTTCATAATTCAATTCATTATATGGATAAAAAAACTTTACATTCCTGAAAAATCTGATAGTTTCATTTGTTCTTCTTCGACAATCATTTGTAAGTCGTAGAATGTGATAAGTTGAATTTGATATGATTGTTTGTTTTGGTATTCGATTGCCAATTCATACAGATACTTCGGGCTTCCTTCCGTTTCAGGATCATACAGAAGGAGAAGTCCTTCACTTTTTTCAATAAAAAATTGGTTTTTCAAGCGAAATTGCCATGGCTTCTCATACCCTCTTTTTGTAACAGATTCAATAAAATCTGCCCGGGCAAGGATAGAAGCATACCACTCTTTATTCGCTTCATTCCAAGACGCTTCTTGATCCAAAAAGGGCGTGATAATAGCAAGCTTTAAATCAGGAAACTCCACTTGCAAGTCAAATACAACCTCGGCTGCCCATAGTTCAGTACCTAATTGACCACTGATTAACACCCATTCTAGGCCTGCTTCTACCATGGGCATAAGCTCCTTTTTGAGCGCAGCCTTAATAAACAAGGCAGATGGATCGTCTTTTTTAAATATCCCTATTTCAAAAGGTTTATATCCCGATATGGCCAGTACTTTAACCAAGAACATAATCTCCTCAATTTTTATAAATTTATTAATTGGACAAACATTTTTATAAAATGAGCATACCATATAGTACAACAATAAAAAACAAGGGCATAACTGCCCTTGCATGGAAACAAGCCTTCTTATGGTCTAGGTCCCATGAATGGTCCTGGTCCGAAGCCCGGACCCCCTTGACCGAAGCCTGGGCCTCCTGGTCCGAAGCCTGGGCCTCCTGGTCCGAAGCCTGGGCCCCCCATGCCCATACCTGGTAGAGCATTTGAAGTTGGCATTCCACCTTGAGCACATGGGTTACAGCAGTTAATTTGTTGATTACATACCTCTTCAGCACAAGAAGATGTTTGTGGACAGAAGTGTTTATGTTGGTACATATGATGATTAACCGTTGTTGTGTGGACAGGATGGATATGTGGCACCACCGTCGTTGAGAACGTATGATTCACAATTTGTTGAGTCGGATGAATGACTGGAGGCATGAAATTGGTTCCAAGATACATATTATAATCTCCCTTCAATATTATTGTTTACATTTACAGCCTATGTGAAGGGAGCTACTCTTGTACTAATGAAAATACCTATTTTTTGTTATTCCAAATTTATTTACCAATATTCTCAGTATTTGTATTTAGAAATGTATCATGTACCGCCCTTTAGGGCTTGTAAGTTGCTCGAGATACTTTTAAAGCACTGAATTAAAGGTATCTTTTAAACTAGTAAACACGACGGCAGTCAAACATACGACAATAAAAAATAAAAATAAAATCGCTTTATACATATTACCAGCTCCATATGGTTTTTAGAGTCGTTTTTTCCTCAATCCAATTTCCCATTTTACCTTCTTCGACTCAGATAAACAATATGAAATTACTGGTTTTTCTTCAGAAATTATTAAGAATTTGTGTCCATTTATAAAACCTTGTTTAAAAATACTGTTATTCCTCAGTTTATAGTGCCTATTCCTTAAACAGTAGTTTAGCGCTTTTTTGTTTTAAACGTTTTATTCTAGTATGAAGTAATTCTTCTGAAAAAAATTTTTTTATTTTTGTTAGATTCGTTTCCTTTGTTAACAAAGAAATTGCATTTTGACAATAGTTGATGGCAAGCTCATAGTCTTTAAGTCTATGTTCATATATTTTTGCAAGTTCCAAATTTGCCTCTATCATCATTTGCCTATCTCCAGAATCGGCAACGCTCAAGAATAAATCACGTGCTTGAATCCAATTACGTTCCTTTTTATACTGATATGCCAAGATTAGCTTAGCCTTATAGGAGGTAATATCTCCATCGGTAGTAAGATTAGTTAAAATTTTTGTTGCTTCGTTTTTTTCTCCCAGGGAAGAAAACCACCGTCCTACTTCAAACGATTCTGGTCGCGTTTGCTTTTGATCAATCCCGTATAATTGAAAGGTTAAATGGGTGTATAAGGTTACTAGTGATAATATATCAATCTCGTTATGTTTAATAATTCCCAGCATCCCCTCAGGCTGCTTCCTTTCAATAAAATCGAAATAAATCATCGGAGCCAAAAAGCCAGGAATATCATCCACTCTTTCTACTCCTAGGACCTCTTTTTCGACAATAGACAATTTCATCCGCTCTAATTTATGCTTCCAAAGCCTTCGTGCTGCATGAAATAGATCAAAATGGCCAAACTCAGGTAGTTTAGGTACATTCTCTCTTACTAAAGTATGTCTTGTTTTGACTTGTGGCCAATCAAACGATTTACCATTATAGGTAACAAGGGTTCGATAATTCACCTTTTCTAAAAAGCTTTGATATAAGGGAACTTCTGCACCAGGATGTGGCAGGATATGTTGTCTTAAAATAAGGTGTTCACCTGAAACACTAGCATATCCAAGTAAAAAAATGGTATTCCCAACTCCTCCACCAAGCCCGGTCGTTTCAGTATCAAAAAAGAACAAATCCTCTGCTCGATGCCCTTCAGCTGCTAATGGATGGCTAATAGGGTGTTGGTTCCATAAATCAATTGCTGTTAAAAAATCCTGAAAACAGTACCGTCCATGTTGCTGCGATAGTGGGTATTTCACTTCACGTATTAAGCAATAATCTTGTTCTAAGAAAAAAGGTTTTACTTGTTCTTGTTCCCACTTCTCCCGATATGGGACATCAATGAAGGGCAGTTCGGGTTTGTTGCTCCCACTTTCAGTCTGACTCCCGCCTGTCAGATGAGGTTTTAAGCGATTTAATTTATTCTTTAACGACATTTCTACACTTCCATATCTGTTAGAGATGGTTGCAAGAAAGACTCAATAATATTTATTGCATCATTTTTTGCTGTTTCACTTGCTGTATCTGTGCCAATACAAGATGGACACCCCGAATGACATTGACAATGGTTAATCATTTTTAATGTCTCAAACAGTACTTCCGCCATACCGGAGTGAATCTTTTCACTTAAACCAATTCCACCAGGGTAGCGATCATAGAAGAAAATCGTTGGTTTTTCGTTATGATCCGCCTTCACTTGTGGTATTACATGGATGTCTTGAGGGTCTGCCATCACAAATAATGGAGAAATGTGATTGAGGGCATGGGCGGCTCCAATTAGACCTTGCTCGAGCCGTTCATGGCCCATTTCGGCGAATGACTTATTTAATGAAATCCATGCTGCACTCGTATGGAGCTCCTCTTCTGGGAGATGGATTGGGCCCGAACCGATATTTTCATGTGACTCGAATTTGATTTTTTTAAAAATTGTCGCCATAGCCCTAACACTAACATCCCCATAACCAATTTCAGCCCCATCCCTGGATTGTAGTTTATCTACTTCCAATACTTTCAATTGGACCGCTAAATTAGCATCAGTGTAATAATCAACATCCACCTCTCGTACAAACGCCTTTTTTTCTTCCCAATCGAGCTTTTCAACCTGGAATTGTACCCCTTGGTGTAAATAAATGGCTTCATCGTGGAGAAGTGTCATGGAAGAAAAGCGATCCATTTCGCCGATCACTTTAACATTAGCTACATCTGATTGATCAACGATAATGACATTTTCCTGTGAAGCGGACCGCAAACTAATATTATGGGCTGGAAAGGAATCATTCATCCAATACCATTTATCGCCGTTACGGTATAGTACTCGCTCTTCTGTTAAGTATTCCAATAATTCTTCTGTGCCAACATTTCCAAATTGCTCTCCTTCCTTGAATGGAAGCTCATAAGCCGCACATTTCATGTGATCAATTAAGATAATTAGATTATCCGGATTGATTCTAGCCGTTTCTGGACTTTTATTAAAAAAGTAATCAGGGTTCTGAATGATATATTGATCAAGTGGACTTGAACTTGCCACCATAATAACCAATGCTTCCCCGTGCCTACGCCCCGCTCTACCAGCTTGCTGCCAGGCACTTGAAATGGTTCCTGGATAGCCTGTCATAATGCAAACCTGCAGCTGACCGATATCAACCCCCAGCTCCAGGGCATTTGTGCTAACAACCCCATAGATGTCTCCAGAACGTAACCCTTTTTCAATCTTTCTCCGTTCTGTTGGCAAGTATCCACCGCGATACCCCATAATAGATTTTGCTCCTAATTGGTTTTTTACCAATTCTTGTAGATAGGTTAGAATAATTTCCACCCTGACGCGACTTCTAGCAAAGACGATTGTTTGGATTTTATTTCTTAAAAGTTCACCGGCAAGATTTCGTACTTCAAGAGTAGCACTTCTCCTTATATTTAATGGTTTATTAATAATTGGCGGATTGTAAAAGAGAAAATGCTTCGTTCCACTAGGGGCTCCGTTGTTATCAATCAGAACCATTTTTTCTTCCGTAAGTGTCTCTGCAAGCTCCAGTGGATTTGCGATTGTTGCCGAAGTACAAATAAACACTGGGTTACTCCCGTAATAATGACAAATCCGCTTTAAGCGTCTAATCACATTTGCGACATGGCTACCAAAAACTCCACGGTACGTATGGAGCTCATCTATCACGACAAATTTTAGATTTTCAAATAAAGAAACCCATTTTGTGTGATGTGGAAGGATCGCAGAATGGAGCATATCTGGGTTCGTAATAACGACATGGCCCGCTTGTCTCACCCGTTGACGAATATTCGCAGGTGTATCTCCGTCATATGTATAGCTGTTTATTTCCGCACCCGAAGCCTCAATCAACTCATTGATTTCACTTTTTTGGTCTTGAGCTAAGGCTTTAGTAGGAAACATATATAAGGCCCTCGCGCTCGGATTTGTAAGAATGGATTGGATGACGGGCAAATTATAACACAGCGTTTTTCCAGAAGCAGTCGGTGTGACTGCAACAACACTCTTCCCTTCCATCACTTTCTCAAATGCTGAGTTTTGATGCGTATAAAGTTGTTCAATTCCTCTTGTATGTAAGGATTGTCTTAATAACCGATGGATCCCCTCTGGCATCGGCACAGCATGCGCCGGCTTTTTGTCAATTGTGTGCCATGTGACAATATTTTCATTAAATTTTTTGTTTATTTTTAAGTCATTCAATACTTCCTGTAGACTTTTTCTTAACTTCACGTTCCTCACCCCGTTACACTTATTTTAGCGAATAAACGTTCGTTACAAAAGAAAAAAACCAAAATTTTATCCCTTTTTCAGAGTGGAACATTCTTCCAACCCTTTAAATCATGATTATTCCTATTTTTTTATTTAATTTGACATGGTTCTAATTAAACTATATCAGTTATTTTTGTTACAATAGGAAGTAACTGAAATGAAGATGAAGGTGAGCAAATGAAGATAGATGATATTAAAAGGGTACTCGCAGATTTCTCTCTTTTCCGCGAATTAACGGATGCTGAATTAACGAAGATAACTGACATTGCTATTGTTAGGGAATGGAAAAAGCAGAGCCATGTCTTTCTCCAAGGTGATCCATTAGAAAATGTTTACTTTATTTTTAATGGAAAAATAAAGATTTACAAGAGTGACGTCAATGGAAAAGAACAAATTGTAGCAATGATGAAGAAGGGTGAAATGTTTCCACATGTCGGTTTCTTTAGAAAAGGTGACTATCCTGCCTATGCTGAGGTCCTTGAACCAAGTACACTTATTACGATTCCAATTTCAAAGTTCGAATCGGTACTCATTGATAACCCTGAACTATGTATCAAAGTATTTAAGGTTCTGGGTGAGAAAATTGTTGATTTACAAAACCGACTCGAAGAACAAATTTTAAATAATACATATGAACAAATTGTTAAGCTTCTCATTCGGCTTGCACAAAAACACGGAGTGGATCAAGGTGATGGAACAATCCTATTAAAATCCGAATTTACAAACAAGGATCTTGCCAATATGATTGGAACAACTCGAGAAACGATTAGCCGTACTTTAACAAAAATGAAAAAAGAGGAATTAATTGAAGTCGATGAGGATGGGGACATGATCGTTGATGTTGATATTCTCATGGAGGAAATAAATTTATTATAATGCCAACGTAAGATGCCTATTTACACAAAAACACCACAGTCATGACTGCGGTGTTTTGTCATTATTTTGCTGTCAGTTGAAGCATATCTTCCATGTCTTCTTTAGCTGTACTAATTAACTTTAGATTAAAGGTTTCTTGGAGTACGTTAAGAACACCTTCTGAAATAAATTCCGGTGGTTTAGGTCCAATTCGGATATCCTTAATGCCTAAACTGAATAGTCCTAACAGAATCGCTACTGCTTTTTGCTCAAACCAAGATAAGACAATGCTTACTGGAAGTTCGTTCACTTCACAGCCAAATGCATCAGCTAATGCCATGGCAATTTTCACCGTAGAGCCAGAATTATTACACTGCCCTAAATCGATATATCGTGGAATGTCAGTTCCTGGTACCACACCATAGTCCACATCATTAAAGCGAAATTTCCCACAAGAAGTCGTCAAGATAACGGTTTCTGGAGGAAGTGATGTTGCAAGTTCACGATAGTAATCTCCACCATGACCAGGTGCATCGCAGCCGGCAATCACGAAGAAACGCTTGATTTTCCCTGACTTTACCGCATCAATTACTTCTGGTGCAATCCCTAGAACCGTTTCATGGTGGAACCCAGTTAACAAGGTTTCATCAGACTCTATGGCTGCTTCAGGAAGTTCCAATGCCCGATTGATTAAAGGGGTGAAGTCATCATTGATAATTTTTTCAACATTCTCGAGCCCTGCAACCTCATATGTAAACATTCTATCTGCATAACTGCCTTTAATTGGCATCACGCAGTTAGTTGTGGCCAGAATGGCTCCAGGGAATTTCTCAAACAAACGGCGTTGATCATACCAAGCCTTACCAATATTCCCCATTAAATGCGAATATTTTTTTAATGCAGGATAGCCATGTGCTGGCAGCATTTCAGAGTGTGTGTAAATATTAATCCCTTTACCTTCTGTTTGCTTTAATAATTCCTCTAATGCAAATAGGTTATGACCGGTTACAACAATACATTTTCCTTCAATCTTATTTTGGCTAACCCTGATAGGCTCAGGAATCCCTAAACGCTTCGTATGTGCCTCATCAAGCATACCCATGACTCGAACAGCAGATTGACCGACTTTCATGGCCATATCAATATGCTCCTGTACATTAAAATTAGAATTGGTCAATGTCATGTATAGTGCTTCATGTGTAGTTGCATCTACAAAAGGATCCGTATAACCCAGTTGGTTCGCGTGTGTCCGATAAGCAGCGATCCCTTTTAATCCAAAAATGATGGTATCTTGTAAGCTTGCAATTGTTTCATCTTTTCCGCAAACTCCCATAACCGTACAGCCACCAGTTGGTGTTTGCTCACATTGATAACAGAACATTTCTCTTCATCACCTTCCATTAAATTACTGCTATAGCGTACAAATTTTTTCACTTTCATAGTGTGATTCAAATCACACTATTGCAAATTGTAATAAATCGTTCAAAAAGTTATTGCAATAATATGACGGCACCTACCTAGTTTTCTTAGCATATGATACAGAGTAAATTATTGGAAAGAGAGGGAATGATGATGTCATCCATTCATCCGAATGATAATAATAATTCCAAAAAGCCAGTACCTGAACCTTTTCGCGAAATCGTAAAATCAATGAATGACTTTTTAACAGAAAAACCGATTCGGGGATTTTTACAATCCATTGATGATTTTTTCAAAACTCCTTTTCCTGTTGGAGCAGGATTTCATGTGGACAAAGTAGAAACAGGAACAGAATATATTATTACTGCTGAACTCCCAGGTATTAAAAGGGAGCAAATCAACTTAAATATCTCAGGCAACTATTTAACAATATCAGTAGAAAATACTGAGTTAGAAACCGAGGAAAACGATCAAACTCTTTTTTACCGCCGAAAATCTACTCGACAGCAATCATCAAGAACTATTTCCATTCCACATGTGATTAATGAAAAACTGATTAAAGCTTCCTACCGTGATGGTCTATTACAAATCCGCATCCCGCAAGAAAAAGGGAAAGTTATTGAGATAGACGATTAGCAAACCAAAGCAAGTAATGTGATTCAATATCTTGCGAACATGCAAAAAGACGGCTTATGTGGCCGTCTTTTATTACGCTTTAAAAAATCCGCCGAACCCTTTTACTAGCGATGACACTTGGTTTACTGCATTCATCATTTGTCCTGCTGTATTTACCATCTTATTTAGATCCACTGACCCATCCTGTGACTTGAAGGAATTCATAAATGATTGCACACCGCCTGGTTGTTTAGCCATAACACTGTTTTTTGGGTATGGATTCATCATTGGATATCCATTCATTGGCATATAGGCTTGCTGTTGCATCATCTCGTCCTTTGGTTGCAATGGGTTTTGAAAAAGGAACTGAGCATCTTTTTGTGCACCTTGCTGATTTGAATATGGCACATTTTGCGGACCGAAACCTCCTTGATAGCCTTGACCATACATCTGGATTGGTTGAGAGTAATATGGATTTTGTTGTTGATATGCCATCCAATCATTGTTTTGCGACTGGTTATGGTATGGTATAGGTTGATTTCGATACAATTGTTGTTGCTGGTTCCATTGCTGATTCATCGGAACTTGATGCATCATTTGCCCCGAGTATCCATAATGAACGTGATTATTTGGTCTTTTATTTCCAAACATGGGCAAACATCTCCTCTTTTTATATTCTCTATTACACATTATGAAGAATATCGAGGAAAGGTGATTCACTAAAAACAATTAGCAATGTCAAAATCACAGGAAATTTGTCTAAAGTTTAAATATTTTAAAAACTAGAAATCCTTTTATTTCGTGGTACGATTTAATAAAGATGAAGGAGGAGCTAATTATGGACATTCGTGAATTAAAAAGCAAATTTATTCAAAGTCGGGATTACACTACAGATGATGTTAATGCTTTAATGGATTTTGCTAAGAAAGAATATATTCATAATGAAATCAGCATTACTGAATATCGTCTTCTTGTCCGTGAACTTGAGAATCAAGGCGCAGTTATACCTGAAACTGATAATGAAAACTCCCTCATCCAAAATTCATAATGTAGACAAAAGAGATGCGATATGCATCTCTTTCTATTTATTAACTTCCTTTATTATTTCTAAAAGGAAGTATTCGACTGTACGGTGGGAATTTAAAAATCGTGATTTGCTAGTAGCCGGGAAAAAAGATTGAATCGAGAGTTGTTCAATGTGTTCCGAAGTTGTATCTATTTGCTTGAGATGCAAGTGTTTGTGATTTGTCGTTGTTAGCCATTTCCTCATCGCACTTTTCCACTCATCATTAATTAGTTTGACTTCATTAGCAAATGGCTTAATGACCACGTGAAAATCGTAGGATTTTCCAGTTTCTCTCCCCTCTTGATAGTACTTTAAGAATAAGTGGTTATACTGTAAAAGTTTCTCCGTTAACTGAAATATTTCTGTAGACATTTGTTTGTTCCCTTCTCATCAGCAAAAATAAAAAAGTAGCATAAGTGTTTCCATGCTACTCTTAATCATTACGATCCATTTTAGCGTTAATTAAAATCCTAATTCAAGTTTTAAGGGTTGATGACTTAATGTAGAATCCGAAAACTCTCCATCAGCAAATGGGTCTGTACTTGCACACTTTCGTTCAAGTTCTGACAGTCTTTGAACTGGTTCTACTAATTTTTGTTCTTCCTCCCGGTTTAAACTAGTGCGAAGATCGGAGAATGATGCTTCAAGAACCGACTCCAATTCTTCCAATTGATCGTAAATACCTGTCAGCATCATAAGCAGTTTTTCCTTTTCGGACAATGCCTTATTCATTTTCAAAACCCTCCTCGCGATTATCTATTAGGTATTATTCTCTTCCTTTCATCTGCCTCCTCCCTCCTTGACAAAACTAGAAGAAGTTCGTCAAAGAAAGTGTCAAATCTGCATGATTCTAATCCCTTTCGACAAGACCTTTTACCGCATGAAAAAATGGAAAACGGCACATGCTAGGATAGGAGGTGTTTTTAATGTCTAAAAAGAAAAATCAACCAAACAAATCAACACAATCTGAAGTTGAAAAAAAAACAGGCTATGGTGATAAAAAACTTGAAGGACCAAATCGTCCCGCTGAGTGAAAATCAGACCAAAAAGCAAGGAGACCTTTCCTTGCTTTTTTATTTCCATTTTTCTAACTGTAATGTCTTTTGGAATGATACTAATAACTGCAGTTGATTTAATTTAGAAAAATACCAGTCCGTAAGATGGATGGGGTGCCGGTGATGGACAGGAAAATGCAACCACATAGGTGAAATTTTTCGTTGCTTACTCCAATCTTGATACTGATTCTGATGATGTTCTATGATAGGAAAGGTCGTTCGTAGCAATGGCGTTTTTCTACCAGTCTTTATTTTAAAATATTGTTCATAGTCATTTCTTGAACCTGTATGGGTCGTCTTCTCGGCAAATTCAAAAAAATACGGAAACAACCGGGGTTGAAACAGAATATGTGCTAGCCTTTTCCCTAAGTTGATTCTTTTTGATAAAGTCTTAAATCCATTTACACTAGCGCCATACACTTCTCCACCACAGGTTGGAAACAGGACGCAACTGAAATGAAGCCAGTCTTGGAAGGAAAAAATCAGGGAATGAAATACCTTTTTTTTATAAACAGGATGTTCAATGACAGGAGTTTGGATTACATTTTGCTCATTGATAATTAATGCCGTGGTTAACCTTTGTTTATCGTTTCCCTTCCAAAAATGCTGCCATTCTTTTTGAATAAATGCAGAAACATTTAAATAAGGAAGTAAATGAAACATTGGTCGATTTATTTTCGTCGAATATTGATAGAGCAATAATTGGGGAAACACATCATGAAAAATGAGCCAGTTTGCTCGTTCATATGTTAGGAAAAGTTGTTTTCTCATGTTGGCATCCAAAAGGCGGGGGAAAATGGACCCTTCTAGATCACACATATTCCATCCCCCATTTCTTGATACCATACTCGCCAAAAATGACCAAATAATATCTGGATGGTTTTTAAAATAGGTAAAATAGGCGTCCGTTCTTGAAATATTATCTTTATTTCTTTTATTTGTTTCCTTTAGTATTTGACGAATGATTGCTTGTTCCTGTATCGTAAGATGATTCATATTCATATTCTTCTTCCCTCAATTTTTAGTAGTGTAGGAGTAACAAGATTTGAGCCCTTTTTTACGAAAAATGAATCATGCTTATATTGGTCTTTAACGTTACAATTATAATTAGAGTGTGTAAACAAATCTATTTTATACACACCCATTTCGTTAAGATTTGTTATGATAAGGGATAGCTTGAGAGGTGTATAACATGACTGTAAACTATCCAAATGGAAAAAAGTTTAAACCGAAAGAACGTGAGAGTGAATTTTCGATCAAAGCGAAGAAAAATGGTTCCTACAGCAACAGAGGTATGACACTTGAAGAAGATTTAAATGAAACCAATGAATATTACCGGGAGAGAAAAATTGCTGTCATACATAAAAAGCCTACACCGGTTCAAATCGTCCAGGTTGATTATCCGAATCGTAGTGCTGCCGTTATAAAGGAAGCCTACTTTAAATTAGCATCGACTACAGATTATAACGGAGTGTATAAAGGAAAGTATATAGATTTTGAAGCAAAAGAAACCCAAAACCCCACTTCATTTCCCTTAAAGAATTTCCATCAGCATCAGATCCAGCATATGGAAGAGGTTTTGAACCAGGGTGGCACTTGCTTTGTTATTCTTCGCTTTACGAGATTTGAGCACGTTTATTTACTTGAGGCTAAGCATCTATTGATGTTTTGGGAGAGAATGAAGAATGGGGGCAGAAAATCAATGACAAAAGAAGAAATTGAACAAAATGGTCATCATATCCCGCTTGGATTTCAGCCCAGAATTGACTATATTAAAGTAATAGATAGACTATAAGATAAGGTCTTACCATCCATTGGTCCAGGAACTTACTATTAATTGAAGAAGCGTAGTGTACTTTCTTATCATTGAGAAAGTAGAAAGGAAGGAAGTTTATTATGTCTGACCAGTATCAATCAAGAGAGGAGCGCCGAAAGCAACTCCAATCCAAAGGTAAGCAAAAGCCAAAAGCTAAGAAAAAATCCGGAGGCCTTTTCAAAAAAATCTTTCTTAGTCTTGTGGTCCTCGGGATCGTTGGAATACTTACAGGATTGGGTACTTTCGCCTATTTAGTTAAGGATGCTCCCAAACTTGATCCAAAATTATTAAAAGATCCCATCCCATCGAAGATTTTAGATAAAAATGATAAACAGATAGCCGAAGTTGGTGCGGTAAATCGAGAATATGTAAACTATGAGGATATCCCAAAGGTCTTGGAAAATGCGGTTTTAGCAACAGAAGATTATCGCTTTTACAAACACCATGGAATCGACCCAATTCGTCTTGGTGGTGCCGTTCTCGCTAATTTTCAACGAGGATTCGGAGCAGAAGGCGGCAGTACCATTACGCAACAAGTGGTTAAAAATGCATTTTTAACCCAGGAAAAAACATTAAAGCGTAAAGTACAAGAAGCATGGCTCTCCTATCAGCTCGAACAGCAATACACAAAACATCAGATCTTTGAAATGTACGTAAATAAAGTATACGTATCTGAGAATAGTCATGGACTTGCTACTGCAGCAAAAATCTATTATGGAAAACCATTAAAAGATTTAACCTTAGCCGAGGCGGCACAAATCGCTGGTATGCCGCAAAGTCCAAATAATTATAATCCCTTTACACATCCAGATTTGGCGGAAAAACGACGCAACATTGTCTTAACGTTAATGGAACAACATGGATTTATTACAAAACAAGAAATGGAAGATGCTAAAAAAGTTTCTGTTGCAGCGACAGTTTTGAAGGAAGATCAACGAACAGTTGATGTAAAGCCTTTCGATTCTTTTGTGGATGCTGTCATTGATGAAGTAAAGGAAACAACGGATTTTGATATTTTCACAGATGGTCTAACCATTCATACGACGTTAGATAAAGATGCCCAAACCTATGTTTATAAGATGCTTAATTCATCCGAAATCATTAATTATCCTGATGAAGCTTTCCAAGCAGGAATTGCTCTTCTAGATACGAAAACAGGTGAAATACGTGCAATCGGAGGTGGTCGGAATCAACAGGTTAGCCGTGGATTTAATTATGCCATAGACCTCCAGCGGCAGCCTGGATCCACGATCAAGCCTATTCTTGATTACGGCCCAGCGATTGAATATTTGAATTGGGGCACGTATGAGATGATCGAGGATAAACCCATCACGTATTCCTCTGGGAAGAAATTTGGAAACTGGGACCAAAATTATAAAGGACCCATGACGATTCGTTCTGCATTGCAATTATCGCGAAATTCGCCAGCCGTTCAGGCCCTTCAACAGGTTGGTCTCGATAAGGCGAAAGATTTTGCCGTGAATCTAGGCATCCCGTTAAAAGAGATTTACGAATCTTATGCTATTGGAGGATTGGGCGGTAAAACGGTAGGTGTGTCTCCCCTTGAGATGGCTGGTGCCTACTCGGCATTTGGTAATAACGGTTTTTATAACAAGCCACATGCGGTTAAGAGCATAACCTTACGTGACGGAACGGTGATTGAAACAGCACCTGAACCAAAAGTGGTGATGAAAGATTCTACTGCCTTCTTGGTTACCGATATGTTAAAGAGTGTACTCCAATCTCCTGGGACTGGAACGAAGGCTAGCGTACCTGGACTTCCGATCGCTGGTAAAACAGGAACGACAAACTATACCGATGATGAATTAAAAACATTGAATATAAAAAGTAGTTCCGTACCTGATGCTTGGTTCACTGGCTACACAACCAATTATACTGCCTCAGTATGGACCGGCTACGAGAGCCGAAAAACACCAATTACGGCAGTTGGAAACAATCAAAGAATCGCACAGTTAATCTTTAAGAATTTATTGGCTTATATGTCTAAGGATGTCGATACTCCTGATTTCACAATGCCTAATAGTGTGCAAAAAGTTAGAATTGAAAAAGGGACAATGCCACCAGTGTTGGCCAGTGAATTTACTCCTGATAGTCAAGTATCTATTGAATATGCTGTTAAAGGTCATGCCCCTAAGAAGGTATCTGAGAAGTATAATAAGCTTGGTGCACCCGGAAATCTCTCAGCCAAGTTCGACCCAGTTAATAAAAATATCACTTTATCGTGGAATTATAATAATCCCACAAACGAAAATATACAGTTTGATATCACAATAGACAATCCTTCACAACCGAAGCATCTGGTTCAAACTGAAAACAGTTTAACGATTCCAGCTACTCCTGGAGAGAAATACAATTTTTCTATTTTTGCCTTGAGTGGGGATAAAAAGAGTGATCCTGTTACTACTTCAATTGAAATACCAAAAGAGGAAGTAGATAATGACCAAGGAGATCAAAGTGGGAATGGTAACGAAAATGAGAACGGTAACGGTACCGGTACCGGAAATGAAAATGGGAATGGCACCGGAAATGAGAATGGTACTGGAAATGAAAATGGTACTGGAAATGAGAATGACAATGGCAATAGTGGAGGTAATCAAGGCGGGACCACTCCACCTGCTACTCCCGTCACACCAACAGGTGGACAAAACACCGGATCGCGGGAAAATGAATCAAACCGATAATATAAGAAAAGCGCAAGGCGCCCGCCTATCAGGGACCAGCACAAGACGCGCCGGCGGGAAGGTTGTTCTTTAACCTTCTCGACGGATTGGCTTGTGACCTCGAGCCGATGGCGCCTGGAGCTGGACAATTATCAAAGTCAAAATTTATGCTTTCCTATCTGCTAAAAAAATCGTCTAGGCATGTGGCCTAGACGATTTTTTTATGATAGTACTTTTCACAAATTGCTTTTGTTGTTCCACCATTAGTTCAGAAAGTTGGCGATAGGAATGATATAGATTCGGCCTAGAAATAATAAAACTCAATCTTTCTTCAATATTAACTGGTTTAAAATGAAATTGATGGTATGGAATCTGCTCAGATTGTGATGGGGTTTCCTCATTTGTAAAACACAAAAATTGTTTGAATATGGAGATTCCCTTTTCCATCCATTCTTTTACATTGTTGTGGTCACGCTCCCGGAATAAAGGCTCAATTTGTGCCTTTATTCCTTCCCATTCCCGTAAAATATTTTCAACTGTCTCTGCTCGTCTATCCATTGACAGTGTCCTTCCCCTTCATACGTTTTTTTCCTTCTCTACATAGCTCTAGTAATGGACAAGTTGTACACTGTGGATTTTGAGCTTTACAATGATAGCGACCAAAAAAAATCAACCGGTGATGGGTTACCGACCACTCCTCTTTAGGTACCTTTTTCATTAACGTTTTCTCTACTTCTAGTACAGAATCCTTCCACCGGCATATACCAAGGCGCTTACTCACTCGTTCCACATGTGTATCAACTGCTATTGCCGGAATGTCATAGGCAACTGACACGACGACATTCGCTGTTTTCCTACCTACCCCTGGTAGTTTCGTTAGCTCATCCCGATCCTTCGGGATTTCTCCGTTATATATCTCTAAAACCATTCGACAAAGGCTTTGTATATTTTTAGCTTTATTTCGGTAAAGTCCAATAGAACGAATATCATTTTGAAGTTCCTCAAGTGGAACCTTTAAATAATCTTCTGGTTTTTTGTATTTTTGAAATAAATCTTTTGTCACCTTATTCACGAGGACATCCGTACATTGCGCAGATAACGAAACAGCAATGACCAGTTCAAATGGATTCGAATGATTCAACTCACAATGAGCTTCTGGAAACAGCTTGCCCATTTCATCTAGACAATAACGGACTTGCGAATTATTTAGCAAACCAATCACCTACTACTTTATGAAATTGCTCTGTTAAACATGGCTGCTGACTTAAGCCCCAATCACCTTAGGAACAAAATTAACCATGTGCTTGAACAGAGCCTATGAAATAAAATAAACAAGAAAAAAACTCTCGTTTCTATATTTTTTCCACCAACAACAATAAAAAGACTCCCAATGATGGAAGTTTCATCTTATTGCTCCAACCAGTTGTAAAATGGGACGGCAGATTGATGTGTTTCGTCTTTGACATGTCCTTTTGGAGTTTGTTTTTGACGAAATTTTTGACCGTGGTTTTTCGCTTGTTCAAGGGTGTTAATTCCATTTTTCTTCCATTCAAAGAGAATTCTATCAATATAGCGAAAGTTTAATTTCCCTGACATAACGGCTTCACGTAGAGCAGCTTTGATAATAACCGGATCATGGTGATCGTCATCCATCCACATTCCAAGAGATTCACATTCGAACGGGGATAAGGGGCGGCCAAATTCCTTTTCAAAACAAGTATAAAGATCTGTTTCATCCGACTTCTTTTCGATTTGTTTGGTAACTTTATTTTTGAGTAAAAATTGGTCCACTAACTTTTCCCAAAAGGGGTTTACTGAATATTTTTCGAATCGGATACCATCATTAGAATATAGATCAATAATTTCTAAAAAGCCTTTTTGAATTAATCTTCTAAGCAATTCGTTACAGTCTGAGATTGAAACTGTCATTCTTGTTGAAAGCTCTTCTGGTGTAGGAAATTCATTTCCCTTTTCGATAAAGGATAGGATATTTAGTAAGAGAACTAACTCAGTTTCATTCAATTGGAGATTTCGATATTCGGAAATTAATAATGTTGGAATCGTTATGGTCCCTTCCTGGAGCCATGCTAAAATATTTGATTTCATTCTTGGACACCTCCTGATTAGTATAACATGAACATTCTATTCGAGTAAGAGTAATAGGCATCCATCTTTGGAAAGGAAATCAAAAAGCCTGCATTATGCAGACTTTTTGTATCTTATTTATGAAAAAATATCTTTTCTCTGTTAAATTTGAATTCTAGCAGCCACAAACTGGTGAATCCTGTTAACTGCTTTTTCTAATTGTTCTAAAGATGTTGCATAAGATAGGCGAATATTTTCTGGTGCGCCAAAGCCTGAGCCAGGTATAACCGCAACCTTAGCTTCTACCAGTAATGCCGTTACAAAATCATCCACTTGGTTAAAGCCTATCATTTCACTAGCCTGCTTCACATTTGGGAACAAGTAAAAAGCTCCTTGGGGTTTTACACATGTAAAGCCCGGAATAGAAACCAATTGATCATAGATAATTTCCAACCTTTTTTCAAAGGCTTGACGCATTTCTTCTACCGGCTCTTGAGTACCATTATAAGCTGCGATAGCGGCGTACTGGGCAGTAGTTGTTGGATTTGATGTACTATGACTTGCAAGATTGGTCATTGCCTCAATCACCTGTTTATTGCCGGCTGCATACCCAATTCTCCAGCCTGTCATAGAATGCGATTTTGAGACTCCATTTATTACAATCGTTTGCTCTTTAAGGTCTGGAGTAAGTTGTGCGATGGAAACATGCTGTGCCCCAAAGTAAACAAGCTTTTCATAAATTTCATCCGAGACAATGAAGATATTTTCCGCTACACATATTTTCCCCAACTCTAAAAGTTCTTGAGCAGTATACAAGACTCCGGTTGGGTTGCTCGGCGAATTAATGATAACAGCTTTTGTTTTGTCTGTTATGGAATTTTTTAATTGGTCAGGGGTAATTTTAAAATTATTTTGCTCATTTCCCTCGATATAAACAGGTACTCCACCTGCTAATTTGACTTGTTCGGGATAACTTACCCAATAGGGGGTAGGAATGATTACCTCATCACCATCGTTTAAAAGAACCTGAAATAAGGTATATAGAACGTGCTTTGCTCCATTACCAACGATAATCTCATTGGGTTTATAAGTTAGCTGTTGATCCACCTCAAACTTATTGATAATCGCCTTCTTTAATGCCGGTAACCCAGCCGATGGGGTATATTTTGTATGTCCCTCATTCATCGAAGTTAATGCGGCATCAATAATATGTTGAGGCGTATTAAAGTCAGGTTCACCTGCTCCTAACCCTATGACATCCTCACCTTGTTCCTTTAATTCCTTTGCTTTTGCGGTAATTGCTAACGTTGATGATGGAGTTAGTGCCATCACCCGATTTGCTAGTTTCACAGCCATCCCTCTTCCTCCCATCTCAAACCACTCTATAGATTTTCAATTTTCTTAAGCCACTCTCCAGTTTCGAAGTGAACATAGTAATAATTTATTAAATTATTTTCAGAACGATAATAAATTTCCCATAATGGAATATTTTTTTCCATTCCAAGTCGAACTGAAATAATTTCCTTTGGATTTTTTTCTTGCTGTAATTTTTGTATCGCTTCCTCTTTTGAAATACCATCTGTTGCCTTTTTCACAAAAATCTTTTTACTGCTTTCAGGAATCCAGACAATTATATTTTCATTCTTGCTATTTTTCCCTTCAATCACATTAACTGTTTCTAGGCCATTATAAATATGAAAATCCTGCACCTTTTGCAATTGAATTTCCTCTTTCGCACGTGCAACAGCTTTCTTTTCTGCAGCCTTAACAGGATCTAAGGCAGAAAAATAGATTTTTGTCCCAATCCCGATTATAACAACTATAAATATTACAAATCCAATAATCCATTTTTTCATTCAAATCACTTCTTTATGTACGATATATGGTGAAAATTGCTTTACTTTGATCAGCTTTATCAAGGGCAAGTCCAAACATGAGATCTTTTTGTTTTAAAGTTCGATTTAGCGCATCAACAATTTTATATAAATCCGAACTATATTGAATTTTAACTGTTGATAATACTTCTATTTTACTTTCCATCCATATTTCTCCTTTTTCATACAAAAACTTTGCATTGTGAAGAATCTTTCTCATAATTATAACAGGATAGAACACAATTTGCTGATAATCTTTTTCAAAACTTGTGATTTTTTTATTAAGGTTATCGCATTATTCTTCGTCCTCTCCATGGACTGTGATGACTTCATAATTGGTTTTTGTAAATTTTATCGTAACCGTTCCATGATTTTTTGGTACATACACTTCTGACCATATCCCATGCAATTCATGAAGTAATTTTTCATTTCGTTGATTCTTATCCGCGGCAAAAAAAATAGAAATTTCTGGATTAAGTGTCTGAATTAATTGATCAGATAGTGCTTTTTCATGAATACTATATGGGATTTTTAATACATGGATATCCTTAAGATTCTTCTTTAGAAGCGTTTGCTCCGAACGATTGCTATAAGAAGTCATCAAAAAAATGTGGTGCCTATGAAAATTCAACAGCAAATCCATCCCTTCATTTTGTTCATTTCCACTGAACTGAACTTCTGCAACTAACTCAGGAAGGAGTTCTTTCTTTGTACCTTCTTTCCAAATATGGAGTGGAATTGGGGTTGCTTGATCCATCTGCTCTGTCAATTGGCTTAAAATGACAGGAGTCGTGATGATTTCCTTAATATTATACTTATCGATCAGCTTTTTCAGGTCATTGTATGAAGGGTCTGAGCCATCATTTGTTAGCATTAGGGTTGAAATTTCTTTCACATCATAAAGTGAAAGCCATCTTTCTAGTTCTCTAATGGTTCCCTTCCCACCAATATTAACCAAAATCGATTCACCATTTGGGCCTTGAATTAATGTCGCTTCGCCTACAGAAAGACCTAAAAAAGTCACCACTGCTTGATGATCGTGAATGTTTAAATCAATATTCTCAACTTGGCTAGGTAAAGATGATTCAGCACTTGCCATCATGCAGTTAGGAATAATAAGAGCCAAACAGAAGAGCAATATTTTCATACACTGGCCTCCCCTGAAATTTTTAGGGTGTGTCATCTCCAAGTATTATCATAACCAATTATGAATAAACTCCACTAATTCATCCATTATTCCTTTTTTAACTGGTACTGAAGGAATCGATTTTAAAAAGGCCTTTCCATATTTTGTTGTCACGATTCTTCGATCAAATACGATTATAACACCACGATCTGTTTCTGTTCGTATTAAGCGGCCAAATCCCTGTTTAAACCGGAGAATGGCTTCTGGAAGCGAGTATTCAGAGAAGGCATTTCCTCCTTGCTCAACAATTAATTGGCATTTTGCTTCTGTCAATGGTTCACCTGGTGGACTAAATGGGAGACGAACGATAACAAGACAGGACAAATCCTCTCCTGGGATATCAACCCCTTCCCAAAAGCTGCTTGTCCCCAACAATAGGGCCTTCTCATAACGCTGAAAATTCCTTGTCAATCTTGTCCGGCTGCCACTTGTAATTCCTTGGGCAATCAAGACATATTCATTAAGGAAACCACTTTCCTTTATTAATTCATACGTTTTCTTCAGCATATCATTGGCTGTGAATAGGATAAGCATCCTTCCTTTTGTCGCCTCAGCAATTGTGATAATATGTTCCGTAATAGCGATCACATATTCATCCAATGTCACACTATTAATTTCCGGCAAATCATCGGGGATGAGAAGCTGAACTTGATTCTCGTATTCAAATGGAGACGGAATCGTCATTTGAAGGGTTGTGTCAGTATCAAGTCCGATTTCCCTCATGATATAATCAAATGAATGATTAACTGATAAGGTTGCAGATGTTAAGACAACTGCTTTTTTTGTTTGAAAAAATTTCTCCTTTAATTGTTCTGCCACTGTTGCTGGCTGGGCCAAAAATGTTGTAATATTTTGCGGAGACCGAATATCCATTTCAATCCATTTAACATCTTTCGTCTCCGCCATAAAACAACTAATCACAGTCTTTCGAAGCTGCTCTAATTCATTTGAAAAACTAGAAATTTCTTCAATTTTAGTCACTTCCACAGTCGTTAATAGCGGTTTCTCTTGTTGAATCCAGTCAAGACGTTTAATGATTGCAGAGTTAATATCCTTTAGTAAAAAAACAAACCTCTCGGCACTGTGGACAAGTGCCTTCTTTTCCCTTCCGTTTTCTGATGAAGAAAACCGCGCTTTTATCCGGTTAGGTCCCTTTTTATTAGAAATCTTTGTCTTCGCAAAAAGGGCAATCAATTTAAAGAATTCATCCATTTCATAGGTTGCGTCTACCACCAGTTGATTTAACTCAGATCGTTGAAGCAAATTTGCGGCATGTTTTGGCATAGTAGAAAGGAATGTTTCCAATTCATAAAAGAGCTGTTTTTGTTCGTAAAGACCCAATTGATTTATTAGTAGCCGTGTTGATAGATAATCCAAAGAATAGCCAAAAAACTGACTTGCTACTTTTTCAAACTGATGTCCTTCGTCTATCACGACATAATCAGAAGCAGGTAATATCGATCCTTCCCCTTTTAAATCACTTAATAGTAATGAATGGTTGGTAATGATAATGTCAGCATTATTTGCTTTAGATTTTGCTTTATAATAAAAATCTTTTTCTTGCCATTCTTGATTTTGTTTATAAACATTCGGTTCATCCTTAATCTTATTCCAAAAAATTTGACCGCCGCTTGACAGATTCAATTCATCCTTATCACCGGTTTCTGTTTCAGTCAGCCAAACAAGAATTTGCATTTTGGTTAACGTAGTATCATAATTATCGTTCTCTTCAAGTAGCGTTTGATGGAACTTTGCTAAACTTAAATAATGATTCCTGCCTTTTAGGAGGACCGAACTAATTTTGAAAGGCAGGATAGTAGCTAATAGTGGGATTTCCCTTGTCAAAATTTGTTCTTGAAGCTGAATAGTATGGGTACTAACTATTATTGGCGTCTTTCGCTGTTTGGAAAAGTAAGCGATGGGCAGTAAATATCCAAGTGATTTACCAACACCCGTTCCAGCCTCTATTAATGTATGCTTTTGACTTTTAAAGGCGTTATAGACCGTGTCCATCATCTTAAACTGTCCAGACCTTTTCTCATAAACTTGAAAGCCATGTTTGATGACCTCTATTTTATCCTCTTCACTTAAAGGGTACTGTACCTCTTTTTGCTCAGTGTGAGGATCATCTACAACGACCACTTTCTTTAAGGCCATTTCTTTAAAAATCTCAATTGAATCTGGTATTTCCTCTTTATGCTTGTGTAATCTTTGATTGATTTCATCTAGAAGCTGTTGCAGATCACTTTTTAGTCCTCCGGCCAACTGGCATAGTTGTCGACGGGTTATGTACGGTAATAAGGTTAATTGCTCTAACATGATCAAGAATAATTCTGCGGTCACCAATGCATCACTATCAGCCTGATGGGGGCGATCATGTTGTAAGTTTTCTTTTTCTGCTAAATCGGAAAGTTTATAACCATCAGCGGTGGGATAAAGGATTCTGGCCATTTCAACTGTATCTAAAACAGATCCATAAAACCCTTCGCATCCAGCTTGAAGTAATTCTTCTTGAAGAAATGATAAGTCAAAAAGTACATTATGTGCGACAAAGTATGCTCCATCTAGCAAGGCTTTCACCTTCTCTGAAATATCACAAAACAATGGTGCATCCTTTACCATATCATCATTAATTCCTGTCAATTCCTCAATAAATACAGGTATGGGTTTTTGTGGATTGATAAGTGAAGAGAATTCTTCTGTAATTTTTCCATTTTCAATGACAACCGCAGCAAATTGAATTATTCTATCGCCTTTTTTTGGAATGTTTCCTGTGGTTTCCAAATCGATGACAACAAATTTATTTATCATTTTATAACACCCCAAACTTTCATTCATTACACGGTATCACATAAGTCTTAAAAATGTAAAAGAAAAAAAACTTATATGGTTCAAATTCTACCATTGTCTCGACAAATTTAAAATAAGCCTCGCGGAAAGCGTCCACTCGCAGCGCAAATCTAATTAGACAGTTTTTACTATATTATATTTTTAAATAAAAAAATGACTGTAGACAAACTTGATATTCCTTGAGTTTGTCTACAGTCTTAAATCCCTAATTATTTGGGTTTTACATAATGGTTAGTGCTGGTTCTGCATGGAGAAGTTCTTTAATCTGGTTGTTTTCATCCATGATCGCTACTTTAGGAGTATGTGTGTTGACCTGTTCTGCAGGCACCAGTGCATAAGAGATGATAATGACGATATCTCCTGGTTGGACAAGTCGTGCCGCCGCACCATTTAAGCAGATAACCCCGCTCCCTCTTTCACCAGGAATAATATATGTTTCCAGTCTGGCACCGTTATTGTTATTGACAATTTGTACCTTTTCGTTTGCGACCATTCCTACAGCATCTAATATATCTTCATCTATCGTTATACTGCCGACATAGTTTAAATTAGCCTCTGTTACTGTTGCGCGATGGATTTTGCCATTCATCATCGTACGAAACATGTGTATTCCTCCTCTGCTGCCACTTTCTAATCTATATGAATAATAAAATTATCTATTAAGCGAACCTTAGAAAATTTTACTGCAAGAGCAATGATAATGGTACCAGCTAATTTTTCCAATGGCTTTAACTGTGGATAAGAAAGTACTTCGACATAATCGATTTGTCCATTAGAATCATTAGAAATCACTTCGCTAACCAAGTTACTAAGTCTTGCTGGGCTCCGTTCCCCTTTATCAACCGCTTTTTTAGCCATTTGCAAGCTTTTAAATAGGACCGTTGCTTGCTGTCTTTCTTCCGGGAGTAAATTGACATTACGTGAACTTTTGGCAAGGCCATCTGGTTCGCGGACAATATCAACCGCTGCTAATTGAATGGGAAAATGAAAATCCGTGATTAACCCATCAATCACAGCTACCTGTTGAGCATCCTTTTTCCCAAAATAGGCTCTAGTCGGCATCATAATATGAAATAGCTTCGTAATCACCGTTGCAACGCCATCAAAATGCCCTGGGCGTGATTTGCCACACAATACATCCGTCCTTTCTTGGACAACCACTTTAACGGACGGTTCATGAGGATACATTTCCTCCACTGACGGATAAAATAGGTAATCTGCCCCTTCTGCTTCTGCTAAAGCACTGTCCCGATCAAAATCACGAGGATAAGTAGAAAAGTCCTCGCTAGGACCAAACTGTAAAGGATTGACGAAGATGCTGATGACGACAATATCATTTTCCTTTCTCGCATGAGAGAGCAGTGTTAAATGACCTTCATGGAGAAATCCCATTGTTGGGACAAAGCCAATTGATTTCCCCAGTCCCTTTTGTTTGCTAATTTCAGTCTGCATATCCTTTATGGTAGTGATGAGCTTCATTTGTTACCTCCATAAAGTACTTTTAATTCTTCATCCTTCATGGTGAAAGAGTGTTTATCTTCCGGAAATTGCTTGGATCTTACCTCATTGACATAGGCCTGAATCGATTCAAGCATAAATGGATTAACAGCATGATATTGCTTCACAAATTTTGGAACTCGCTCGACACCATACCCTAATATATCATGATAAACGAGCACCTGTCCGTCAACATTAAGTCCTGCCCCAATTCCGATGACAGGGATAGTGATCGACTTTGAGACTTCCTCAGCTAGTTGCTTCGGCACACATTCAAGAACAAGCGCAAAAGCCCCAGCTTCGGCTATCCTTTTGGCATCATTAATTAATTTTTTAGCCGCTTGAGCATCTTTTCCTTGCACTTTATAACCGCCTAAAACCCCCACAGATTGTGGCGTTAACCCTAAATGTCCACACACCGGTATGCCTGCCTTTGTCAAAGCAGCGATATTGTCAATGACTTCATCTGCTCCTTCAACCTTAACCGCATGTGCTCCCGTTTCTTGGATAAGTCTTCCCGCATTAAGTAAGGTATCTCGGACGGAAAGATGATAGGTTAAAAACGGTAAATCTGCAACGATAAATGTATCTTTTGCTCCTCTCTTAACTGCTTTCGTATGATGAATCATATCCTCAAGAGTGACTGGGATGGTAGAATCATATCCTAACACGACCATTCCGAGTGAATCACCTACTAAGATAAGGTCAACGCCGCCCTGTTCAGCTTGTTTTGCGGACGGATAATCGTAGGCTGTAAGCATGACGATCTTTTCATTTTTTTCCTTCATTTTCAAGAAATCCGTTGTCTGCTTCATTATTTTCCCTCCTTTTGATATGGGAGAGGTAATAAAACCATTTGCAAGCAAATAAAAAAAGATCCTTCTGAAGGCAGAGGATCTTTATTACTCATTGCATGTTCCATCCCTCTGTCCCGGTCCGTAGTACGGATCTAGGCAGAAACCTTTTTAATTGTCATTTTTCTACAAAAAGGTGCAGTTCTAAGAAGATACTGCCCAAGAAAATTATAGCAAATTTCAAGAAAAGCGCAAGCATAAACGGCATATGGATTGAACCGCATAACCGATCTTCATACCTCTATATCAGCTGAATAAATATGGTGAACAAACCCAGTTTCGTCTTCTAGCTTTAATACACCTTCATCGGTGATTCCTAATGCCTTACCCTCAATTACATTTGTTAAAGTTCTTGCTTTCAAATTTTTACCCAAACTGATTGCATACCCTTCCCATAAAAGCTTTATTGGGAAAAAACCCTGTTCTAAGTAAAGCAAATATAACCTTTCGAAGTTCTTGAATATACAGCGGATTAATCCAGATCGAGAGATATCCTCCCCTTTTTCAATTGAAAGTGAACTGGCCTTATCTTGTAATTCACTTGGAAAATCATCCATCTTTTGGTTCACATTAATGCCAATCCCAATAATGATGGAATGGATTCGATCCGCTTCAGCTTGTAATTCCGTTAAAATGCCCGTTACTTTTTTTCCGTTCAATAAAATATCGTTTGGCCACTTTATTTCAGTCTGCAGGCCCGTTTCCTCTTCGATTGCTTGAACAATTGCCACAGCTGTTAAAAGTGTCAATTGAGGCGCATTGTTAAGGGGGATATTAGGTCTAAGAATTAAACTCATCCAAATGCCAGTATATTTTGGAGAATACCATGTTCGGTTCATTCTTCCCTTCCCTGAGCGTTGTTCTTCCGCGATGATTACGGTTCCCTCTGGAACATTCTCACTGGAAAGGTGATGAGCAATTTTTTGTGTAGATTCTACACTCTCTTCATAATAAATGTTGCTACCGATAATATTCGTAGTCAAGCCAAGTCTGATTTCATCTGCTGTTATACTTTCCGGTGTTTTTATAATTCGATAACCTTTATTTCTAACTGCCTCTAATTCAAAGCCTTCTTTTCTCAATTCCTCTATATGCTTCCAAACAGCCGTCCTTGAGCAGCCAATTAATTCGGCTAAATATTGTCCAGATAAAAAGGCTTCACCAGCATTTGTAAAGGCATCGAGCAGTTTTTTTCTTAGTTCTGACTGCACGTCATTAGCCACTCCTTAATTTTCTGTTTATCGTTCATTACTACACCCATTAATATGGCATACTCAATTTTCAAAATGGTCTCTTTTAACCATGGTCCACCATGTCGTTGAAACCATTCCATTAAATCCCCACCTGTAACAGATATGTCTGAGCGCTGTTTAATGGGAAGGGCATCATAAAGGTTCAACCATTGTTGTTGAGACTGCAACCCAGTCAAACCTTTTATCACATCGTGAAGTTTTTCAGTTGAGGTTACAGTATTCCTGCCAGCGGTATATAAATCATAAACAGACCATTCTTGTTCGAGTCTTTTTTCTAAATACTCGACGATCTGCTGAATTTCCTTTATGTCTTTAACAGGAAGGCGCCAGTTTCGCAAAAAAACCTCAATTGCTTTTCCGTGTAAATTTAGACAAAATAGAAGTAAAGACCACATTTCTTTTTTACTTAGGTTCTTTGTATTATAAGCCATCAATCCTTCAATCAGCTTTTTCTGATTTTCTAAACCTGGTAAAAAAGAAAATAAATTTGTTTCCAGTAAGATCTCCATTGCCTTATGACAATTTTCACCAACAAGTAACTTTTCAAACTCAACTCGCTTCCGTTCTATCGCGATATTTTGCAGTAACGGAACTAGCTTTGTTAATGCCTTTAGTGTATCAGCTTCTATCGAAAAGGAGAGCTGGCTGACAAATCGAACCGCTCTCATTATTCGCAATGCATCTTCTTGGAAACGTTCAGTAGCAGAACCAACCGTTTGAATCATCTTTTCTTTAATTGCAAGCTGGCCATTAAATGGATCTATGAGCGTCCCATAGCGATCCATCGCCATAGCATTCATGGTAAAATCTCTACGCTGCAAGTCCTCATTAAGATTTCGTATAAACGCGACCTCTTTTGGTCTGCGATAATCTTGGTACTCTCCTTCTGTCCGAAAGGTCGTAATTTCATAGGAATGATTATGAATTAAGACCAGAACCGTTCCATGCTCAATCCCGATATCAACCGTTTTTGGAAATATCTTTTTTACTTCCTCTGGTGTTGCTGACACAGCAATGTCAACATCACTAATCGGCCTTTTCAAAAGGTAGTCTCTCACAGATCCCCCTACAAAATATGCCTCGTAGCCAGAATCCTCAAGTCGTTTTAACACAGGTATGGCTGATAAAAAAGGTTCATTCATTTCTCATTCACCTTAATTCAGCAGCTTCCAATAAAGCTGCTCATATTGTTCGACAATTTGATCTGCCTTGAATTTTGTCTTAACTACCTCTAATGACTGCAAAGAAAAACGTTGATGAAGGTCGCAATCATTTAAAAGAGAAATAGCCTTTTGAGAGATATCATCAATATCGCCTACATCACAAATATATCCTGAAACGCCATGTTCAATCACTTCTGGCATTCCGCCAACATTTGTCCCGATACAGGGAACGCCACATGCCATCGCCTCTAAAGCAACTAGGCCAAAGCTTTCTTTTTCCGATAGTAACAACATCAGATCACTAATAGAATACAATTCCTCGAGATTCTCTTGTTTGCCTAGAAAGATGACCTGTTCCGCAATTCCTAGCTGTCTGACTAATTTACATACAATGGTCATTTCCGGCCCGTCACCTACCAATAATAATTTTGCAGGCATGAAAGCGGATATTCTTGCAAAGGTATTAACGATATCCGTTACCCTCTTAACCGCCCGGAAATTTGAAACATGGATAATTACCTTTTCCTCATCTTTAATCTGAAGCTGTTCTCTTAAGGATGTTGTATCGATCTTATGATAGATCCGTTCATCAATAAAATTATAAACCGTTTCAATCTGCTTATCCGGATTGATGAGTTCATAGGTTTGATTAACCAACGCATTAGAAACTGCCGTCACGGCATCTGATTTTTCTATTCCAAATTTTATCGCATCCGTCAATGATGGATCGTATCCTAATACAGTAATATCGGTACCATGTAAAGTGGTAACTATTTTCAAATCTCTATTTGACATTTGTTTGGCTAGGATGGCACAAACTGCATGGGGAATTGCATAGTGGACATGCAGAATGTCCAATTTCTCCCGGTTTGCTATCTCAGCCATTTTACTTGCCAAAGCTATATCATAGGGAGGATATTGAAAAACAGAATATTGATTTACCTCAACCTGATGGTAGTGGATATTATGGTACATTTTATTTAGGCGAAATGGGAGACTGGAAGAGATAAAATGGATTTCATGTCCTTTTTCAGCCATCATTTTTCCTAATTCTGTTGCCACAACCCCAGAACCACCCACGGTTGGATAACAAGTAATTCCAATTTTAAGCTTCTTCATTCATTATTCTCCCATCAAATCATGCTTCAAAAGAAGCGGTACTTTTGTCTTGAAGCCCTCTGCAAAGGAGACTCCCACCATTTTTCCAAACATTCTTTCACGTGCCTCCACTGTCTCAATATAGCCATTTACGAGCGGCGTATTATAACTTTGTTCAGATAACTCAAATTGACTTTTATAGGCACGTAATGCAGCAAGTTTTTTTTCGATAAATAGGGAGATATCAACGGTAAAATCCGGTTGATGGAAACCATTTATCATATAAAAATATAGTTTTTCGACGCGGTGCGGCTCGTTATTTTCATCCGTTTTATATTTTTTTACACCAGCAGAAAATACGGCCTCCTCAACGAGTCGTGCGCAATTTCCATGATCTGGATGACGATCTTCAAAATAAGGTGCGAACACAATTTTTGGCTTGGATGCACGAATAATACTTGCTACCTGTTGTATGTACTCTTCTTTAAGAAAAAGGCCTCTATCTGGGAACCCAAGTGAGCTGCGCGTAGAGACCCCTAAAATTTCAGCAGCCTTTCCTGCTTCTTCTTTTCTTAACGCTACATTCCCATTTGAGGATAGATCCGCATCGGTTAAATCACAAATACCAATTTGCTTACCTTCTGCAGCCAATTTCGCAATTGTTCCAGCCATGCCAATTTCTACATCATCGGCATGGGCACCGAAAGCTAAAATATGTAAATTCTTATCGTTCATTAATGTCACCATTCTTTTTAACTACATTTCTCCATTCTAACAACCCTAGTTCAAGTCCTCTTATTAATAATTCAGCTGTCCCCATATTCGTTGCAAGCGGAATAGCATAAACATCACAAAGTCTGACAAGGGCAGTCACATCTGGCTCATGGGGCTGAGCGGTTAAAGGATCACGAAAGAAGAAAATGGCGTCCATTTGATTTTTCGCAATCATAGAGCCTATTTCTTGATCTCCACCAAGTGGTCCGGAGTTAAATCGTGTCACGTTTAATCCTGTTGCCTCGTTAACTCTTAATCCAGTTGTCCCTGTCGCAAACAGTGTGTGTTTAGCAAATATCGCTTGATAGGCTGTTACAAATTGAACTAAATCATTTTTCTTTTGATCATGAGCGATTAATGCAATATTCATAAACTGACCCCTAATCTAATATATTTTCAAGTCCATAAACAAACGTATTTTGCTTCATGACGGTTTCAACAGCAACCTTTACTCCAGACATAAAGGAGCCACGGTGATAGGAATCATGCCGAATCGTAAGTGTTTGCCCATCGGACCCGAATAGAACTTGTTGATGAGCGATTAATCCTGGTAAGCGGACAGAATGGATATGCATACCATCGAAATCCGCTCCTCTAGCACCTTTTATGGTTTCTTTTTCATTTAGATGACCTTGTTTTTTAGTTTCTCTCACTTCGGCAATCATTTCTGCTGTCTTTACAGCAGTCCCAGAAGGGGCATCAAGTTTTTGATCATGATGCATTTCAAGGATTTCAACATCAGCAAAATATTTTGCTGCCAGTTGCGAAAACTTCATCATTAAGACAGCACCAATAGCAAAATTGGGAGCAATAATACAGCCTAAGTCTTTTTCAGTACAATTCTGTTGTAACTCCATTAAATCTTCTTTCGAAAAACCCGTAGTCCCTACCACTGGACGAACATTATATGCTAAGGCAGTTCGTGCATGATGCATCCCCACTTCTGGTGTTGTTAGATCTATTAGGACATCAGCCTCAACGTTTTGAAGGCACTTTTCGATTTTCGAATAAATCGGCACATTAGAAATGGATTGAAAGCCTTCCACATCACTCAGCATCATTCCATCATATTTATAGTCAATAACGGCAACTAGGGCAAAATTTGCTGTGTTTGTGACCAATTTAACCGCTTCACTCCCCATCCGACCACGAGGACCAGCAATGATAACTTTAATTAAATTCATTTTTCTTCACTCCATTTTTTCTTGATCTATTCTTGTCCAACGGTTCTTATCTCGAGAGTTAAATTTATTCATGACATAATCATGAGCTTCTTCTAAATCAATATTTAAGGCATTGGCAAAGCAGATGATGACAAATAAAAGATCTCCAAGTTCTTCTTCAATTGCCTTTTCTGTCTCTGTCGATTTTTTCGGTTTCTCACCATAATAATGGTTCACTTCCCTTGCCAACTCTCCAAGTTCCTCAGTCAATCTTGCAAGCATGGCAAGAGGACTAAAATAGCCTTCCTTAAATTGACTTATATATGTATCGACTTCATCTTGAAGGTCCTTTATCGATTTCCCATTTTTCATATTACCTCACCTCATTTTTTAGGAATCTCTACAATCCAAAATAATTATATTCCTTTTTTATGTTAGCTAAATTAAGCCTGTTTTACAAATGTTTTCGACTCATATTGACTCTTTTCCACTTCAGATTGCTCTTGATATTATTATTCGATATAATTAG
>NZ_CCAS010000027.1 GCF_000612625.1 Neobacillus jeddahensis
AACTTCATCACCATTCCCGCCAATCCCCTAAAATCCACATAAAAAGACGCCCCTCGCAGGACGCCCGATGCAGCCTATTCCTTCATGGCTGCCACTTTCTCTTTGACTTCTTCAATATTGTTCATCTTGTTATCCCAGCACTTCTGGCTTAAATCGACCGGATAATCTTCAGGATTCATAATCCGCTTATATTCATCCCAGAGGGCATCCAGGTTCTGTTTCAAGTAATCACGAGATTCTTCCAAGCATGGAGCCTCATAGACGAGCTCGCCATTCACAAAAATATCTTCATGGAGCTCTTTTGCTGTAAAATTTGTTACCACCTTATTAATGTAGGTATGCGTTGGATGGAACATACGGAGCTTCTTCTCAGGCAGCTTCTCGTCCTCCATCGCAATGTAATCCCCTTCAGCATGGTGGTTCGTATTATTAATGACTCGATAGATTCTTTTTAGGCCTGGTGTCGTTACTTTTTCCGGATTGGAGGAAATCTTGATTGTATCCTCCATCACGCCATCTTCATTTTCAATCGATACAATCTTGTAGACTGCACCAAGGGCTGCTTGATCGTAAGCGGTGATCAGCTTTGTGCCGACTCCCCAACTATCAATTTTCGCGCCTTGCGACTTTAAGTTCATAATCGTATACTCGTCCAAATCGCTGGAAGCAACGATCTTCGCATTTTGAAAACCAGCCTCATCGAGCATTTTTCGAGCCTTTTTTGAAAAGTAGGCAAGGTCACCGCTATCCAAGCGAATCCCGATAAAATTAATCTTATCACCCAACTCTTTAGCCACCTTAATGGCGTTCGGAACACCTAACCGAAGGGTGTCATACGTATCTACTAAAAATACACAGTCCTTATGAGTCTGAGCATATTTATGGAAGGCTGTATATTCATCCTTATAGGCTTGCACCATCGAATGCGCATGTGTTCCGGACACTGGAATGCCAAACAGCTTCCCAGCCCTCACATTACTTGTCGATCCAAACCCACCTAGATAAGCCGCTCTTGTGCCCCAGATGGCTGCATCCATTTCCTGTGCACGTCTTGTCCCAAATTCCATCGCAATCTCGTCGCCAACAACCTGCTTGATGCGCGATGCTTTGGTGGCAATCAATGTTTGGTAATTCACAATATTAAGCAACGCCGTTTCGATTAACTGTGCTTCGGCAAGGGGTGCCTCGACTCGAATAATCGGCTCATTGCCAAAAACAAGTTCGCCCTCTTTCATGGCGCGAATCTTGCCCGTAAAGCGTATATTTTTCAAGTATGCAAGAAAATCATCTTGATAGCCCACTTCGTTCTTCAAATAGTCAAGATCGTCTTCAGTAAAGCGGAAACCTTGGATATACTGAATCACTTTCTCTAAGCCCGCGAAAACAGCATAGCCATTTCCAAACGGTAACTTGCGGAAAAATAGCTCGAAGACCGCACGTTTATTATGTATGCCATCTCTCCAATACGTCTCTGCCATATTAATCTGGTACAGATCGGTATGCAGAGTTAAACTATCATCATGATAAATGTGTTTCATAATTCGACCTCCGAAATACTATTGCAGCTTTTCAACAATAATACCATTAAAATGTTTATTTAACCATAGCCCCAAGCGATTGTTCAAAATGTCCGAGCGCCCATTCATGTCCAGCTGGATTAAAGGATGCCACCGCATCCTTGTACACAACTATCTTAAAGCCCTTATTATAGGCATCAACGGCCGTGTGGAGGACGCAAATATCTGTACACACTCCAACGAGGTGAACCTCGGTTATCCCGCGCTCACGTAATTTGATTTCAAGGTCTGTTCCAGCAAAGGCTGAGTAGCGTGTTTTATCCAAATAGGCCACATTATCAAGTTGTTTATTTTTTTCATAAACCCCCTGAAGGGTACCGTACAGGTCTCGACCGGATGTGTCTCTCAGGTTATGAGGTGGGAATAATTTTGTTTCTGGGTGGTATGGGTCATGTAGGTCATGCACATCGATAGCAAAGACAACATAATCGCCGTTTTGCATGAATTGCTCCATCAATTCCACGATTTTCCCTTCAATCTGCTGTCCTGGTAAACCACAGGTCAACGCTCCAGAATCTGCGACAAAATCATACGTATAATCAATATTAATCAATGCTTTCATATCCATATGCCCCCTCGTTATCTTGACTCATGTCTTTTCTACATTATATACGGTAATTACCAGAATTTGTCCAGCTAGAGCATAAAAAAAGCCGCTCCATTCGGAACGAACTTTTTTTAACTATATCGTTGACCTGATTCCCAATCCGTTGGGCGGTCATTCGGGCGAATATCATCCAGTGGGACAAATACCTCTAAATGGCGGTAAAGATTTTCAAATTCAGCCGGTAATAACCCGCCAAACTCACCATCTAAATTGAGCTGCACCTTTTCCTTCGAGTACACCTTAATTCGGTTTGCTTGTGTATAAATGACATTCGGGTCATTCACATGCTCGCCACGAACCGCTAATGTCGCAATTCGGATAAACTCAGCTAGATTAACCTTCTTTAAAATTAACAGGGAAAACAAACCATCATTAATAGAAGCATCCGGTGCAAGTCGTTCAAATCCACCAATAGAATTTGTTAACCCAACAAGAAACATCATCGCTTCCCCTTCAAACAACTTTCCATCATACTCAATCCGTACATCTGAAGGTTTAATCGAAGGAAGCATTTCCATCCCTTTTAAATAATAGGCAAGCTGACCAAGCATCGTTTTTAATTTGCTAGGTACTTCGTATGTAAGCTCAGTAATTCTACCGCCGCCTGCAATATTAATAAAATATTTATCGTTGATGCGACCAATATCAACGGGGATTAATTCCCCTCTGGTAATAATATCTACAGCCGCGCCTACATCCCGCGGAATATGAAGAGCTCGGGCAAAGTCATTTGTTGTTCCCGCTGGAATGATCCCTAATTTCGGTCGATATTCTTGGTCTGCGAGTCCGTTAACCACTTCATGAATGGTACCATCTCCACCAGCTGCAATCACTACATCATATTGGCGTTCTACCGCTAATTTTGCGGCATTCGTGGCATCTCCAGCACCTGTTGTGGCGTGGCAGGATGCTTCGTAGCCGGCCATCTCTAATTTAGCCAAAATTTCTGGTAAATTCCGCTTCAATATTTCTCGTCCTGAAGTAGGATTGTAAATAAGTCTTGCTCTTTTCATCATCATCATCCTATTTTTTTAAATAACAATTGGACTTGTCAATTCTATATTCTACCAATTATCATCAACCCTTACAAATATATTGCAAGGCCATAACAATTATTATATCCTTCATTGTCCATCTACTATCATAACCGCTTTTTATTTTATTGCAAAAATAGGGATCTGCAAATTATTGATTTGTGATTAAGCTGATGTCGTAGGCATTGGCGATATGAATACGGTATTTACCCTCACCTGATTGATAGACGGCATTTCTTATCCTGCCAACCTCTTCTCCATCAGCAGTTTCCTCTTGTTTAGAGACCTGCCACTCGCCTTCTTTTCCACTTACATTTTCAACCCCGACTGCATCGACCTTTAAATTGCTATTTTCCTTCACATCAAGCGCGATCGATGAGGCACTTTCAATCGCCCAGTCATTTGCAATCGTCCGCGGCTTCAAAGTGAGCGAATCATTGTTCCCGATGACTTCTAACTTCACATTATTTGGGATGAGAATCGTCGCAGCGACTATTCCTTGTTGATCAAAGGGGCCCATTTCGTCTGGCAACTGTTTAAAATTTAAATAGAGAGTATCTCCCTTCTGATTGGCCACCATAATATCATCTGCACTCGTTAATGGCTTCGCCTTTTTCACGGCTTGCATCCGATAAGTGCCAAACATGGAGACTTCTTTTTCCTCCGTCGCTTCAACCGTCATGTCGTAACCGACCGTTCTCACTACCACTCGTTTGATCGTATCATCGGTTTTGTAGGAAAAGGCAGGCAGTTCAAATGACCGCATTTCTCTTGCCATCACCTCTTCTACCTTATCGACCATGCCGGTTGAACTTAAAATCGCAAAGATAATGCCCACCGTCCCGAGCAGTCCTACAAAGATAATGCTCAAAAAATCATATTTTAACATGGGCGTTTCTTGTCGCGAAAGAAACAAATAGAGAAGAATCTCCATTCCTAATACGACTAAAAGAATCGGCCACCAAGCCGTCATGACCTGGGTTAGATTGAAGTCCATAAACTTCGAGAAAAAGAGGAACAAGCCTAGGAGCAAGAGTGAGGCTCCCATTGAAAACGTGCCAACCCGCCATGTTCTCATGCTTCTTTCCCTCCCTTTCTTTTTCTAAAAAGGATCCCAATCCCCGCTCCAATCAAAACAACTGTGGCCATCCGTTTTCCCCACTTATTCATGATTCTTTGCCTCCCTTTTTTGCTTACTGCCTGACAAAAGCTTGATTCCGCCGCCAATTAATAGAACACAGACAAGACCAGTCTGGAAGTATCCTTGAACCCAATACATGACATCAATATTGATCAACCTTGACAACATTGGCGAAAATACAGGGAATACCACATTCATGACCAGATAGTAAAGACCCATTAAGACGAGGCCAATGCCGACCCATTTTTGATGATTTAGAATGTATGAAATGATGGGTACGTCTTCAATGGTTTCTTCTCCATACTTTGAAACCTTTTGCATCCCGTCAAAAAAGCTGTAAAACCAGATAATCGGAATTAAAAACAAGAAGATCCCGAGTCGTAAAACGTCTAAGATATAGATGGAGAAAAGAAATGCAGCCATCAATTGGACTCCGCGTTTTTGTAATCCTAAATAGAGATGGCCTGCTCCTGGAAAGATGGATAAAAAGGTCGCGATCGACTTACTCTTTTTCCCGTCTTCCCGACGCATTTCAAAGTCTTCAAAAATCGTTCTATCGACAAGCTCCTCACCGCGCTGCTTTTTATTCACTTGTTGTACAACATCAAAGAATCCGTATACCCAAATGATTGGCAGGGCTGCCATAAAGACCATAAATTCACCACGGTTGGATAGGGCTGTCACAAAGGTCACCATTACCCCTAGCCCCAAAAAGGAAGCTAGCAGGGTCAGGCCCCTGCTCATGAGGCCGATTTGAAAATGACCAAGGCCTGGGATAAAGGACAAAACGATTGTATAAAAACGTTCCGAATCCTGGGCAGACTTTTGATGTTCAGGGTCAGGATTCGCTTCCAAAAGAGCTTTCTTTTGTTTTGAAACCTGAACGCCCATATCAATGAAGCTGATTAAGTAAATGAAGATCCCAAGCATGAAGGTAAAGATGGATACTTCTTCATTACTAGTGACTAATCCTATAATCGTTACAAATGCCAAACCTACAACTGATAGTAGATACAACACCCCGCGAACCATATTACCGAAATAAATATGTCCGAGGCCTGGAAAGAGAGATAATGTTAATGCCTTGGTCGAACTTTTCATTTCTTATTTGCCTCCTTTTTCTCTAGTGAATCCATCCATGCAAATGTTTTATTAATAACCCCTTCGGTCATCGAGGGCTTTTTCTCCTGTAAATGCGGACTTTCCAACGAGCTGGCATACGATGCCAACGACTGAAAAGCCCCCGTAAACGTCAACAGCAGCGTCGCAACAGCCGCCAACAAATAATGAAACAGCGCCTGCTGATACAAAGGCTTCTTTTTCCTGTTTTGTCCACTGTTACGAGTACTTGTGGTATCCCTATTCAATTTGGTGTCAGGCACCAATTGGACTGTTTGCATAGTGTTTAGCGTACTTTTGGTGTCAGGCACCAATTCCATTACGCGATCGGTAAAGGTACTTTCGTTTGAAAGGGTTGGAAGCGATGTTTCATTGGCTGTGACTGCTTGAAGGTAGTTTTCAAGGCATTGGTCGCATGTATAGAGATGATTCTCTAGTTCCTCTCGGGTGCTATCATCCACTTCGTTATTCACGTATTGCAGCCATTCTTCGTACAGGTAATGCTTCATGAAAAATCGTCCTCCTTCCAATTCTTTTTCATCCAGGTCCTGGCCCGATACAACTTCGTTTCAATCGTCTTAATTTGAACATTCTGCTCCTCAGCCATTTGCTGATAGCTTTTTTCTGCTATATAAAAGCCGTAAATTACTTCTCGGTAATTCTCGGGTACCTCATTGAGTTTTTTTCGAACAAGGCTTCTCCGATCATTATCAATGATTTCTTTCTCGACACTATCTCTTGGGGTCCCTAATACCTGCTGCTCGAGGGCATCCACGACCTCCTCTTTTCTTCTTGCCTGTTTTCGTTTCACATCTATCGCATGATTAACGGCTATGCGCGTCATCCACGTTTTAAAGCCTTGATGCTCGTATTTGGGGAGAGAGGTATAAATTTTGATAAACACTTCCTGTGCCGCATCTTCCGCTTCCTTTTGATCGCGAAGTACAGCAAAGACCGTCCGGAACACGTCATTGCGGTACTTCTCCACCAAAAGACGAAAGGCATGATCATTGCCTTCCAGCACCTTTTCTATTAAAGCAGTGTCGCTAATTGTCCTCTCCCCCTTTCTCTTGTTGCTATTCAGCAGGTAAACTCCCCATACTGAATGGACAAACTTAACTTTGCCGCCACCCTTGTCTTTCTACTCGAATAGCAGCGAATTTTTTTATCTACACATGAATAGACGACATCTTTTCGGATAACCCCTACACATTTTTTTAAAAAAAGTTTTCTTTTTATCATAACATGGGTTTTTTCGACAAAAGGGACAATTCACCAATCATACGATCTTTTCAGTTAGACTCAAAAAAAAGACGTGCGAGAGAAGCTCCCGCACATACCTTCAAACTAGCTATTCCTTTAATCGTAAAATACAAACATTACATTCACAAGTAACAGAGTATGGCTCCTCCCCCAGCGTCTCGATCAATATCTCCGATAGTTCATTCTGAATCGACTCATCTGGTCCCGTGATGAAGGCCCTCGCATTAAACTGATCCATCCACTCTTGCTTCGTAAGAGGAACCATATAATTGAGCTTATAAAAATCCCTCAGCTCAAACCCCTCAGATTGCCATTCTGCAAACCATTCAACCGGAAAGGTATTCAATCGTTGCTTATTATCCACCTCCAGCTTAGGTAAATTCGAACCTCCAGTAAGGGTTTGGTAAAACGCATTAAAGATTTCTTCATGGATCTCAGTAAACCTAGCATCAATTATAATCAACGTCCCATTTTCCTTTAAAATTCGCTTCATTTCCGGAATTGCTTTCGGCCGGTCGAATAAATGCCAGGCCCGCATCACCGTCACGATATCAAAATAGGAATCAAGTAACCTCGTTTCCTCTGCGCTCCCCTTTTGAAAAGGAATTGTGAAATTTTTTAACCGATTCAAACTTTTAGCAATATCAAGCATATCCTGTGACGAATCAACGCCTACCACATCTGCTTTTCGCATCGCCATTTTCCTTGTTAAGGCCCCTGTTCCCGAGCCAATATCGGCAACCTTTTTACCAGCAAAAAAAATATTTCGAAGTTGAAGACTATCCATCAACATTAATGGCATATATTCTTTTGGACTAACATACTTTTTATCATCTTGACCCAAGTCAATTTGTTTCATTACAGGGCACTCCTTTTATTCCTTAAAATAGTATTTAAACAAAATAATACCATTTTATTATGATAAAATATGATTAGAAAAAAGACATATTCGTGAAGGATTGATGTGATGTTCTGGCTGTTACTCCTTATTTCCTATCTAATTGGAAGCGTACCCACTGCTTTGATTGTAGGCAAGTTAGTCTTCGGTGTAGATATACGCGATCACGGAAGCAAAAACCCCGGTGCAACCAACACACTGAGGGTGCTTGGGAAGAAATCTGCTCTGTTCGTGCTGATCATTGATCTAGCAAAAGGGGCTTTTGCCACCTACCTGCCCATTCACTTTCATCTAGAGGCAGAACCGCTTTATTTCGGGCTGACCGCTGTCGTTGGCCATTGCTTTCCGATTTTTGCCGGCTTTCGTGGCGGCAAAGCCATTGCAACCACAGCCGGTGCACTTATGATAACCAACTTTCCGTTACTCGTCATTACCTATGTTACCTTCTTTATCATTATATTTTTAACGAAATATGTATTCTTTGGCTCCATCTCGGTTGGACTTACCCTGTTTACGTTCGCCATCGTTTCTCCGACGCAAGAATTAGAACTTATCTTTTTATTATTCACCTTTTTATTAATATTTCTCCATCGCTCCAACATCCGTAATTTTCTACTTGGCATTGAACCACGGATCAATGATAAAAATTTACTGAATGACCGCATCCCCCCTAAGAATGGTGGCTTTAAAATGTAATAGAAACAGGGGCCTTCATGCAAGGCCTCTTTCTTTACTTTCATGATTGCGTTTCCATTTACAAGTTACAAAAGAACTGCTTTTATCGAACTCCTATTATTATTCCACAAGTATATTTTCCTATTTCAATAAACTAATATTTTTACACTAGCAATAGGTATATTAAATTGATAGAATATTTTTTATAAAATAAATATTATACAAACTTTATTTTTTGCATAACAGGGGGATGAAAAATGTCAAATGCTTCATTACAACTAGTTTCGATTGGAATTTACCTCGCAATGATGTTATTCATTGGCTGGTATTCTTATCGAAAAACAAGCAATCTAACAGATTATATGCTGGGTGGGAGGTCATTAGGTCCTGCTGTCACCGCATTAAGTGCTGGTGCTGCTGATATGAGCGGCTGGCTATTAATGGGCTTACCAGGCGGGATTTATGTAAGCGGTTTAGCAGACGCATGGATAGCGGTTGGTCTGACGCTTGGCGCTTATTTAAACTGGCTGTGGGTAGCACCGCGCCTTCGCTCCTATACTCAGGTTGCTAACGATTCTATTACCATTCCGAGCTATCTGGAGAATCGCTTTAAAGACAAAAGCAAGCTTCTTCGTATCGTTTCCGGTATCGTTATTCTTCTTTTCTTTACATTTTATGTATCCTCAGGAATGGTATCAGGAGCTGTTTTCTTTAAAAGTTCATTTGGGACAAGCTATCATACAGGCCTGTATATCGTTGGTGGTGTGGTCGTGGCCTATACATTATTTGGCGGGTTTCTCGCTGTCAGCTATACCGACTTTATTCAAGGGCTGATGATGTTAATTGCCCTGCTGTTGGTGCCGGCAATTGGAATTTTCCATACTGGTGGTCCCGCGGAAACATTCGATACCATTCGGGCCATTGATCCGACGAAACTAGACTTTTTAAAAGGCACGACCTTTATTGGGGTTATTTCTGCTTTAGCATGGGGGCTTGGCTATTTTGGACAGCCCCATATCATCGTCCGCTTTATGGCGATCAAAACCATCAAAGAAACGAAAAGCGCCCGCCGTATCGGGATGGGCTGGATGATTATTTCCTTAATAGGGACTATTTTTACGGCTCTAATCGGGATTGCCTTCTTTAAGCAAAACCCACAATTTAGCCTAGACGATCCAGAAGCAGTCTTCATTCAGTTGGGGCAAATCTTATTTCATCCCATCTTTGCTGGTTTCGTCTTAGCGGCAATTTTAGCGGCGATCATGAGCACAATTTCATCTCAGTTAATTGTGACCTCCAGTGCCCTTGTGGAGGATCTTTATAAAATGGTCATGAATAAAAATGCGAAGGATCATCAGCTCGTTTTTTTAGGAAGAATGGCCGTGCTTCTCGTTGCCGTCGTGGCAGCGGCACTTGCATTCAAACAGGATAATACAATCTTAGATCTCGTCGCCTATGCATGGGCAGGCTTTGGGGCATCATTTGGACCGATCATCTTATTAAGCTTATTTTGGAAAAAGATGACCAATTGGGGTGCCTTATTTGGAATGATTGTCGGTGCCATTACCGTGATTATTTGGAAAAATGGAGACCTTGGAAAGGTGTTGTTTGGAGAATCTCTTTACGAAATCGTCCCTGGCTTTCTTCTAAACCTCCTTGTGGCAGTGATGGTCAGCCTCATCACCTATAAGAAAAATGAAGAAATTGAAAAAGAATTTACGGAAAGTGTGCGTTTATTAAAAGAAGAGTAATGACTAAACCCGCTCGGATATCTGAGCGGGTTCTTATTTTGCTATGTCCTTTGCTAAGTCCGCTAACTTTATAACCGTTTTCCAGTTCCGCACTGTAGCAGGTACGCCTAGTTTCGGTAGTTGTGTGGCAAGCTTGGAATCTCGGATACTTTGGCGGAAATGGAGATAGACCTCTTTGCCTACCACCCTGCATTCATCCAGTTCACTCGGATAGGAGTGCAAATAAGCGCTCCCTTCCTCCGACGGTTGATCCGCTAAGAAGGCAATTTGCACACTCTCCCCCTCATCCAATGAATCGGTACCATACGGGCAATTTCCCACAATTTGTTCATACTCTTCCACTGACCGCAATATGACAGGCACAGGAAAGCCAAAGGTGCTCTTTATTTCCTTTTCCAGTAGTTGGATCAGTTCATTCGGGGCCCTTTCAGATTCAAACAGTACATTTCCACTTTGAATATACGTTTTCACTTTCTGGAGTCCTAGTGATGTTAATAGACTTTTCAACTCTGCCATTTTCATCTTATTGTAGCCCCCCACATTAATCCCACGTAACAGTGCAATATAAACGGGCATTTATATCCCCTCCTTTTTCAAAACATACTTTTATTAATCTTACCATTTTTATATCCTCCTAAACTATGTTTCCACCTCCATTCTTTTCAACTAATCAATCGTTTAATTAAATTCGTAGCTTGTAAACTACGCTGGCCTTAAAAACACCATTTTTTGAAGGAGAATTGAAACGAGATGAAGAAAGTATATGTAAAATACATGAATTGGGAGGGATACATAGTGGTTCCACAAAGAGTAACTCTTCTTACTGTTGGTGCATATAATCTGCCTGAACTTCGAACATTCTACAAATCGTTAGGCTGGGAAGAAACGGAATTTAGTTCTGACGAATACGCTGTCTTTAAAACGGCAGGTGTTTTGCTTTCATTGTTTCCTATTGCAGAGTTAGCCAAAGATGCTGGCGTCGATCTGCCACCAACCCCTGAAGGCTTTCGGCCCGTCACCTTTGCCATTAATGTCGAGCAACCCGAGCTAGTCGACGCTACGTTGGTGCAGATCCGTACTGCAGGTGGAAAAATAGTACGAGAGCCAAGTGATGCATTTTGGGGAGGACGGACCGCCTACTTTGCCGATCCGGAAAATAATCTCTGGGAAGTAGCTTGGAATCCATCCTCCGTCTTTGATGAACGAGGCGCAATGATTTCATTTTAATAGAAAACAACTGGTCAGTATGGACAACCCATACTGGCCTTTTTGTGCTCTGTTTTAAGCTGGACCACATTCGACATTTATTTTCACTTCAAGATTAGTCAAACCCCGGCATCCCAATGAATTTAACCATTTCACACAAACGTTTGATTAGGTTTAAGATGTACTAACTAATCGTTTGATTAAAATATTATTCAGCCCTTCGTACACCAAACTTCCCACATAAAACTAGCAAAAAAAAATGTCGAACCACCTCAGCTCTTTTTACATTTCATTGTAGAAATTGGTAGAAAAATAGCTTATCCCCTCCTATCTCTCACAAATCGACAGAAAGCTCTATATTCCCTTATTAAACAAACGATTAATTGAAATCATACAATCCCCTGTTTCATCACGGTTTTTTCCCGGGAAATGTTGAAGGAAATTGTCGAAAACCATTTCGACATTCCCTATACTAAAAAAGCTGGCAGAATTGAGATCTGCCAGCTTCTGTTTAACGTTTTTGTAATTCTTGTTGTAACAATTGATTAACCATTTGTGGATTGGCCTGACCCTTCGTTGCCTTCATTAGCTGTCCAACTAGGAAGCCAACTGCTTTATTTTTACCATTCTTAAAGTCTTCAATCGACTGTGGATTGGCATCGAGCACTTCAGCAATAATCTTAAGGAGCGTCCCCTCATCGGAAATTTGCACGAGTCCTTTTTCCTTAACGATTTGCTCGGCATCGCCGCCCTGCTCGATTAACTCTTTAAAAACGGTTTTCGCAATCTTTGAGGAGATTGTTCCGTTTTCAATCAGTTTAATCATACTTGCCAAGCCTTCTGGCGTTAAGGCAACTTGATCCAATTCCTTCGACTCTGCATTCAAATAGGCAGATACGTCACCCATGATCCAGTTCGAAGCGAGCTTTGCATCCGCACCACCGTTAACTGTCGCTTCAAAGAAATCAGCCATTTCCTTTGTTACAGTTAATACCTTAGCATCATAGACAGGTAAACCAAGCTCTTCGATATAACGCTTTTGGCGTTGGTCAGGAAGCTCAGGGATTTCAGCACGAATCCGCGCCTTCCAATCCTCATCAATAAACAGATCCAGTAAATCTGGCTCTGGGAAGTAACGATAATCATCAGAGCCTTCCTTCACCCGCATCAATAACGTTGCCCCCGTTGCTTCATCAAAGCGGCGCGTTTCTTGATCGATCGTTCCCCCGGCTGAAATGACTTCACGTTGGCGTTTTTCTTCAAATTCCAGCCCTTTGCGAACAAAGTTGAAGGAGTTGAGGTTTTTTAATTCGGTCTTTGTTCCGAACTCTTCTTGACCCACAGGACGAATCGAGATATTAGCATCACAACGAAGGGAACCCTCTTCCATTTTACAATCGGACACACCTGTATATTGGATAATCGATTTTAATTTTTCCAGATAGGCATAGGCCTCATCTGGGGTACGGATATCCGGTTCTGAGACGATCTCGACAAGCGGTGTTCCTTGACGGTTGTAGTCACATAAAGAATACCCTTTCTCATGGTTCAGCTTGCCGGCATCCTCTTCCAAATGGATCCTGGTAATACCAATTCTTTTCGTATAGCCATTTACTTCAATTTCAATCCAGCCATGCTCACCGATTGGTTTATCAAATTGCGAGATTTGGTAGGCCTTCGGATTATCTGGATAGAAATAGTTCTTGCGGTCAAACTTCGTATGGGTCGCCACCTGGCAGTTCAGTGCCATGGCTGCCTTCATCCCGAAATCCACCGCTTTTTTGTTTAGTACTGGCAATACTCCTGGATAGCCAAGGTCAATGACACTTGTATTCGTATTTGGTTCCGCCCCAAAATGGTTGGGACTCGCTGAAAAAATCTTCGATTCTGTTTTTAACTCGACATGGACTTCAAGTCCGATCACTGTTTCAAATTCCATCTTTTCCACCCCCTACAATTCCGGCTTTTGTTTATGGTAGTCTGTTGCCTGCTCGAACGCATGGGCAACCCGATAAATCGTCGCTTCATCAAAATGCTTTCCAATGATTTGTAATCCAAGCGGAAGGCCTGCATCAAAACCACATGGAACTGAGATCCCTGGTACACCTGCAAGGTTAACCGGTATGGTTAAAATATCATTGGCATACATCGTTAACGGATCATCAATGTTTTCGCCCACTTTAAAGGCAGCAGTTGGTGTGGTCGGTCCAACAATCACGTCATAGTTTGCAAACACATCCTCAAAATCCTTTTTGATTAACGTTCTGACCTGCTGCGCCTTTTTATAGTAAGCATCATAATAGCCAGAACTTAACGCAAACGTTCCAAGCATAATCCGGCGTTTCACTTCATCACCGAAGCCTTCCGCACGGGTCTTTTTATATAATTCCAGCAAACTTTCGGCATCGTTAGCACGGTAACCATAACGTACGCCGTCAAAACGGGCTAGGTTCGCAGATGCTTCTGATGAGGAAAGCAAATAGTAAGTTGCAAGGGCATACTTAGAATGCGGCAGGGAAACCTCTTCCCACTCGGCACCAAGTCCTTCAAGGACCTTTAAGGCAGCCAGAACCGATTGACGGACAGATTCATTCACACCTTCGCCCAAGTATTCTTTTGGAACGGCAATTTTGAGACCCTTGATATCACCTGTTAACGAAGACGCAAAGTTTGGAACATCAACATTCGCTGAGGTGGAATCCATTGGATCCAGTCCTGAGATCGCTTGTAATAAATAAGCATTATCCTCAACCGTCCTTGTGATCGGCCCGATTTGGTCGAGCGATGAAGCAAACGCCACGAGGCCGAAGCGAGACACACGACCATAGGTTGGCTTCATGCCCACAACCCCACAAAAAGAAGCCGGTTGGCGAATCGACCCACCTGTATCAGAGCCGAGCGAGAAGAGAACTTCTCCAGCCGCAACGGCAGCAGCCGAACCACCTGAAGAACCGCCTGGTACACGATCAAGCCTCCATGGGTTACGCGTTCTTTGGTAGTGGGAGTTTTCAGTTGATGACCCCATGGCAAACTCGTCCATATTTAACTTACCAATGGTGACAGTTTCTGCTTGCTGTAATTTTTGCACTACAGCAGCATCATATATCGGATCAAAATTCTCAAGGATTTTACTAGCACAGGTGGTCCGTAAACCCTTTGTGACAATGTTATCCTTCACACCAATCGGCATCCCGAATAGTAGTCCTTTTGATTGGTCCGTGCCGATTTTTCCATCTTGAGCCTTGGCCAATTGACGGGCCCGCTCTTCGTCCAATGTTAAAAAGGCCTGGACCTTATCCTCAACCTCGCTGATTCGTTTATACGATTCTTCGACAAGGTCGGTTACCGTTACTTCTTTCTTATGTAAAAGTTCATGAAGATCTGAAACCTTATAATCAAATAAACTCAACGTACTCACTCCCTACTCTCCCAAAATCGATGGTACTTTAATTTGCCCATCCTGATGCTCTGGCGCATTTTTCAGTACTTCTTCACGCGGTAATCCTTGTTTCGGGATATCCTCACGTAATACATTTTTCATATCCAGTACATGGTATGTAGGCGCTACATTCTCCGTATCCAATTCATTTAATTGTTCGGCAAACGTAATAATGGCATCCAGTTGTTTCGTAAACTTTTCCGCCTCTTCTTCTGTAATGGCTAATCGGGCTAAGTTTGCGACGTGTTTCACTTGGTCGTTTGAAATTCGTGACATTTTGAAAACCTCCTAACCTATATTTTCGTTATCATCATTAATACTGATGATACCAAACTTTTCCGCTTTACCGCAATGATTCCTTTTACAGTATTAACATTCCATTCATGTTTTAAATGATTGTCACCATTCAGTAACATATTTTCTATACTGCGATACCTGACATCCGTTGTGACCTCTATTATAATAGTCAATGAGAATGAAGTTTCAGGAGAATTTGAAATGAAAAAACGAAGACGGAAGAAGTTCAAAACCTTTTTCGTGTTGTTTCTACTTTTTATTGCTTTAGCCATGTTTCAAACTTATTTTCAACACCAGAAAAGGACGTCGCTTTTAGACAATCACGATCCATTTATTGAAGTTAAAAAATATAGCCCATTAATCCAAGCTGAATTAGCCAAATATCAATTAGAAAGTCACACATCATTACTAGTGGCCCTCATGCAGCAGGAAAGCGGCGGCAAAGGCGGCGATCCAATGCAGGCCTCAGAATCGGCTGGATTAGCAAGAAATTCCATTACCGATCCGAAACAAAGCATCGAGGTGGGGGTACTGCATTTTCAACGTATTCTTACCTATGGGAATGAGCGGCAGGTTGACTTTCCAACGATCATCCAGGCTTACAACATGGGCAGCGGTTATATTGACTATGTGGCGCAGCATGGCGGGAAACATAGTGAGGAATTGGCGAAGGAATTCTCGCTATTACAGGTTCAAAAACAGCCGACATTGTATACGTGCGGTGGCGATAAGAATAACTTCCGCTATCCTTACTGTTATGGTGATTTCACCTATAGCACAAAGGTTAACAAAAACCTGCAATTATTAGGTGATAGTATTCCCGTTATAAATAATGAAAAAACAAGCGGTGAGGCTTTTTAAGGCCTCACCGCTTGTTTTTTTGTTTTGACCCTTCACAGGTTCTCTCTCCTCATTATCTGTTTCCTTTTCAAATGAATAAAAAGAGAAAAAAACTTAATAGGAATATACCCAATTAGTCCACCAAATGTATTCAAAATCAAATCATCCACATCAAAACTGCCAAATTCAAACAATAGCTGCAGAATTTCGAATGTCAGACTTAAACAAAAGCTGGCACACATGACCGTGCTGATACTTTGAAACTTCTTCGAAAGCAATGGTAAGATAAATCCAAAAGGGGCAAACCCAATAATATTTCCAACGAGGTTTTCGATGCGGATACTAAGATTGATGTCGGCCAAATACAAGTAAAAATAAATAGTTTTGAAAGGAATGAAATTATTTGATCGCCAATGATATTCGCTATATGTAAAATTAAAATGCTGGATAATCTCAGTTAATGGGATATATTTAAACAAAATTAATTTTGAAAGAATCGCTAAGTATACTACCAGGACGATTGTCAGTACTAGTTTATAGATTATTTTCATTTAGTCACTGCTCCGATTTTAACATGTAGAATTTAATTTTACCATATTTTCCAAATGGGTTGGGAGCTAAAATTGAATTGGAGGAATTTAGCATGGCAGAACATCACTTTCACTTACAAGCCAACTGGCCTGGTTTACGGAATGACGTCGGGGAGATTGCCGTCGGACAATTACAAACGAAAATATCCATCCCACCTGAGATGGACGGCCCGGGGGTAGGCACGAATCCTGATGAGATGCTGCTTGGAGCGGCAGCCACCTGCTATATTATTACCCTTGCGGCGATGATGGAGCGTAGTGGATTGGATAAGGAAGACCTTACGATGGAATCCGAAGGGATTGTCGATGTCACAAATGGCGTTTTCACCTATAAAAAAATTATCCATCGTCCACACGTAGTATTAAAGGCGGATGCAACGGAAAAAGAGTTAGAATTAGTGAGAAAACTTGCCAAAAAAGCAGAAACATCCTGCATGATCAGCCGTGCGATTCAAGGAAATGTAGAAATAGAGCTCGAGGCCAAGGTGGAAATTGCAGCTGGTTGAGTTCAAATAGGCGCTTGTTTTCCTCCCCCTCAATAGAAAAAAGAGCTGTCTGGAGTGGAAATCAACATCCTAGTAACACCTCTCCTTATATAAGTAGAAGGGCTCCAAAGCGTCAGTTATTTGACTTTTTGAAGCCCCTTTTCACTTATCTTTTAAATAATTTTGCAAAAAAACCTTTACTCTTTTCCGCTTCCTCCGGAACAACTACCTTTTTCGTAATATAAATCTCTTCCTTGTCAATCGCATGTTCCATTGCTAAGACTAAGCCAATTTCCGTATCATGCTCCTTATTGGTAACAATCGTATGCTCCATTTTATTTTTCGTGGCAAGCTTGACATACTTTGAAAATTCCTCATAGCCCATGTTTCCATTTAGAAATAGTCGTGCCTGTGGATATTCCTTCATCGCCTGCTCCACTTGAGGATAAGGGGCAGCCTCCGCTACCTGACCTTTGCTTAAAGCGATGATGATCCGTTCTCGAATCGTTCCTAAGAACTTCCGTCGTTCATCTGGCTTTGTTTCAAGAGGCCCATATATGCCTTGCTGCAAGACCTCATCAACGGTTGTCTTTTTCAATAAAATCAACTCCATATAAAAGGCTATTATTAAGTATGATAATACCTCAAAAAGCGTTCCATTCCAAAAAGGGTGCGGAAGTCATCTTCGCGATATATGTTACAACGGCCGGACACACTCAACCGACAGCTTCATCCTTGCCTTTTTAAACATAAAAATCCCTCCCCCCAATTGGAGAGAAGGATCTTAATGTAGTTATTTTTTAGAACCAGTGAACTGGGCTTCCTCTGTTGAGCCCTTCAATGCCGTTGTCGAAGAGGTTCCACCCGTAATCACCATCGAAACTTGATCGAAGTAGCCGGTACCTACCTCACGTTGATGGCGGGTAGCCGTGTAGCCGTATTGCTCGCTATCAAACTCTGCTTGCTGTAATTCCGAGTAGGCAGCCATTCCGCGCTCTTTATAACCACGGGCCAGTTCGAACATGCCGTGGTTCAAGGCATGGAACCCTGCAAGTGTAACGAATTGGAACTTGTAGCCCATTTTACCAAGCTCCACTTGGAACTTCGCAATTGTTTCTTGATCCAGTTTCTTCTTCCAATTAAAAGATGGTGAACAGTTATAGGCTAAAAGTTTACCAGGGAACTGCTCATGAATAGCTTCAGCAAATTGTCTGGCTTCATCAATATTTGGCTCAGATGTTTCACACCAAATGAGATCAGCATATGGTGCATAAGCTAAGCCACGGGCAATCGCTTGATTAATTCCAGCCTCCGTGCGGAAGAACCCTTCACCAGTTCGCTCGCCAGTAATAAATGGTGCATCATTCAAATCAATATCACTCGTTATGAGATCAGCAGCATTGGCATCCGTCCGTGCCACTAATACCGTTGGCACACCCATGACATCCGCAGCCAAACGTGCTGCAATCAAGTTGCGAACCGCTGTTTGCGTTGGCAGCAATACTTTACCGCCTAAGTGGCCACACTTTTTCTCAGAAGAAAGCTGATCTTCGAAGTGAACGCCTGAAGCACCGGCCTCAATCATCCCTTTCATTAATTCAAAGCAGTTTAATTGTCCGCCAAAACCAGCCTCGGCATCTGCCACAATTGGGGCAAACCAATCAATCGAGTCATCCCCCTCAGAATGGGTGATCTGATCGGCACGCTGCAGTGCTTGGTTAATTCGTTTCACCACACTTGGAACACTGTTGGCTGGGTACAAGCTTTGGTCAGGATACATATTTCCAGAAAGGTTAGCATCTGCCGCTACTTGCCAGCCGCTTAAGTAAATGGCCTTCAATCCAGCTTTCACTTGTTGAACGGCCTGATTTCCCGTTAGCGCTCCAAGGGCGTTAATGAAGTCTTCTTCATTTAATAGTTTCCAAAGTTTTTCGGATCCTTTGCGAGCTAATGTATGTTCGATATCAATGGAGCCGCGCAGCTTAATTACATCCTCAGCTGTATACGGTCTCGTAATCCCTTTCCAACGGCTATCCATTTCCCAGCTTTCCTGCAATTGTGCTACTCGTGAATCTGTCATTTTAAAATTCCTCCTATCAATCTATTAGAATAATTTTTTAAAATTAGAAACCTACAGCTTATAATTTTTCATATCCAGGCAGGGTTAAGAAGTCGGTAAATTCATCATTCAATATTAACTGGTCAAACAGTTGTACCGCTTCATCAAATCGTTCTGTTTCAAAGCGCTCGGCCCCAACTTCCAGTTTAATTTTCTCTAATTCCTCAGCCTTTAACTGTTCATACATTCCGACAGTTACTTTCCTGCCATCACCTAAAATGCCTTTTGGATGACGGATCCATTGCCATAGTTGGGCACGGGAGATTTCTGCCGTAGCCGCATCCTCCATTAAATTATGAATCGGAGCAGCCCCTCTGCCTGAGAGCCAGGAAGCAACATATTGAATCCCGACATTGATGTTCGTGCGTACCCCTTCTTCTGTAATCGTACCACCTGGAATTTCCAGTAAGTCCTGCGCTGTGATGGTTATTTTTTGTTGCTTGGCAGTATGAATTTGATTTGGCGTTGGCATCTCACGGTTGAAAACTTCCATAGCGACTGGCACAAGTCCTGGATGGGCTACCCATGTACCATCATGACCATCACGAGCCTCCCGCTCTTTATCAGCACGGACCTTTGCAAAGGCCTCATCATTTGCCTGCGGATTATTTTTGACCGGAATTTGTGCGGCCATTCCCCCCATTGCTGGGGCATTACGACGATGACAGGTTTTGATGGTTAACAGGGAATAGGAGCGCATAAACGGCGACGTCATCGTTACTTGTGAGCGATCAGGTAAAATAACATCCTGATGGCTGCGCAGCTTTTTAATGAAGCTGAAAATATAATCCCAGCGGCCACAATTCAGTCCAGCCGAGTGTTCCTTTAGCTCATAAAGAATCTCATCCATTTCAAATGATGCGAGAATGGTTTCAATTAATACCGTTGCTTTGATGGTTCCTTGGGGAACCCCAAGCTTATCCTGTGCATAGACAAATACATCGTTCCAAAGCCGTGCTTCTAAATGACTTTCAAGCTTTGGTAAGTAAAAATAAGGTCCTGAGCCTTTTGCTAACAATGTCTTTACATTATGAAAAAAGTAAATTCCGAAATCGAAAAAGCTTCCCGAAATAGGCTTGCCATCCAAATGGACATGTTTTTCTTCTAGGTGCAATCCACGTGGCCGTACCATGAGGACTGCTGTTTCTTCATTTAACAGATATTTTTTCCCATTTGGGTTTTCAAAGCTGATCGTTCGGTTTATGGCATCTCGTAAGTTGATTTGGCCTTCGATGATACTCTCCCATGTAGGGGATGTGGCATCCTCAAAATCAGCCATAAATAGTTTGGCACCTGAATTCAAGGCATTGATGACCATTTTTCGGTCTGTCGGGCCGGTAATTTCCAACCGGCGATCTTGGAGGTCCTTCGGTAACGGTGCTACCGTCCAATCTCCATTACGAATATGCTTGGTTTCCGAAAGGAAATCTGGCAATTTCCCCTTTGTCAATTCCTCTTGGCGTTTTTCCCTGTACTGTAACAGTTCAACTCTTCTCTCACCAAATTTCCGCTCTAGTTCTTCAATTAAGTTTAAGGCTGCGGGAGTTAAAATCTCATCATACTGGGCCTTCAAAGCCCCGACTACTTCAATACCTGTCGTTTGCGTCGACATGAACAAGACCACCTCTTTGTTATAATACAGTATCTATCCTCGTTTTGTATTATATAACACACTTTCGGAAAATGGAACTATTTTTCTGAAAATTTTCTAAAATAGGTAAATATCCCCTGTCCACATTGGTCAAAAAAATGAAAAGACTTCGGAAAGCTTGCTGCGACTAATGTTTACCATATAGGTAATTTTACCTATTAGTGAGATAAAAAAAGCGGATACCCTCTTAAAAGGTACCCACTCCTACTTCATTTCATCATATATACGTTGAAAATCTGTTACTCTTGTTGAACTGTTCAAAAACGCGTCACTCACGATGACAGTTAACAGCTTTTTTTTTAAAGATGGATCTTCTACCTCTTTCAGAATCCAGTTTCTAGTTGCGGATAGAAAATCAAGGTAGGCTTCGTATTTCTCATCAAACTGGCCTTCTAACTGTTCACGAATTTTCCTAGCCAAGGTTGGACTGGCCCCTCCAGTTGAAACAGCCATGCTTAAACGCCCTCGCTTAAAATGGGCTGGTACATGAAAGTCTGACCCCTCAGGATCATCGGCGATTGTGACGAGCTGATGCTCACCTGCCAATGATTTTACCCACTGATTGACTTCTTTGTCAGCGGTCGCTGCAAAAATCAGGAAGGCCTCCTGAAGGTCCTCTGCAGCAATCGCCTTTTGCTTCCAAAGGATCGTCCCTTCTAGCGACAGTCTCTGAATTTCATCTGTTGCACTTGGACTGATGACCACCACTCGTGCGCCCGTGTCAAGCAAACTGCTGATTTTACGCTCAGCCACCCTGCCGCCGCCAACGACGACAACTATTTTTCCATCAAGCCGTACCATAATCGGATAATTTGCGTCCATGCTCCACCTCAGTAGCTCGTTTTTCGAGTAGCGGAATTAATTTCTCATCAAAACCAACGGGGTCGCAAACAAGAAACTCTCCGCTCAGCTTCGCTAATTCATTCTTTATTTTGACGGTATATCCCCCGGAAAACAAGAAATAGGGGAGAATATAAATCCTCTGTTCTGGGAGCTTTGTTGCTGCCTCAAGATAGTAGGGGGCTGTCGTGACAAAAGCGCTATGTACTGTGCATTTTGTTTGCACAGCCAAACCTGAGGCAATCATTAAAAATTCACTCGTTGCCTCCTGCAGCCGGCTTCCATGGCCCACCAATAAGATCGTTTTATCCTCCAGCCCTGAAAAACCTGACTCCTTCAGTCGTGAGACCAGAATATCAACCATGATCTCATCGACGCCTAATGGCTTGCCATAGTGAAAGACGACCTCTGGATAACCTTGACACTCTGTTGGGATATCGATATTGGCATGGATACCGGGTAATAAGAAAATAGGGACAACCGTGATTTCACTTGCCCCTTGCTGGATGCAGGTCGCAATTGCTTGCTGAATAGATGGTTCGGCATGCTCCAAAAATCCATACGTCTTAATCCCACTTGGCGATTGCTCGGTAACTTTTTCTATAAACGAAATAAATGTATCGTTAGCGGCTTGGCGCCTACTTCCATGAGCAATATACATAACCGCCTTCATGCCTAAACGTCCCTCGCTGGATGTTCCATTAAATATTGGAGTAATGCCGCTTTTGTTGGAGTGGCAGGCATTCCCGTTGTTGTAATGCCAGCATTCTCAACAGCAGCTAGCGTTTTGTTCCCCATACTAACTATCTGGCAATTTTCTACTAGCTCACTAACATCGATTTGGCATGCTGCTAGGGATTCCATAAATGGTTCAACTGCTGAGCTGCTAGGAAAAATGATCGTATTGACATCTGCTTCTGCTAGCATTCTTTGAAAAATCGGCAGAAACTGGCGGTCAAGCTCCAGCTTGCTGACCATCAATAAAGACGCTTTTTCAAAGCCCTTTTGCAAAATACGCTCATCTCCGACTACAAGCAACTCCTCATCATCTGGCAGTCCATCAGTCAATTCACCTAGCAATCCTCGTTCATGTAAAGCATTCATTGTTTTACTAGACAGCGCCAAGAAGTCTGCGGTAATTTTGCGAATATCGATGCCTTGTTCAAAGAGCGCGGTGAATAATTCTGACACACTTTCTGGTGAAGTAAAGAGAATCCTGGCAGCCGTTAGCACTTTGGTGCCATCAACCTTCACTATCTTCTTTTTCCACTTTGGAAACTCGATTACATCTGCCCCTTGGGTCTGTAAGGATCTCGCTAAATCACTCGGGCCTGCACTTGTGCGGGCAAGCAAGATTTGCCGGCCGTATAATGGCTTTTTCTCAAACCAGCTAATTTTTTCACGCAGGGAGATGACTTCGCCAACTAAAATGATTGCGGGATTGCTGAACTTAGCTGCCAACACCTTCTCGGCTATATCAGCAAGCGTCCCTTGTAACGTTTTTTGCCGGCCAAATGTGCCCCATTGGATCAACATCACCGGTGTCGAGGCGGGCTTTCCATAGTTGACGAGATTCTCACAAATAAACGGTAGATTTCCAACTCCCATGTAGAATGCTATAGTATCAACGCCACGGGCTAACCCCTCCCAATCTAGGAGCGGCTTACCGTCTTGGGATTTATCATGCGCTGTTACCACGGCAAATGACTCCGCATGCTCCCGATGGGTCACAGGTATGCCTGCATAAAGGGGGGCTGCAATCCCCGATGATATGCCAGGAACCATTTCGAAGGGTATTTCGTAGTCAGCAAGGGCGGCGGCCTCCTCGCCTACTCGACCAAATACGCCTGGGTCGCCGCCCTTTAAGCGAACGACGATTTTTCCCGCTAATGCCTTTTGAACTAAGAGATCATTGATAGTCTCTTGGCGCAAAATATGGCGGTCTGGTAATTTCCCACAATAAATCAGTTCACATTCACTGCTGGCAAATTCCAGTAGTTTCGGATTGGCAAGCCGGTCATAAAGAATGACTTCAGCTTGCTTAATAGCTTCCATTCCTTTTACGGTTATCAAGCCAACATCCCCCGGCCCTGCTCCGACTAAAAATACTTTTCCTGTTTCCATCCTGCAGCCATCCTTCCTCATGCTGAGCTATTTAAAGTACGATAAAAAGAATATCCTCTTTTCTTTCTACCGAATACGTGCGAACCTGTCCTTCATCTGGTGCTTGCACCATACCATCTACAAGTGAAATTTTCCAGTCATAGACAGGACAATAGACAAAGCGGCCACTGACAAGCCCTTCAGAGAGAACACCGCCTTTCGGATGGGGACTACGGTTTTCAAGGGCATACACTTCACCTGATGATAGTTTAAAAAGAGCTATTTCCTTGTCATCTATTTTAATTGAATAACCTGCTCGTTCCTTTAGATTTGCATAATGTGCCACTGGTATCCGAGTTATCGTTTCAATCATTTCGATTCACTCCCGCTTGTGATAGTATGTTTTGCATAGTATTTATCTTGAATTTCTTCATTTTGAATCGCTTCATTCCACGGCTCAATGTACTTCTTCAAGGTTAGATCCATCCGTTCATTTAAGTCCTTACGGGTTTGTTCGTTTGCCAAAACTTCTTTTACATGCTCGAGACCGACTCGCTCTACCCATTTAGAGGTACGCTCTAAATAATTGGCTGTTTCACGATAATATTGCAAATAGGCACCCGTCATTTCCATCACTTCTTCTTGCGTTTTTACGGTACAAAGGAGATCGCCGGGCCGAAGGTCAACGCCGCCATTACCCGCAACGTAAATCTCCCAACCACCGTCAATACCGACGAAGCCGATATCCTTAATGCCTGCTTCTGAACAGTTCCTTGGGCAAGCTGAAACGCCCATTTTTACTTTATGCGGTGTATCCAAGCGTTCAAATTTCTTTTCTAGTTCAATGCCAAGTGCCATCGAATCCTGTGTACCGTAGCGGCAGAATTGCGCACCGACACAGGTTTTAACTGTTCTGAGCGTTTTACCATATGCATATCCTGATGGCATATCAAGCTCTTCCCACATGCTTGGAAGGTCTTCCTTTTTAACTCCGAACAAGCCAATTCGTTGTCCACCTGTTAATTTTACTAAAGGAACAGCATATTTTTCAGCAATTTCCGCAATTTTTTTCAAATCTGCTGCCGTTGTCACTCCCCCATACATTCTCGGCACAACGGAATAGGTTCCGTCCTTTTGAATATTTGCATGCATTTTTTCATTTACGAGACGGGAATCGCGGTCATCCTTATATTCATCCATATAAATCATACCAAGGTAGTAGTTGATCGCCGGACGACATTTCGTACAGCCTTCTTCATTGTTCCAATCAAGGACGTTCATGACCTCTTTCACACTGGTTAAGCCCTTCACCTTGATTTCCGCCACTAATTCCTCCCGACTTACGGTCGTGCAGCCGCAAATGCTTGTCTTTTGGGCTGCGGTTGCATCAAATTGGTCACCTAATGTATGCGCAAGTATGTTACTGACCATTGGTTTACAGCGGCCGCATGATCGGCCGGCATTCGTACAGTGGCTTACTTGATCAAGCGTCGTTAACCCTTGGGCTTGAATTGCTTCCACGATCGCGCCTTTTGTGACGCCATTACAGCCACAGACTAATTCATCATCAGGCATAGAAGCGATATCATCGCTGCTGCTTTCCCCCGAACAAGCTGTTTGAAAAATAGCTACGCCACTGATATCTTCTTTTTTCGTTAACAATCGATATAGTCTTGTGCTGTCCGTTGTGTCACCATATAGAACGATCCCGACAATCAAATCATTTCTTGTCAGTACCCGTTTATAGACACCGTCGTATTCGTTATAGATCATGATCGATTTCGTAGTACCATCTTCAAAAATTTCTCCTGCTGAAAAGAGATCCACTCCCGCCACCTTCAGCTGTGTCCCGGTAACCGATCCTTCATAAGCTTCACCGACTATACCCGCAATGCGGTTGGCCAGTACCTTCCCTTGTTCATATAAGGGCGCCACCAATCCATAGACAATTTCTCGGTGTTCAGCACATTCTCCGACTGCATAAATATGGGGCTCACTTGTTTCCATAAAATCATTGACAACAATCCCGCGGTTAACGTAGATTCCGCTATCTTTCGCAACAGCCGTATTTGCCTTAATCCCGATGGCCATGACGACAAGATCTGTTTCGACCTCAGAACCATCTTTAAAGCGGAGGCCTGTGACATGTTCATCCCCAAGGATTTCCACTGTTTCTTTTTCCATTAAAAAGTTCATGCCCTGTGATTCTAATTCCCCTTTTAGTAAGGAAGAAGCAATCGGATCAAGCTGGCGTTCCATTAGATGCGGCATCAAGTGGACCACATCCACCTTCATCCCAAGGTTTAATAACCCTCTTGCTGCTTCAAGTCCCAGCAATCCACCGCCGATGACAACGGCCTTTTTGTATTGCTTCGATGATTTGATCATCATTTCACAATCTTTTATATCACGAAAGCCTGTTACACCAATTTTGTCTGCTCCTGGTATTGGAAGAATGAAAGAATTCGATCCTGTTGCGATAATTAACTCATCATAATCGACTTCTCGACCTTGATCGCTGATGACATGTTTAGCCTCGCGGTCAATTTTGACCACTGTCTCGCCTGTGTATAATTGGATCTGATTTTCTTGATACCATTCTAGCGGATTAATAATAATATCCTCAAAATTTGTATCGCCTTGTAAAATATTTGATAGCTTAATACGATTGTAGTTTGGATAGGGTTCTTGTCCAAAAATGGTAATCGTATATTTGTCTGGGGCCACTTTCAGAATTTCTTCAATCGCTCGAACCCCTGCCATTCCATTCCCAATCATCACTAATTTCTTCATATTGGCTCGCTCCTAAACGTTTATGTTGATTTACTATCTACTATTTTTCAGGTATTCTCTATAGTTATATTGTAATTTGCTGTCATAAATTAATTTGTGAAGTTCGTCACATATAACCTCTTTTTGTGAATGATTTCACATTATTGTCAAAAAGAAGAGGTGTCAGGCACCGCTCGTGGACATTGTCCACGAACGGTGCCTGACACCCTTTCTACTTTATGCAGGTTGTTTATTCTTTTTCAGCGATGTTTGTAGTTTTACTCGTGCGTTGATAGTTGGAACAAGGATACCGACGATGGCAACAGGGACGAGCTCCCACATTTCGATTGGCGGGGTGATGAGTAGGCCAGACTGCTGGATGGCAAACAGCACAAGGAAGTAGGCAATGCTTCCGACCAGTCCTGCCAGCCAGCTGGTTTTTCTAAACAGTAAAAATGAGAGCGGAATCAAGATTAGTGTTATCGGGACATAGGATGTTGGATAACCTACAGCTGCAAAGATCGCCTTTCCGACAAAACGTAACAAAATGTACAAAGCAGCACCCATTATCGGGATTTTAGCATCACGACAAATTCGAATAATTAGGACGGTTAATAAGACGACCATTAGGACTGAATAAATGGGATAAACATATTCAGGGATGCCGCCAAAAATTTGGGAGGCAGGATCAGAGATTAATTCCAGTATTTCCTGTGATGCGATCGATTTCCCATGAATGTATTGATCATAAGAGATAGCCCCATTTTCCTGCTGCATATTCGGGAACATCAAGCATTCGAGTAAGAACATCGCAAACCATGTATGCATGGACTTCCAGCTGGGCTGGATATTCCGGGTATACAGGAAGTAGCCGCGCCAAACGCCGAGAATCATTATATCTGTGGCAATATAATAAATAAAATGGGTTGGACTCCAGGTCGTTAAATCGATTCCATAGGCGATATGGTAGGTAAAATCTAAGGGAATGCCAATTAAGAATAGAACATAGCCAATCGTAATGAGGTTCCTAGAGAATTTATCCATATAATGCGCGCGGCGCCACTCCTTATAGAGTAAGTAACCTCCTAAGACAAATCCCAATGTATTGACAATATGCGGGATGGAATATTCCTCAAACAAATATTTAAAATGATAAGAAGCATCCCAAGCAGAACCGATAAATTTTAATAAAAAGGCAAGCACCCATAAACGGTAATATTTCACGATATCATCCTCTCTACATTGATAACCATAACCGCTCCGTGCCAAAGTGTTTCTCTCTTATCCTAATAGGTCAAAGGGATCACCAAAAATGGCTATCAGAATATAGTTTATGACTAAAGCAATAGCAAAGGTGATTCCAGTCACACGGACATTTTTTTGCGTAAATAATTTATAGATAAAGGCAATTCCTAAGCTGACAACAACGATGTTACAGGTTAAAAAGGTCCAAAGTAAACTTTCACTGTGCTCTACGGCTGTAACATGAAATAAGTATAATGGGATCAACTGCGTAATTCCTCCAAGTATAACGTTTAATGAACTAGGCCAGATGCTAGAGCGACAATGAACATGAATAGTAACATCGCAGCCTTTTGATAAATAGTTCCTTTTTATCTTGCTTCTAATCTTATCATAGGTAATAAGGGAATTTACATAAAATTCTTGCATTGATTCTATCAGGTAATGTACATTAAGGTGGACTGACTATGCTTTGAAAGGAGAATGGCCTTTGAAATATTTTGCTGTTATCTTCCTTCTTTTCAGCTCTGTATTACTATCCGCATGTAACTCCATAAAAGTCCCAAAATCAATGGCAGATCATAAAATGAGTGCAATCCCAACGAATGTGGTCCCTACCCAGTCAGCATGGATATTTCCAGATCACCCGAAGGCGAAAGAGAAAACCCCCATTTCTATTTTAATAAAAGATAAATCCGGTCAACCGATCAAGTCCTTTGAGACGGTTCATGAAAAAAAGATGCATTTATTCATTGTCAGTAAGGATTTAGCTTATTTTTCTCATATCCATCCAAAATATAAAGGAAACGGACAATTTGATATTACTACCACTTTCCCAGCGGGAGGTGACTACAAGCTAATTGCTGATGTTACACCTAAAGGGGGCGGTGATAGTAGTATAGAGAGTCATTGGCAGTATGTGGGGGGGGAGGCAGCAAAGGAAGTACCCCTTGTTCCAGATCAGGAGCTTACTAAAGTGGTTGACGGAAAAAAAGTATCACTCACATTTACTGAACTTACAGCAGGCAAGACGTTACATATGACCTTCACGATTAATGATGCTAAAACCAATCAGCCGATTAAAAATTTGCAGCCCTATTTAGGTGCCATGGGTCATACCGTCGCCATGAGTGCAGATACCGAAAATTACTTACACATCCATCCGATGACAACAGCTGAGAATGGACCAATAGTGATCTTTATGACTATTTTCCCCAAACCAGGGATCTACAAGATTTGGGGGCAATTTAAGCATAATGATAAGGTCTTCACCGTACCATTTGTGATCGACGTTCCAAAAAAATAGATTCAAAAAACCCTCCTCAAATTGAGAAGGGTTTTTTGGGTGCTAAAATTAATACATTTCTGAAGTTGTCTTCGCTTGCATGTGAAGAAGCAAGTAGTCTGGTCCGCCCGCTTTAGAGTCAGTTCCGGACATATTGAAGCCACCAAATGGCTGATACCCAACAATGGCACCCGTACAAGAACGGTTGAAGTAAAGGTTCCCGACATGGAAATCCTCACGTGCTTGTTCTTGATGTGCACGGTTCTTTGTGATTACCGCACCTGTTAATCCGTACTCTGTATTGTTGGCAATTTCAATTGCTTTCGTAAAGTCTTTTGCCTTTGTGAAACCAACTACAGGGCCAAAGATTTCTTCCTGCATAATCCGGGCTGTAGGGGAAAGATCAGCAATAATTGTCGGTTTGATGAAGTATCCTTTTGAATTATCCCCTTCACCACCAGTCATTAATTTACCCTCGCCTTTACCAATTTCAATGTATTCCATGATTTTGTTAAAGGCATTAATATCATTTACAGGTCCCATAAATGTCCCTTGCTCAGTTGGATCTCCAACTGTCAATTGATTGGTTAATTCCACAGCGCGATTTAAGACTTGATCATAGACGTCTTCTACAATGACGGCACGTGAACATGCTGAACACTTTTGACCGGAGAAGCCGAATGCCCCTGCTACAATTGATTGTGCAGCAAGTTCTAAATCTGCTTCACTATCCACAACAATAGTATCTTTACCGCCCATTTCTGCAATCAAACGTTTCATCCAAACTTGTCCTGGGTTTACTTTTGAAGAACGGTCGAAAATACGAAGGCCGACATCACGAGATCCTGTAAAGCTGATGAAACGAGTATCTTTATGGTCAACTAAATAGTCACCCACCTCAGCACCGCTACCTGGTACAAAGTTTAATACGCCTTTTGGTAATCCCGCTTCTTCCATGACTTCAACAAATTTCGCTGCAATAATCGGCGTTGTTGATGCTGGCTTTAATAGGACAGTATTACCAGACACGATAGCCGCTACGGTTGTTCCTGCCATGATAGCAAAAGGGAAATTCCATGGCGAAATAATAACACCAACGCCAAGTGGAATATAGTCATATCGATTAAATTCATTTGGTCTGCTTTGAACTGGGACACCATCTTTAAGTGCTAGCATTTGACGGCCATAATATTCAAGGAAGTCAATACCTTCAGCTGTGTCAGCATCTGCTTCTCTCCAAGGTTTACCCGCTTCTTTTGTCATTAATGCCGAAAACTCATGCTTACGGCGGCGAATAATGGCAGCAGCCTTAAAGAGGACATCTGCACGTACTTCTGGTTTCGTTTTTTTCCACGTTTTAAAAGCTTCCACTGCTGCTTGCATCGCTTTTTCAGCAAGTTCTTGGTTAGCTTTGGAAACCCGGCCAATTACTTCTTCTTTATTTGATGGATTATAGGAAACGATTTTATCTTCTGTAGTGATTTTTTCTCCGCCAATCACAAGGTCATAATCCTGGCCTAAATAGCCCTCAACCGTTTTTAGTGCTTGAAGATAGGCTTGACGATTGTCTTCCACTGAAAAATCTGTAAATGGTTCGTGCTTATAAGGTTGTATCATTTCTAAAACCCCTCCTACGTATGTATAAAACGTTTTCACCCATAATCCATTCTACAGGAATCATTTCCGAGTATCAAATGAAATGCGGAAGCTCCCTCGCCTGTCTCAGTAAAACAAAAAGAACTGGCATGTGCGCCAGTTCTTATTGATAAATATGAACGAATGGTTCCGTTTCATCCGCTTTTTTGACAATTAGTGCTTCTGGACCATCAACAGAGGTAATACTTACGGAAACGGACAAATACTTAGGGAAATGCTCCATCACTAAACCTGTCACATATTGGGAGAATCCGATTCCTTCTGATTTCCCGTAGAATTGAATTGGAATCGTAATATTCATATCCTGCAGCTGATCACCAATATAAAATGCCCTGCCAATTACACCGTTAAAATTCGGAAAGTACTCTTCCACATCCTGCTTGAAATTTGCGAATGAAATCGAATCATCACGGTGATCATTTTCGGCATCCGTCGAAGGAAATAAATAGTATTTCTCATCTACCTTTTCCCAATCATTTAAGCTTGTACTTCCTTTATCGACTGTGGAATAAGTGAAAAATGTACCAGGCACCACAGATGATTTGCTTTGTTGTTCAAATAAAGCAACGGTGATTGGGATATCCTTCAAATCTTTCATTGCACGAATTCGTTTTACTACTTCTTCAGCCATTTTCTTTCCTTCTTTTTCTACTTCAGCAAAAGGAAGCTTTTGTTCTAACGTATCACCATCAGGAACTAACTTATAGTAATAGATAGAATTCATGGCGAGGCCAATCGTTATTCCTGCAAGGGTGACATTTCCTTTATCATCCTTTGTTAAGTAGTCATGTTCTAAAATATGGGCCAAATAAATTGGTGCTGTCGGGGCTGCTCCAGCTGCACTAGTATCAACTGGATTTAGTCCGATATTATCAGCAGCCTTTATATTGTTTGCCGTAAGCTGGGCATCTGTATATTTTCGGCTGAGCCACTGTTTAACCGTTTCTGCTTTAATTTTCTGACCTTCTTGAAAATAAAATTTCTCTGTATCAAAGCTGTTCTGGGCAATGCGCATTAAGCCCATTTCAAACTCGTTTAAATCATATCTTGTATTAATATTATTGACGACCAATCCCCGTGCTTCCCCTGGTTTAAAGGGGAGAATAGTACGGTAATAATTGTCGGAAATATTATAATTAGGAATAATCGCCTTCCCTTTCGTTTTCTCCTCTGTTTGGACGGTATCATTTTGCTTTTGGAAATTCGGTGCACAAGCACTTAGCAAAAAGACAAGGGAGAGAGCGACTACTGAGAACTTTTTCATCTCAAATCACCTCTTATTTATTTAATTCTACTAAAAGCTTCTCCTCGTCCCACACTTCAATCCCCAGTTCTTGCGCCTTGGCTAACTTAGAACCAGCATCTTCTCCCGCGATGACGAGATGTGTTTTTTTGCTCACACTGCCCGCCACATTGCCACCAAGTGCTTCAATTCTTTCCTTAGCTTCATTGCGGGATAACTGCTCAAGCTTACCAGTCAGAACGACCGTTTTTCCGGCAAAAACACTATCAGATTCCTCAGCGGAAACGGGCCTTGCTCCTTTATACTCCATATTGACACCTACAGTGACGAGTTCCTGAATAAGATCTTGAGCTTCGTCCTGTTCAAAAAATGACACAATCGAATCGGCCATTTTATCACCAATTTCATCAACAGCCACTAATTCCTCTTTTGAAGCTTGTGCCAGCTGCCCCATTGAATGAAATTGCTGGGCTAGCGTTTTTGCCGCCTTCGCCCCAACATGACGAATGCCAAGACCAAATAGCAATTTATCAAGCGAATTTGCTTTGGAGGCTTCAATCGCCTTTAACAGATTAGTAACAGACTTTTCACCCATTCTTTCTAGGGCTAGAAGTTGCTCACGTGTAAGCTTATAAATATCGGCCACATCGGTGATTAATTTTTCAGCAAAAAGTTGACTAATGACCTTTTCCCCAAGCCCATCAATGTTCATGGCATTACGGGAAACAAAGTGAATCAGTCCTTCACGAATTTGCGCTGGACATTTAGGATTAATACACCGTAAGGCGACTTCTCCTTCAAGCCGGATCAGCTCACTTTCACACTCGGGACAATGGGTTGGCATATGGAAATCGACTTCATTTCCGGTCCGCTGATCAGCCAGTACATTGACCACTTCTGGAATGATGTCGCCTGCTTTTTTAACGACGACTTTGTCCCCTATTTTAATATCTTTTTCACGAATTAAATCCTCGTTGTGTAACGACGACCGCTGTACGGTTGTTCCTGCCACTTTCACAGGCTCAAGAAGTGCAGTTGGCGTGATCACACCTGTTCTGCCCACACTTAACTCAATATCTAAAAGAGTCGTGACAACTTCTTCAGCCGGAAACTTGTAAGCAATCGCCCAGCGTGGGCTCTTTGCTGTTGTACCGAGCACTGCTTGTTGTTCAAGCGAATCGACCTTGATAACGATTCCGTCGATTTCATAAGGCAGGTTCGGTCGTTTTTCAACCCAGCCATTGACATACTCAAGGACTTCCTCAATGGTTGCACATGTTTGCCGTTCTTTATTGGTTTTAAAGCCAAGATGGTCCAAATAATGAAGTCCTTCACTATGGGCCCCTACTTCAATCGCTTCAGGATTCCCAATTCCGTATAGAAACACATCCAGCTTTCTTGATGCAGCAATTTTCGGATCGAGCTGTCTTAGTGAACCAGCAGCCGCATTTCTTGGATTTGCAAATAGTTCCTCGCCTCGTTCTTCTCTCACTTTATTTAGCAATTCAAACGAACGCTTAGGCATATAAGCTTCACCACGAACCTCGATGGAAACCGTTTCCCGTAAACGAAGCGGTACTGAATGGATCGTTTTCAAATTTGCCGTTATATCTTCACCAATGGAGCCATCTCCACGGGTTGCACCTTGAACAAATAAACCATCTTCATATCGTAATGAAACCGCCAATCCGTCTATTTTCAGCTCGCACACATAGGAAAAGTCCTCCCCAACAGTTTGACGGATTTTACGGTCAAAATCCCGTAAATCTTGTTCGTTAAAGGCATTGCCCAAACTTAGCATTGGGGTACGATGCTCGACTTTTTCAAATAAGTCTAGGATCGCACCACCGACACGAACAGTGGGGGAATCTGATGTTTTTAATGCTGGGAATTTTTCTTCGAGCTCCAGCAGTTCATTCATCAGTTTGTCATATTCGGCATCTGGGACTGACGGTTTGTCCAGCACATAATAATCATAGCCATATTGATTTAATAGGCTTTTTATTTCATTGATTTTCAACTCAGCCATTTGAAGGTCCATATATCCAGCCCTTTCATAGGTAATACCACGGCCACATATAGGCCCGCTTTTTATGCTTTTTTAATAGGTGCAAATTTCGCTAATAAGCGTTTAATCCCGGCTGGGCTTGGAAACGCGATATCCAGCTCCGTTCCTTCACCTTGCCCTTTCACACTAACAACGGTTCCAATTCCCCATTTCCCATGTTCAGCTTTATCGCCAACCTTCCAGCCGCTCTCTTCACCGCCAGTAGGAGCAGAGACAGGACGCATGACTGGTTTTCTTGGTGTAGCCGGAGTGCCAAATGAACTCCTTGACGACCCAAAAGAGCTTCCTGAAGAGCCAAATGTTCTGCCCCCGGAACCAAATGGAACGTTATTGCGTTTCTCCGTTTCGACGCCTTCAATGAGGTCTTCTGGAATTTCACTAATAAATCGGGAAGCGGGATTCATATTTGTTCTCCCAAACAATGTTCTCATTTGGGCATTGGTAATAAATAAGCTTTGCTCTGCTCTCGTAATCCCTACATAAGCAAGTCGGCGTTCTTCTTCCATTTCCGTCTCCTCCATGAGCGAGCGGCTATGCGGGAAGACCCCTTCCTCAAGTCCAATTAAGAACACGACAGGGAATTCTAACCCCTTAGCAGAATGCAAGGTCATCAGCGTAATGGAATCAGCCTTTTCCCCATCATCATCAAGTGCATCAATATCTGCCACTAAGGCCAAATCTGTAAGGAAAGCAATCAGGCTTCGATCTTCACTAGCATCTTCAAAGCTTTTCGTTACGGATAATAACTCCTCCAAGTTTTCAAGACGACTTTGGGCTTCAATTGATTTTTCTGCCTTCAGCATTTCCCGATAACCTGATTTCTCCAGTACTTCTTCCACTAATTCAGTAACGGACAGGAACTCCTGCATATTCGTATAATTATGGATTAAATCGCGAAATTGACCAGCTGCCTTCGTTATTTTCGGGCTTAAACCAATCAATTCTACTGAGTCAAGCGCTTGAAATAAGGACAAATCATGCATGGCGGCAAAGTCCGCAATTTTATCGACTGAAGTAGAACCAATCCCTCGCTTTGGAACATTGATGACACGACGTAAGCTGATGTCATCATCTGGATTGGAAATCAATCGTAAATACGCTAGCATGTCTTTAATTTCTTTTCTGTCATAGAACTTCGTGCCGCCGACGATACTGTACTCAATATTCGATTTCAGCAGGACTTCCTCCATCACACGGGATTGTGCGTTGGTGCGGTAGAGGATTGCAAAGTCAGAAAGATTGTATTTGCCATCACGGGATAATTCTTTAATTTTCCCCGCCACGAATTGTGCCTCACCTTGCTCACTATCGGCACGATAATAGACGAGCTTGTTCCCTTCAGGGTTTTCTGTCCACAGATTTTTCGCCTTCCTGTTCAAGTTGTTTTCAATGACCTTATTGGCAGCCAAGAGAATTCGTTTCGTCGAACGATAGTTTTGCTCAAGAAGAATCGTCTGTGCCCGAGGATAGTCTTTTTCAAAGGAAAGAATATTGGCGATATCTGCTCCGCGCCATTTATAAATGGACTGATCGGAATCCCCGACAACACAAAGATTTTGAAAGCGATTGGCAAGCAGTTTGACTAACATATATTGCGCCCTGTTTGTATCCTGGTACTCATCCACATGAATGTATTGAAATTTACGCTGATAATATTCCAACACTTCCGGTACGCGTTGAAATAATTGAATAGTCATCATAATTAAGTCATCAAAATCAAGTGCCTGATTTTTCCGTAACTGCTTTTGATAATCCTCATAGACTTCACTTACCACTTGTTCAAAATATCCACCAGCCGTTTTCTTATATTCTTCTGGATCGATTAGTTCGTTTTTCGCAGAGCTGATCGAGCCTAAGATGGCCCGGGGATCATATTTTTTCGGATCAAGGTTTTTGGCTTTGAGGATGTTTTTAATAACGGATTGCTGATCTGTTGTATCTAGAATGGTAAAATTCCGGTTAAAGCCCATCCGATCGATGTCACGGCGCAATATCCGTACACACATCGAGTGAAAAGTAGAGATCCAAATCTCTTCAGCCGCTCCGCCCATCATCTTTCCAATCCGTTCCTTCATTTCACGTGCCGCTTTATTGGTAAAAGTTATCGCTAGAATGTTATATGGATTTACTCGTTTTTCAACAATTAAATAGGCAATTCGATGGGTTAATACTCTTGTTTTCCCACTACCGGCTCCCGCCATCAGTAGAAGTGGACCGTCAGTTGCTTTAACGGCGTTTTGTTGTTCTGGGTTCAAACCATTTAAAAGCTTATCAGTTAAAAATTGCACTTCTTCCACCACCATTTACAAACATTTGTTCTTATTTTTATCATAACGTTCTTCTTAGTATGAAGCAAATTCTAGCGAATTGTTTTTACAGTTTCTAGCGCTTGATCAAAATCTTCATAAATAGCATTCCCAACGACAATTACATCGGCATGCTTGGCCATTTCTAAGGCTTGTTCTGGTGTTGCAATACCGCCGCCATAAAAAAGGACCGTGCTTTCAAGTACTTTTTTGACTCCAGCCACGACGATTGGGTCGCCATATTTACCGCTATATTCTAAATAAAAAATAGGAAGCTGAAACATTTTTTCAGCCATCATAGCATAGGCCTTTACATCGTCAATTGTTATGTTTGCATTGGCTGACGTCAGTTGTGCCGCCTTGCAATCCTCATTCAAAATACAATACCCTTCCATGGCGAATTCTTCCCAGTCCATAATTTCGCCAAATTCCTTAACGGCCTGATGATGCAGTCCTGTAATCCATCTGGCTTCGTTGCTATTAAGGATGGTTGGGATAAAATAAAGGTCAAATCCTGGTGTAACGGTGTCAATCCTCGATACCTCCAGCACGCATGGAACGGTGTAGCGACGAATTCTCGCCATTAGGTCGAGGACGTTCTCAATAGTGATTCCATCGGTTCCTCCCACAATCACAGCATCTGTCCCTGATTCACATATTTTTTCTAATTGATCGTCTGTTATTTCTTTATTTGGATCGAGTTTGAACACATGCCGCCACTCGCGAAAATCATACATTAACAAAATCCTCCCACACTCAGTAGTCCATTCCTCCATTATAGCATTGGAGGAAACGATAAAAAAATAAAACAATAATGCAAATTATAGGAAAAACGGAGCTACCCTTTAGACCAATATTGTCAAAAAGAAAAACCGAAGAGTATACTCCCCGGTTTTGAATTATTCTTCTTCTGTTTTACTAGCGTCTTCTTTAATTCGCTTCAGCACCATTTCGTACGTATCATTTCCAAAATTCAAGCAGCGTTTAACACGGGAAATCGTTGCAGTACTTGCGCCAGTTTCTGTTTCGATTTTATGATAGGTATTTCCTTCGCGGAGCATTCTTGCTACGTCAAGCCGCTGTGCTAACGACTGAATTTCATTGATCGTGCATAAATCATCAAAAAATCGATAACATTCTTCTAAATCATTTAATGAGAGAACAGCTTGAAATAATTGATCGAGCTCTTTTCCTCGTAATTTATTTATTTGCATGTACTTTACCCCTTTTAACTTTATTGTGCATTAAAGGAAACACTTGCTTCGAGTCCTGGATTGGTTGGAACCACGTTTACCCATGTTTTCCCTTGTACAAATGGAACTTCTGCTCCGTTTTTGATTGGAACAATTCTGCCGTCCTTATTCGCCCATTCCACTTCTTGGACCTTTCCCATCTGGACTAAATAGGCTTTACCACCGGACTTCAGATCAATATCTCGTCTACCATAAGAATCAATAATTTTGTGAACAGCTTCGACAATAAACAGATTATCAAGCAATACAGGCTCATTGGTGTCCAAATCGACTGATTGTTCCCCACCAGAAAAGCGCTTATATTTTCTGAGTGCACTGTCATATTCATATACAGAATCAGATGTTCCACTCTTCGAATAGGTAATTTTCACGGTGTTTGCATCATTTCCGGTAATCTTGCCTCGTTCCTCTTCTGACATGAACGTAAAGCCAGGAGGACTTTCTTCCATCGAATAGTTCTTTTGCTCAGCGCCCTTTAGAATGTTCTCATAAGTAATATAGGAGTTGTGGGGCGCCTTCCGGGTAGTTGATCGTTTAAACAAGGTACCATCATAAATCATACCATTTAAATTATCAATATGTTCGTTCTCAAGTTTCGCCTTTGCTTCCTCGCTCCAGCCATGGGCAACATAGAGGGCATCCAATCCTTTGGCTAACTCAACATAATAGTCGCGCGCACTACGAACTGGTCCGATATTTTTAGGCTTTTCACTTTGAAAAACAGCAAGAAAGCGAGTGATATCTCCTTCCGCTAGCAGTTCATACACAATATCTGCCTGATTTAATCCTGATTGTGGTCTAGCCTTCGGATGATTATTCACCATGACAGCTACTGCACGTTCATCTATTTTTGTATCAGTGCCTATACCCGTTAATGGATAATAATACGGATCGCTAGTTTTTACGGCTTCCTCTTTTTCCTCTGTTTTTACCGGAATCTCTTCTTTCTTGCCTGCTTCACTACTTGTTTCCTTTTTATTACAACCTGAAAGTAGTAATAAAATAGCTGCCACGGCAACAGCCCATTTTCTCATCTTATGCACACCCCAATTTCATTTCCAAGCTCTATATTTACTTTCACGCTTTACCTCTTTACATACTTACAGTTTAACGCATTATTGACGGAAAGAGTACAGTTTTATTCATCACATCATACATTCCCTGTGGCGTAATACGGATATACGGCAAATGTGTGGCAGAAAAGAACGCTAGACTATAAATAGGGTCTGAAAATTTATAGCCCCGCTCCCGCAACTCCACTAATAATTTTTTTTCTTGTTCTATTAATCTTTCAACAGGGAGATCCGACATAAGGCCATTTAATGTGAGGGGCACCTCACAGATGACCTGTGAATCTTCAACCAGCACGATTCCTCCACCTAATTCTTTCATTCTAGTAAAAGCATGGAGCATATCCTTTTTGTTTTTCCCAATTAAAATAATATCTCCTGTATTGGAATAAGAACTGGCTAGGGCTGACAGGTTGGTAGCAAATCCCTTGAGCAGCGTATTGATTCGCCATTTTCCCTTGCGGTCTATCAATGTAAAGTAGCATTCATCATGATTGGAGCGCAGTTCATCTCCTGAGGCATCAATTGAAATCGAATATGGTTTTGTGATCACGGAGTTTTCCATTTTGATACCAAAAGGCATGGAGAACTGTAAATCATCCATAGATAATTCCCAATCACCTTCCATCGGTGTAAGTCCATATTGGTCCCAATTAATCGTGCCATAAACACCGTCAATTTTGACTCCCTCACGTTTAACCCATTTTCCCTTTGCCAACACAGACACCGGTGTAGGGTTTTCGATGCTCGATAAAAAGTTAATATTCGCGACCCGGCCCGTTGCAATTTGACCATGGAGATGGTCAATGTTGTAGTACCTAGCAACATTAATAGTCGCCATATTATAGGCATCGATGACGGGAACACACTTTTCAATGGCAATTCGAATCATTTGATCGTTCAGGCCTTGCTCGTAAAAGGTCGAGGATGAACCATCTGTATTAAATAGCAAGCGATCGTATGCCACAATGCCTAATTTCTTCATATCGTCCAATATATCGGGCAGATCCGGACGAATGGACGAGTATCGTAACGACACCATATATCCTTGCATAAGTCGATTATATACTTCTTCACCAGTCATCGCTTCATGGTCACAATCAGCACCTAAAAGCATCATTTTCGCTAACGTTTTTTCCGATGCACCAGGAAAATGTCCCTCAATTTGCTTGCGCATCCGTTTAGCCTCTTGAATCCAATGAAGCATCATATCGTCACCATCTAGTAATTTCGGCCATCCTGTTAGTTCTCCGCCCTGGAGAACGGCATCATGTTCAAGCCACGATTTAACATTACTATGTGAAAAAATCTCTTCTTCATTCAATAATTCTGTCTGCGAATCAAATCGGCTCCACCAATACATGGTTGATGGAATGGAACGTAAATCCCCTAATAACGAAAACGCTTCCTTTTTATTCAAATGTAAAATTAACGCCATATTATCATTAATCAAAGTAGTTGTTCCGAATTGGGATGCATAGGCTGCCAATGTGAGGGGATTATATAATTGAAACGGATGTGCATGTGGTTCAATATAACCTGGGACTAGAATCTCATTGGTACAATCAATAATTTCACAGTTCTCTATATGTGTAGGCATATTCTCGCCAACATAAACAATTCGATCCTCATAGATCCAAATATTCGCTCGCATCCATTGACGAAAGGTCTGATTTAAATATAAGGCATTTTTTAATAAAATGGTTGGAGATGTCATCCCATCCAAAACGGATACATGCATGCGTAAGTGTTTGTTTTTCCAGCGGTAGCGTTGTTCCAGCATACCATGTCCCTCCCTTAATAAGACGATCTATATAATAAAATGCTGATTTAACAACAAAGAAAGCCCTTACAATTTTCTTTAGATATTATAGTATCATATTTTACTTTTTAAAGCATTAAAGTATTGATAAAAATTGTTAAAACATTGTGAAGGAGTGAACAGAATTAGTATGAAACCAAATATCGGGATCATAAACGCCTTAATTCGGATTACCTTTGGGTTAACCATATTGGCATGGAGCACTTCCAAGCTTGTTAAACATCCGTGGAGGGACTCCTATTTATTTGCTGCTTTTTGTGGTGCGATGAAGGTTGCTGAGGGAATTGTCCGCTATTGCCCTGTTACAGCTTTATGTGAACGTTGGCAGGAAATGGTTCAAGAGCATCATCAAGCATCGGATTCCATTGATGCGATGGAAGGCATAGATGACGACTCTGCCTTACCTTACAATCCGTCCTAATACGAAAAGGGCTGACCTTTAAACGGCCAGCCCTTTTCGTTCGTCCTATTAGCGAATGGCAGATTGAACCGCCTTTGCGCCAATATCTTTTCGATAAAAAACACCTGCACAGGTCAATTTTTCTAGCTCTTGGTAGACCTTTGCCTGAGCCTCCCCAAGAGACTCTCCCTTCGCACCAACAAGTAGCACACGGCCGCCTGCCGTGACAAATTGACCTTCTTCATTTTGGACCGTTCCTGCATGGAAGGTAAAACTGTCTTGGGAAAAATCAGCTAGACCTGATAATACAGCTCCTCGTTCATACTCCTCTGGATACCCGCTAGCTGCGACCACAACGCCCACCATCGCCTCCGAATCCCAACTAAGCTCCGGACTTTTACCAGCCAACAGTTCCAAAATTACCTCAACCAAATCGGATGCCAGCCTTGGTAAAATCACTTGTGTTTCCGGATCGCCAAAACGAGCATTAAATTCAATCACCTTTGGTCCCTCGGCCGTTTTGATCAATCCCGCATATAAAACTCCGCAGAAGCTTTTGCCTTCCTGAACCATGGCCTTTGCTGCTGGAATTAGAACAGAATCGACGGCAAGTTGCACAGTGTCATTACCGATTTGTGGAACGGGTGAGTACGCACCCATGCCACCAGTATTGGGCCCCAGGTCGCCATCATAGGCCCGCTTATGATCTTGGGCAATTTCTAGTGGAATGACGACTTCCCCATTAACCAATGCCATGAGCGAAAATTCCTCACCAGCTAAAAATTCTTCAATCACGACCTGAGCAGAGGCCGCCCCAAATTTTTCCTCTACGAGCATTTCCTCCACACTCTTCAAGGCTTCCTCTTTTGTTAAGGCCACCGTTACCCCTTTGCCTGCCGCTAAACCGTCTGCTTTAATGACAATCGGCGCCCCTTTTTCTTCAATATAGCTACGTGCTTTTTCAATAGAAGTAAAAACGGCATAATCTGCAGTTGGAATTTGGTATTTTTTCATCAATTCTTTTGCAAACGACTTGCTGCCCTCTATCTCTGCCGCCGCCTGTCGCGGTCCGAACACCGCTAATCCAGCTGCTTCAAATTGATCGGCAAGCCCCGCTAAGAGTGGGACTTCTGGTCCGATGATCGTTAGACCGATCGCTTGTTCCTTGGCAAATTGAATCAATTGCTCATGTTGTGATTCCTCAAGTGGAACCAGCTCCGCTACCTTTGTCATGCCGGGATTTCCAGGAGCCACATACACTTTCTCAACGAGCGCACTTTCGCTAACCTTTTGGCAGATTGCATGCTCTCTTCCGCCTCGACCAATAATTAAGACCTTCATCCCTAAACCTCCACCCATTAATGTTTAAAGTGTCGAACGCCCGTAAATACCATCGCAATCCCATATTCGTCTGCTTTTTTGATCGAATCAGTATCCTTAATAGATCCACCTGGTTGGATAATCGCTGTAATTCCTGCTCGTGCCGCTACTTCGACGGTATCATCCATTGGGAAAAAGGCATCGGAGGCAAGCGCGGCACCTTCCGCTTTTTCAGCCGCCTGCTTAAGGGCAATCTCAGCTGAACCGACACGGTTCATTTGACCAGCACCAATTCCTACCGTCATGTCTGCTGCCGAAACGACGATGGCGTTGGACTTCACATGCTTAACCACCTTCCAGCCAAGCTTTAAGGCTTCCCACTCCGCATCTGTTGGTTGTCTTTTGGTTGGGATCGTGATGTTCGCATCCTCTAATGTATAGTGGTCTTGCTCTTGAACAAGCAGTCCCCCCTGAATTGTTGTCATTTTCCCTTCGGTTTTCTTCGAGGCAGCAAACGGCATCGTTAACAGTCGAAGATTCTTTTTCCCTGTTAAAATCGTTAACGCCTCCTCCGAGAAGGATGGGGCAATGATGATTTCTAAGAAAATTTCATGAAGCTTTGCCGCTGTTTCCGCATCCACTTCGCGGTTCAAGGCAATGATTCCGCCAAAAATAGACACTGGATCGGCTGCAAAGGCCTTTGTAAAGGCATCAAAACCATTTTTCCCCGTTCCGACACCACATGGATTCATATGCTTTACCGCCACAGCTGCAGGTTCTGAAAACTCCTTTACAATTTGCAAGGCAGCATCGGCATCGTTGATATTGTTATAGGAAAGTTCTTTCCCGTGAATCTGTTCAGCATAGGCAATCGAAAACTTTGTACCGAGTGGTTTTTTATAAAAGGCGGCTTGTTGATGCGGATTTTCTCCGTATCGTAAGGGCTGCTTTAATTCATATGTAACAGTTAACTTTTCAGGGCTTTCTTCTTGTGCCAAGTCTGTCATGTATTCTGCAATCAAAGCATCATACGCGGCAGTATGGCGGAATACCTTTGCCGCTAACTTTCTACGTGTTTCAAGCGTGGTTGCACCGTCTGCTTTCAATTCAGCAATAACAGTTTCATAGTCAACTGGATCGACGACAACAGTGACATATTGATGGTTTTTAGCAGAAGCGCGCAGCATCGTTGGACCACCGATATCAATATTTTCAATTGCATCCGCAACGGTTACATCTGGTTTTTCAATCGTTTGCTGGAAGGGATAGAGATTCACACAAACAAGCTGAATTGGCTCAATACCATGTTCAACTAACTGTTTTTGGTGGGCTCCGTCATCATGCTTAGCAAGCAGCCCGCCATGGATAAATGGATTTAACGTTTTTACACGTCCTTCTAAAATCTCAGGAAAACCAGTAACATCACTAACGCCAAGAACAGGGATTCCATGCTCTTGAAGGGCTTTTTTCGTGCCGCCTGTAGAAATGAGTTCATATCCCAAGTTGACTAGCTCTTTTGCAAACTCTGTAATTCCATTTTTATCAGAAACACTAATAAGCGCGCGTTTTTTTGTCATCAATTACATCTCCTTGTGTTAATAGCATTTGAAGAATTTCTGGATATAGCTTATGTTCAATCCGCTGAATTTTCCGTTGCAGACTTTCTCTCGTTTCTTTTGCTTCTAATTTCACACGTTCCTGGACGATGATCGGACCGGTATCCATCCCTTCATCCACAAAATGAATCGTCACACCGCTCCATTTCGCTTTCGCCGCGAGTGCCTTGCCGATCGCATCTTTGCCAGGGAAGGCTGGAAGAAGCGATGGATGAATGTTGATAATCCTCCCTTGATAGGCCGTGAGCAATGTTGGTCCTAGCAACCGCATGTATCCAGCAAGGACAATGAACTCCACATCATAGCGCTTTAATTCAGCTAAAATAGCTTTCTCATACTCTTCCTTACTAAGATAATCTTTCGCTTGAAAAACAAAGGACGGAACCCTATCTGCCCGAGCACGGTCAATTGCTAAGGCCCCGGGCTTATCACAGACCAATAAGGAAATATCCGCAGCCAGTTCGCCTGTTCGAACCACATCAAGGATGGCTTGAAAGTTACTTCCGCTCCCTGAGGCAAATACGGCTATTTTTTTCATAGCAATCCACCATTCCCCTTAATGTGCACTCCCGGTGTTTCTGTTACCATGCCAAATTGGTACGGGGTTTCACCCGCTTGTCTAAAATGCTCGAGGACATCTGCAACGTGCTCTCGGTCCACAGCCAGCACCATCCCAATCCCCATATTAAAAATATTATACATCTCTTGATAGCTGATTTGTCCATGTGAAGAAATCAGTTGAAACACGGGCGGGATCATCCAGCTTTTTTCATCCAATTCTGCACCGAGACCTTCCGGCAGCATCCGGGGAATGTTTTCAATGAATCCTCCACCTGTTATGTGGGCCATCCCCTTAATTGGAAACTGCTTCAAAGCAGCCAAAATAGGTTTCACATAAATTTTTGTCGGTTTCAGTAACTCTTCCCCTAAGGTACAGCCAAGTTCATCGACATAATCCAATAGTGACCAGTTATTAAACACTTTACGGACCAACGAATAGCCATTGCTATGAATTCCGCTCGAAGCTAAGCCAATCAGTACATCACCCGCTTGAATCGTTTCTCCCGTGATTACGTTTGCCTTCTCACAGGCACCAACCGTAAATCCAGCAAGGTCGTACTCATTTTCACTGTAGAGTCCTGGCATTTCAGCTGTTTCGCCACCAATCAGTGCACAACCTGCCTGCTCACAGCCATCGGCAATGCCTTTGACGATCGCTTCAATCTTGGCTGGCTCAGCCTTTCCACACGCAATATAATCTAGAAAAAATAAAGGCTCTGCACCCTGGACTACAATATCATTCACACACATTGCCACAGCATCTATCCCAATCGTATCATGTTGATCCATCCAAAAGGCAATCATCAGTTTCGTCCCCACGCCATCGGTGCCTGACACCAAGACGGGTTCTTTTAATCGGAGCGTTGACAAGTCAAACATGCCGCCAAACCCACCCAAGCTGCCAATGACTCCTGCTCGGGCTGTTTTTTGAACATGTTTTTTCATTCTTGAAACAGCCTCATAGCCCGCTTCAATGTTTACGCCTGCCTGCTTATATGCATTAGCCACGAGTATCCCACCTTTATTTTTGATAATAGTATTGAAGTGTATCAGGATAGATTTCCGTTGGATAATTACCAGTGAAGCAACCCAGGCAATAGCCGTTTGTTCCTTCCTGCCCCAGTGCCCTCATCATCCCCTCCACACTAATAAAGGTTAATGAATCTGCACCAATCAGTTCCCTTATTTGCTCGACACTTTTATCTGAAGCAATCAGTTCTTCTTTGCTCGATGTATCAATTCCATAGAAGCATGGATTTTTAATTGGCGGGGAGCTGATGACCACATGGACCTCTGTTGCTCCGGCCTCTTTCAAGAGGGTAACGATTCTTCTACTCGTTGTGCCGCGCACAATCGAATCATCGACCATCACGACGCGTTTCCCTTCGACGACACCACGAACAGCCGAAAGTTTCATTTTCACCCCTTGCTCCCTCAGTGATTGGGAGGGCTGGATGAACGTCCTGCCGACATATTTATTTTTAATTAAGCCCATTTCATAAGGAATCCCAGCCGCTTCCGCATAGCCAATCGCCGCGGAGATGCTTGAATCAGGAACGCCAGTCACGACATCAGCTTCAATCGGCGCTTCCATTGCTAATTGTTTACCCATATTTTTACGGGCAGTATGAACATTGATCCCCTGAATATTACTATCAGGTCTAGAAAAATAAATATATTCCATTGTACAAATGGCTCTTGTCGTACTCATCGCAAATCGCTCAGAGGTTAAGCCTTTGTCGTTAATAATTAATAGCTCACCAGGCATTATGTCGCGAATATATTCTGCTCCCACCACATCAAAGGCACAGGTTTCTGAAGCAACCACATAGGCATCCCCAAGGCAGCCAAGCGATAATGGGCGTAGTCCATGTGGATCGAGCGCAACCATGAGCTCATTTTCTGTCATAATGAGATAGGCGTACGCACCTTTTAACATCGAAAGGGCATTTTTGACTTGATCATTCAAATGGGAATAGCCACTTCTTCTAATTAAATGGGCCAAGACCTCTGTATCAGAGCTTGTTTGAAAAATACTTCCCTGCCCTTCAAGCTGATGCTTTAGGGAATTGGCATTGACCAAATTCCCATTATGTGCCAGAGCAAGACTTCCGGTTTGCGAGTGGAACAAGAGCGGCTGCACGTTTTCGTATCCACCGCCGCCAGCAGTCGCATAACGAACATGCCCAATCGCGGCATCGCCGACTAACTCCTTAATGGTATTCGTGTTAAATACTTCGGATACGAGCCCTTCCCCTTTCATTCCCTTCAGCGTTTTTCGATCAGAAACAACAATCCCTGTTCCCTCCTGGCCGCGATGCTGAAGGCTATGAAGTCCATAATAGGTTAGCTGTGCTGCATCCTGATGTCCCCAGACGCCAAAGATTCCGCACTCTTCATTTAATCCCTTTATTTCAGGAAGCATGGTATGGCTCCTCTCCAGGCTGCTTTCAATTCTTCTATAGTAGCTGCTAGTACAGTCGACTCACCGTTCGTGATGTTTAAAGATGCTGATTGATTTACCGTACCGATGTGAATCGCATCTACTAAACTTTCAAACTTAAGCTGATCTTCCTCTTTTACAGTTAAGAGAAAACGCGATTGCGTTTCACTGAATAATGCTGTAACAGAATTTCCTTCGATTGCTACCTCTGCTCCAAGCTGTTCATTTGCAAACAGACATTCCGCTAATGCAACAGCTAAACCACCTTCAGATAAATCATGGGCGGATTGAACCACTCCGGCTCGAATCGCACCAAGAACGTGCTCCTGTCTTTCTTTTTCAATCGTGATATCTAATTCAGGGGCTTTGCCGAAAATCCGTCCGTTCAAGAGCTTTTGCAGCTCACTGCCACCGAACTCTGCCTTTGTTTCCCCAACTAAGTAAATAAGGTCGCCACTATTTTTAAAAGACTGTGTCGTAATATGCTCAAGATCCGTGACTAACCCAACCATCCCAACGACTGGGGTTGGGTAAATCGCTGTTCCGCTTGTTTCATTATATAAAGATACATTTCCGCCAATCACCGGTGTCGCTAGAACGCGGCAGGCTTCACTCATACCATCAGCCGCTTTTTCAATCTGCCAGAACACTTCTGGTTTTTCCGGGTTACCGAAATTCAGGTTATCTGTAATCGCTAAAGGCTCTGCACCAGAACAAACAATATTACGTGCTGCCTCAGCTACGGCGATTTTCCCACCAACTTCAGGATCCAAATAGACGTAGCGGGAATTACAATCGGTTGTCATCGCTAAAGCTTTCCGTGTGCCGCGAATCCTGACAACCGCCGCATCCGAACCAGGAGAAACGACAGTGTTTGTACGAACCATATAATCATACTGCTCATAAACCCATTCTTTGCTTCCAACAGTCGGCTGGCTTAACAGACTGACGAACGTTTCTTTCAAATCATTCACCAGAGGAACTTGATTGTCCATCGCTTGGAATTCGGCAAAATAGCTTGGTTCTTTAGAAGGCTTGTGGTAAACCGGTGCCTCTTCCGCCAGTGCATCAGCCGGAACATCTGCGACGATTTCACCTTTATGGAAAAGACGAACCTGTTTATCGCTCGTAACCGTTCCAATCCCAACTGCTTCTAAGCCATATTTTTCAAAAAGCTCAACAATTTCTTGTTCTCTTCCCTTTTTAACAACGATAAGCATCCGCTCTTGCGATTCAGACAACATCATTTCGTAAGCAGACATCCCTGTTTCCCGCTGTGGAACCAAATCTAAGTTCATTTCAATTCCCATTCCAGCTTTACTGGCCATTTCCGCAGATGAACTAATAAGTCCAGCTGCGCCCATATCTTGAATACCTACTAGTGCATCACAATGAATCAGTTCTAGGCATGCCTCTAATAAAAGCTTCTCCATAAATGGATCGCCCACCTGTACCGCAGGACGGTCTTCACTGGATTGTTCCGTTAATTCTTCCGAGGCAAATGTTGCACCATGGATTCCGTCGCGGCCGGTTTTCGCGCCAACATACATAACTGTATTTCCTTCACCATGGGCTTGCCCTTTTTTGATGTCCTTATGGTCGATTAAGCCGACACACATGGCGTTCACTAATGGATTTCCTTCATAGCAAGGATCGAACCCAATTTCGCCGCCTACAGTTGGAATACCGATACAGTTTCCATAACCCGCAATCCCCGCAACGACCTCTTTAAATAAGTAGCGAACGCGCGCCGAATCCAGTTCGCCAAACCGAAGGGAGTTTAACATCGCAATCGGCCGTGCTCCCATTGAAAAGACATCGCGGATAATTCCGCCTACCCCTGTTGCTGCACCTTGATACGGTTCAATCGCGGAGGGATGATTGTGGCTTTCAATTTTAAACACAACCGCTTGCCCGTCGCCGATATCGACAATACCCGCCCCTTCACCAGGGCCTTGCAGAACGCGGTCACCGGTGACCGGGAATTTTTTTAAAATTGGCTTGGAATTCTTATAGCTGCAATGCTCCGACCACATGACCGAGAACAGGCCGGTTTCCGTATAATTTGGTGTACGGCCAAGAATGTTTTCAACCATTGCAAATTCTTCGTCGGACAAACCCATTTGCTGATAGATTTTGTCTGTTTTGATCTGATTAGGATTTGGTTCAAGCGTTGACAACATATGCTTCCCTCCAAGCTTTTACAATCGATTGAAACATCTTTAACCCATCGGCACTGCCTAAAAGTTCGTCGACAGCTCTTTCCGGGTGCGGCATCATGCCGAGAACATTACCAGCTTCATTCACAATCCCGGCGATATCTGCTAAGCTTCCATTTGGATTGTGCTGATAGGTAAACACGATTTGCTTATTGGCTTTCAGTCGTGCTAGTGTTTCCTCGTCACAATAATAATTACCTTCACCATGTGCGACTGGAATCGTAATGGTTTCCCCTTGCTGGTAGTCAGTGGTAAACCAAGTTTCGTTGTTTTCAACCATCAATTCAACGGGCTTGCAAATAAATGATAGACTCTCGTTCCGACGCATTGCCCCTGGCAGTAAGCCCATTTCAAGGAGGATCTGAAATCCATTGCACACCCCAAGGATTGGTTTACCTGCCTCTGCTGCTTTGACCACTTCTTTCATCACCTTACTAAAGCGGGCAATCGCTCCTGTCCGTAAGTAATCACCATACGAAAATCCACCAGGTAATAAAATAGCGTCAAACGCTTCTAAACTATCGGTATCATGCCAAACATAGTCCACTTCTTGGCCGAGTTCATCCTTGATGGCATGGAACATATCAACATCACAATTAGAGCCTGGAAAAACAATGACCGCGAATCTCACAGCGCGACACACTCCTCAATCTCATATCGATAATCTTCAATGACTGGATTCGCTAATAGGTTTGTGCATATTTCATTAACCACTTCATTGATCTCACGTGTTGATTTTTCAATCGTCAGTTCCATATATTTTCCGATGCGGACATCTGCCACCTCGGGATAGTTTAAAGAATGCAATGAATGGGTAACGGCCTTCCCTTGTGGGTCTAAAACACTTTCTCTTAACGTGACATATACCTTTACTTTATACATGCTGATGTCCTCCAAGTCTGTTTAAGATAGTTTCATAGGCAGTAGTAAGGCTTCCTAAATCTCGACGAAATACATCCTTATCGAGCTTTTCATTCGTATCTTTATCCCACAAACGGCAAGTGTCCGGGGAGATTTCATCGGCGAGTAAAATTTGCCCATTGGCATCTTTACCAAACTCTAATTTAAAATCAATCAGACGAATGCCGAGCTCCGCAAAAAAGCTTGATAAAACTGTATTAATTACGAAGGCCTTTTCACGTAACTGTTCAACTTCTTTGATGGTCGCTGCTTCAAGCTCTAGAACATGATCCACTGTTACGATCGGGTCACCAAGATCATCATTTTTCAGATAAAATTCAACGATCGGCGTTTTTAGTGGTGTTCCCTCTTCGATTCCCAATCTTTTCGACATACTTCCCGCAGCAACATTGCGTACAACCACTTCTAAGGGGATAATCGCTACTTTTTTGACGAGCTGCTCAATTTCTGAAACTCGTTGGATGAAGTGTGACTCGATTCCTTGTTCTTGTAGCTTTAAAAATAGCAAACTAGTAATCTCGTTATTCAGGCGGCCTTTACCGGAAATGTCTGCTTTCTTTTGGCCGTTGTAAGCGGTGGCGGAATCCTTATACTCGACTAAAACAATTTGTTCATCGTCTGTTGCATAAATACGTTTCGCTTTTCCTTCATAAAGCAGTTCTCTCATTATGGTTCGCTCCTTATATCGCAATATTGGGAATCTTCAGTTCAGAGAAAGAGGCAAACCTCTCCAAAATGAGTGCCTCTTTTTTAAAAGATAAGAATGTATAAATTTTGACTTTGAGAATTGTCTAGCTCCAGGCTCTTCCTTTACGCCTGTAATCCTAATCGATCAAAAATAGTATCGACATGTTGGAGGTGGTAATTGTAATCAAAACAGTCGGCAATCTCTTCAGCTGAAAGCAATGAAGTAATTTTATCCTCTGCTTCAATCAAGCTGCGGAAGTGAACTTGTTTTTCCCATGCTTCCATCGCCTTCGGCTGCACCGTATCGTAAGCGGCCTCACGTGATAACCCTTTATCAATTAGCGCGAGCAGCACTCGTTGTGAGTAGATCAACCCAAGGGTCCGGTCCATGTTTCGCTTCATATTTTCAGGGTAGACCGTTAAATTTTTAATGATATTCGCGAAGCGATTTAACATATAATTCAAGGCAATCGTTGCATCTGGTAAAATAATTCGCTCTGCAGATGAATGCGAGATATCACGTTCATGCCATAGTGGCACGTTTTCATAGGCTGTCATCATATAACCGCGGATCACCCGAGCCAGCCCAGTCATATTTTCCGAGCCAATCGGATTACGTTTATGAGGCATCGCAGAAGAACCTTTTTGCCCCTTGGCAAAAAACTCCTCAACCTCACGTGTCTCACTCTTTTGCAAACCACGAACCTCAACGGCAAACTTTTCAATCGAAGTCGCAACCAAGGCGAGCGTTGACATGTAGTGAGCATGACGGTCACGCTGCAGGGTTTGCGTTGAAATCGGCGCCCGGCCTAAACCTAATTTTTCACATACATATTGCTCTACAAAAGGGTCAATATTTGCGTATGTGCCAACTGCCCCGGAGATCTTACCGAATTCTACCCCTTCAGCTGCCTGCTTAAATCGTTCCAGGTTTCGTTTCATTTCCTCATACCATAATCCAAGCTTAAGGCCAAATGTTGTCGGCTCGGCATGAACGCCGTGCGTCCGTCCCATCATCACGGTATATTTATGTTCAATCGCCTTATTTTTTAAAATCTCGATAAAGTTTTCGATGTCTTTTACTAAAATCGCGTTTGCCTGTTTCAAGACATATGATAGGGCTGTATCAACAACATCCGTCGAGGTTAGCCCGTAATGAACCCATTTCCGTTCCTCACCGAGAGTTTCGGAAACAGCCCGGGTAAAGGCCACAACATCATGTCTTGTTTCTTCTTCAATCTCTTTAATTCGGTCAATATTGAAGGTGGCATTTTCACGTAATTTGCGAACATCCTCCTTTGGAATTTCTCCTAACTCTGCCCATGCTTCACAGGCGAGAATTTCTACCTCGAGCCACGCATTAAAGCGATTTTCTTCTGTCCAAATGGTACCCATTTCTGGTCTAGTATAACGATCAATCATCTTTTATCCTCCAATCTTTTCCTTCACTGTCTTCCAGACACTGCTGTCAGCTACTTCTGCTAACGCCTCTTCTACCGAATCACGCAAAATGGTCACATGACCCATCTTCCGTTTGATCTTCGCCTCTTTCTTCCCATATAAGTGAATTTTCCAGTCTTTCATTATTGGAATTTCCTCATATAGGCTTTCGAGCTGTTCTCCTAATAGGTTGACCATAACAGCAGGTTTTAATAGCTTTGTACTGCCTAATGGCCAATTACAGATCGCCCGGATATGCTGCTCAAATTGTGACGTCCCGCAAGCCTCTATCGAATAATGCCCCGAATTATGTGGACGTGGTGCCAGCTCATTTATGAATATTTGGCCATCCACTGTTACAAACATCTCCACAGCAAGCGTACCGACTAATTGTAACGAATCCGCAAGTGTCTTTGCCAGTCGAACAGCTTCAGACTGGATAACTTGTGAAATTCGGGCAGGAACAATCGTTGTGTGTAAAATATTTTCCTTGTGAATGTTCTCCGCTACAGGTAAAACACTTGTTTCACCATCAGGCCTCCGCGTTACAATCACAGAAATTTCTTTTTCAAAAGGAATCCATTTCTCTAATACACAGGGGCCATGGTTTAAAAGCAATTGGGCCTTTAGAAGGTCATTCTCCGCTTGTATAACGAGCTGACCTTTCCCATCATAGCCGCCTCTTGCCGTTTTAAGAACAGCTGGATAGCCCAGCGTAGTTATTTTTTCAACTAAATTCTCCATGCGTTCTACCACTTCATATGGCGCCACGTCTGCACCTGCATGTTGAATCGCTGCCTTCTCCTTGATTCGGTCCTGCGTAACGGTTAAAAGGTTAGGTCCTTGCGGTACATAAGCCTGCTCACATAACCATGCTAACGTATCAGCATCAATGTTTTCAAATTCATAGGTAATCACATCGCTCACATCGGCTAGTTGACTGATTGCGTCACGATCATCGTACGCCCCTAACACTTCAACATCGGCAACTTGTCCGCAAGGTGAATCAGTCGTCGGCTCTAACACAGCAATCCGAAAGCCTTGAACCTTTGCAGCCATTGCCATCATTCGCCCCAATTGTCCACCGCCAATAATCCCTATCGTCGCCCCTGGTAAAATGGTTTTACTAAACAAGTTGATCACTACTTTCCAGCACTTCCTGTTTGATGGCCTCTCTTCTGGCCTCTATCTTTCTAGTAAGCTCTCTATCTGCAGTTGCTAAGATTTGCGCTGCGAGTAAACCGGCATTGACTGCACCTGCTTTACCAATGGCGACCGTTGCTACTGGCACCCCGCCTGGCATCTGAACGATTGACAGTAGTGAATCTAGCCCCTTTAGTGCTTGAGTTTGGACGGGAACGCCAATGACTGGCAAGGTCGTTTTGGCGGCAACCATTCCAGGAAGATGGGCCGCGCCACCCGCACCAGCAATAATCACCTTTAATCCTCTTTCACTTGCTTCATTCGCATATGTGAACATCAAATCAGGTGTCCGATGAGCTGAAACCACTTTTTTTTCATACGCAATTTCAAACTGATCGAGAACCTCACATGTATGTTTCATTGTTTCCCAGTCTGATTTACTCCCCATGATGACTCCAACAAGATTAGACATCTCTAATCCCCCTTTAAAAAATAAAATGCCCGAACAAATAGCTTCTCATCTAAGAGAAAGCCATTTGTTCGGGCATGTCAAAATAAAGTAAGGGACTTGCCCTTAATTATGCCGAACTGTTTGACTTTCCCTCATAGTCCAATAATTTACGGTTATTGGGTAGAAACTTATGGGCCATATCCCCATGGATATACGAGGGTAAAAAGTAAATGATTGAATCTGATAGCTTTATCTTACCAATCAAACCCTTTGGATGTCAATAAATATGTCGAACATTATTTTTAAAATATATGAAAATGTTCGTGTTTTACTCAATTAATACCGCTTCAAAGACAATATGGCGGCCAATTGGCTCATAAACCGTTTCACCTGCTTTTTTTACTTCTTGAAAAATAGGCTTTTCTGTCCGGCGAATGGGAGAATATCCTTGCTCCTTTATCCTATTCAGACATTCGTCAATACTTTCATTTTCCTGTACCTCAAATTGCCGTTTCTTTTTGCTCATGAAAATAACTTCCCTCTTTTCACTGATTTCACCCAAAATCCTCCATGAATGGATTTGGGTTCATAAGAAATGATAAACGCCTTTGGATCCAGACTTTTAATCAGATCATATAACTTTAATTCAAATTTTCTGGGCGTTAGGATTTGCATAGCCATGCGATTTCCCTCCAGGCCGTGCGCTGCCCAGTCCGTTACTCCATAGCCTTTTTCCCGTAATAATCTGGGCAAATCCTTATCGTATTCTGCCGTTATCACATTCACCGTAATATATCCTAATGCCAGCTTCTCTTCGATTTTCATACCGACAACAACGCCGATACCGTAACCAACCGCATAGGCAATCAGATTTTGTATTTCATTTAAGTTATTTAACACCAAACCAAGGCCCAGCACGTAAATCACAACCTCGATCATACTAAGGAATGCCGCTAAATACCTTTGGCCCTTTAAGGTCAAAATCATTCTTATTGTAAAAAAAGAAACGTAAACGATATTGATGATCAAGATAATGGCAACCATCATAAAACTATTCTCTAACACCGGAAATCCTCCTCAATATTATGCTTCCTTCACTTTAGCACATCTATCACTCCGAATTCATGATGATATTTTATTATTTGGCTAAAAAACAAAATATCTTTAGAAAAATGGGAAGTCACGATATTCATATGAATTTTTCTATTCAGCTTCTTTCTTATCTTATCCATTGCTTTCCCAACTATGACCTTTGCAAAACATTAGACCGATCAACTTAAGCCCTCGTTCATGATGGCAGTCTTAACTATTTTATGAACAACAAAAAAAGACAATCACAGTTGATTGTCTTTTTGATTTGCCTGGCAAC
>NZ_CCAS010000028.1 GCF_000612625.1 Neobacillus jeddahensis
TACCACGTGGATATTCAAACCTCGTCCTTAGCTATAACAGCTAGGGCGAGGTTTTTTTGTTGTCTAAAATTTTCACGACTGGAGGATGAAAGGAATGACTATTTTTATCGGTGGGGCCTGGGCCTATGCCAATGGCTCCTTGCATTTAGGGCATATTTCAAGTTTATTGCCGGGGGATATTTTAGCGAGATATTACCGTTTAAAGGGTGAAAATGTTTTATATGTATCGGGAAGCGACTGTAACGGAACGCCAATTACGATCCGGGCTAGACAAGAGGGGGTCAAGCCAGAGGTGATTGCTGATCACTATCACCAAGAATTTCTAGACTGTTTTTCAACATTAGGATTCTCCTATGATATGTACACACGAACCGATACGGCCCATCATCATCAAATCGTGCAAGCGATCTTTCTAGAATTGTTAGAGAAGGGGCTAATTTATAAAAAGGAAATCGAACAAACCTATTGTGAAACCTGTTCGCAATTTTTACCTGAACGTTATGTTGAGGGGATTTGTCCCGTATGCCATCAACCATCAAGAGGAGATCAGTGTGATCATTGTTCTACTATTTTAGAACCACTTGAGTTGCTAGAGCGAAAATGCAAAATATGTGGGCAGCCACCGACGACAAGATTTACCGAGCACTTTTACTTTGCGCTAAGCAGATTTCAAACTTTTTTGCAGGACTATACACAAAAAGCAGAAAAGGAGCAGCGCTGGCGGGATAATGCAATTGCCCTGACGAAACGATACCTAAAGGAAGGGCTGCAGGACCGAGCGGTATCGAGGGATTTACCGGTTGGCGTCAGTGTGCCAGTAGCTGGTTATGAGGAGAAGAAAATCTATGTGTGGATCGAAGCCGTGTCTGGCTATTATACCGCCAGTAAGTTGTGGGCGAAGGAAACGAATCAAGATGACTCACCCTTTTGGAATGATTCGGTTAAATCCTATTATGTACATGGCAAAGATAATATCCCGTTCCATTCAATCATCTGGGCTGGGATTCTAGCGGGGCTAGAAAAAGAGTCATTGCCGACCCACATTGTTTCCAATGAATATTTGACGTTGGAAAAGAAGAAGTTGTCTACCAGTAAGAATTGGGCTGTGTGGGTTCCCGATATGATTAAAAGGTATGACCCGGATTCTATTCGCTATTTTTTAACGATTAACGCTCCGGAAAGCCGCGATGCGGATTTTTCCTGGAAGGAATTTATTTATAGTCATAATAGTGAATTACTCGGGGCCTATGGAAATCTGGTCAATCGAACTTTAAAGTTTATCGTAAAATCCTTTGGCGGAGTGATTCCAGCTAACAATATCACGCCTTTGATTCAGGCGAAAGTGGAGCAGCTGTATGTGGAGGTGGGCGGATTTATCGAAACAACTTCGTTTAAACAAGGGCTAGAAAAGATATTTGAGGTGGTCCGGTTTGCCAATAAATATTTTGATGAACAGAAACCGTGGAAGATGGTCGATGAAGATCCCGAATCTTGCCGGCAAACGCTTGCGGATTGTGTCTATTTAATTGCTAATATTGCTCATACCTTGTCACCATTCCTGCCTTTTTCGAGTGAAAAGGTGAAGGAAATGATTCACACAAGTGAAGCAGGGTGGAAGGCCTTTTTTGCGAAACCTGAGACTTTGGCGAAAATTGAACCACTGTTTGAGCGTATCGATATCACTCAAATCGAGGAGGAGCTTGAGCGGCTTTCCAACCAATCGGCAATTGTCTAATGTCTAGGGGATTTTTACGATAATTTCAGAACTTGAGGAATATGAGCAAATGGTTTATGAAACATTAGAATTGCTATAATAGCCTAAGTATTGTGCCCGTGGTAGCAAAAAAAAACGCCCCAGCACTCACAAAAGCCCAGGCTAAACAGCTGGGCTTTTTGCTATTAATGTGTATTCACTTTTTTAGGAGAAGGATCTCCCGTAACACCCTTTGTTTCAAGAAAGCGTCCCATTCGTTTTAAGGCTTCTTGCAGCTGTGGCATGGAGGTTGCATAAGAACAGCGAATATAACCTTCACCGCTTTCTCCAAATACATTTCCTGGTACAACTGCAACCTTCTCCTGGATTAACAATTCTTCGGCAAATTGCTCAGAACTTAAGCCAGTCGAACGAATCGAAGGGAACACATAAAAGGCCCCACCTGGAGTATGACAACCCAAGCCCATTTGATTCAAGGTTTGCACCACATAATTTCGTCTGCGCCGGTAGCTGTTGCGCATTGACACCACTTCAGGATAAGTATTGCGAAGTGCCTCGATTGCCCCATGCTGCAGCATATGCGGTGCACACATCGTCGTATATTGATGGATTTTTAACATCACCTCGACCAGCTCAGTTGGCCCTGCCAAAAAGCCCAAGCGCCAGCCTGTCATCGCAAACCCTTTTGAAAAACCATTAATAAGAATGGTTCGCTCATACATGCCTTGGATGGAGGCCACACTGGTAAAGTCTTCATCATAGCAGAGCTCTGCATAAATCTCGTCGGAGACAACTAGTAAATCGTGTTTCTCAATGATGGCAGCAATTTCGACTAAATCTGCCTTCGTTAACGTGCTCCCTGTTGGATTATTTGGTGAACACAACAAAATTGCTTTCGTTTTTTCCGTGATCGCCGCTTCAATTTGCTTAGCGGTTACCTTAAAGCCATTTTCAGGTGAAGTGGCAACCGGGACAGGATTCCCACCAGCAATCGCCACTAATGGAGCATATGAGACGAAGGCCGGTTCGACAATTAACACCTCATCGCCGTGGTTCAAAATCGCCCGAAAAGCGAGGTCGATTGCTTGGCTGGCTCCGATCGTTACAATCACTTGATTACTCGGGTCGTACTTCACTCCGAACCTTCGCTCCAAATAGAATGTAATTTCCTCTCTCAATTCCAATAACCCCGGGTTTGCTGTATAGGAGGTAAAGCCTTGCTCGAGGGAAAGAATCGTTGCTTCACGAATGCTCCATGGTGTGATGAAGTCCGGTTCACCGACCCCTAGGGAAATGACTCCCTCCATGCTGGCAGCTAGGTCAAAGAACTTTCTAATCCCCGAGGGCTGCAGTTCTTTTGCTGTCTGGGAAAGATAGTGTGCCAGCTCATGTTTCATGGTGAAACCACCATCCTGCGGTCTTTGTCATCGCTGCCACTGTTAAAAATCACGCCATCATGCTTATATTTTTTTAACATGAAATGTGTGGTGGTCGAAATGACGTTATCAATTGTTGATAACTTTTCCGATACAAAATTGGATATTTGATGCATTGATTTTCCTTCAACGGTAATCGACAAATCATAGGCACCTGACATGAGGTAGAGGGATGATACTTCTGGGAAACGGCTGATTCTTTGGGCCACCTCATCAAAACCAACGCCACGTTTCGGGGTAACCTTTACATCAATCATTGCGATGACATTTTCCTGTCCGTCGACCTTGCTCCAATCGATGAGGGTTGGGTAGCTCATAATAATTTGTGCTTGCTCTAGTTTATCAATCGTCTTTTGGACGGTATCTTCACTGCAAGTGGCCATTAAGGCGATCGATTGGATCGGTAGTTTGTGATTTTCTTCGATAATTCTTAGTATTTCAATTTCCTCACTGCTTAAATGCATGTGAACAGCCTCCTCAACTTCTTTCTCTTACTTATGATGATTTTAATCCTAATTAAGGTGTCTGTCACGTAATTGTGCGAAATTTTGTATTGTTTTGATAATCTTAGGGGTGGACTACTATACTTCAGTTCTACTAAATATCATCAGCCGTCTATCTCCAATAAGAAAGACTACTTTATATAAAAGTAGCCTCTGTTCTTCTCTTAGAATTCTCCACTATGTTTTGCAGCCTCTGCCAATAAATCAACAATATGAACTGCACGCATCTTTGCTGATAAGCCTTCGCGTTCAATGCCGAGCTGCATCTGCAGCAGGCAACCCGGATTGGCGGTAACGATTGTTGTGGCATGAGTGGCTTTCGCTTGCTTCATCTTATAATCTAGCATTACCATCGACGATTCTGATTCGACAATATTATAGATTCCAGCAGAACCACAGCACCGGTCCGCCTCTTTCATTTCGTTGTAAACGACGCCCTGTATAGTTTGAAGCAGCACCCGTGGGGCAGACGCCGTTTTCATCACATTGCGAAGGTGACAGGAATCCTGATACGTAATCACTTGCGCTGGAAGCTTCAGCTCTACTTTTTTATGAAAATCAATGGCTACCAAAATCTCAGAAATATCCTTGATCTTCTCCTTAAAGGCCCTGGCACGGTCCTTCCACGCAGCATCATCCTGCAATAAATGATCATAATCGATTAAAAAGGCGCCACAGCCACCAGCATTGGTAATAATGAAATCTGCCCCTAAGTCCTCAAAGGCAGCAATATTCCGTTTGGCGAGCTCCTTCGCTGTGTCTTTTTCTCCACTATGGCCATGGAGCGCCCCGCAACAGGCTTGGTTTTTTGGTATGACAATTTCACAACCGGCTAACTGAAGCAGCCTCATCGTTGCATCGTTCGTCTTCATGAACATGGTGTCCATTAAGCAGCCACTGAAAAAAGCAACCTTGTGAACCTTTTCGGCGATCGCCGGTAAATATTCTGGGCGATTTTTCATCTCCCTCATCGTAGGAACCTTGGGGAGGACTTTTTCCATCGTCTTTAAACTCTCAGGCAACAGCCCAATAAAGCCAATTTTCCGGGCAATCGTTTGAATTCCGGAGCGCTGGTAGAATCCAAGCAGACCAACCGTCTGGCGCATCCGTCCCTGGTGAGGAAATAACCCTTCAAAAACCGTTTTTCGAACAGCCCTGACTGGTAAAGAAAACTTCTTGTTTTGATTGATAATGTCCCGTGCTTCTTCTAATAAATGCCCGTAATTCACACCAGATGGGCAGACGGGTTCACAGGCCCGGCAGCCGAGGCAAAGTTCAAGCGAACGTTCAAACTCTTCATCCGGTTCGATGATTCCGTCGACCACTGCCTTCATTAAGGCAATCCGCCCCCGTGGGGAATGGGACTCTTTATAACCTGATTCGATATAAGTTGGGCAGGTAGGAAGGCAAAAACCACAGCGCATACAGTTTAATAACTCATCCTCATTCATACGCGCTTTAAATTGCGCTTGAATTTTTTCCTGCTCTAGCAAAGTGGTCATCTTGTCACCACCACGCGTTTCTTGCTGTCTTTCGCAAATACTTTGCCAGGATTCATAATGTTATTCGGGTCAAAGGCTAGCTTAATTCCGCGCATCGCTGCAATTCCCTCTTTTTTCAGCTTCCATTCCAAATAAGGCGCCTTCATTGCCCCGACTCCGTGTTCTCCTGTAATCGTACCGCCTAATTCAATCGCCTTTTCAAAAATTTCCGCAAATGCCTTTTCCACTCGTTCCATTTCTTCATGATTTCTCGCATCGGTCGCACAGGTAGGGTGAAGATTCCCATCTCCGGCATGGCCAAACGTACAAATCGTCAGCTGATATTTTTCCGTGATTTCATTAATCGCCTTGACCATATTGGCAATTTCCGAGCGCGGCACGGTTGCGTCCTCTAGGATTGTGGTCGGCTTCAACCGGGCAACAGCAGAAAGGGCAGCCCGTCGTGCCGTTCGTAATGCATCGGCTTCCGCCTCGGTCGCGGCAATTTGAATGGATACGGCTTGTTCTGATTTGCACACCTCGGCCATTTTCGAAATATCCCTTTCGACCACCTCTAAAGGACCGTCCTGTTCAATTAGCAATACAGCTTCTACATTGGTCGGCAAGCCGATTTGAGCAAAGTCTTCAACGACCTTTAAGGTTGGCTGATCGAGAAATTCGAGCGTGGTCGGAATGATTTTATTGGCTATAATCTTTGAAACGGATTTTGCAGCAGCATTCAGGTCCTGATAATGGACAAGCATTGTCTTCCGCGTCTCTGGCATTGGAATTAATTTCAGTGTGGCTTCTGTAATGACGCATAATGTCCCTTCAGAACCAACAAACAGTCGGGTCAAGTCATAGCCAGCGACATCTTTTGCTAGTTTTCCACCAGTGCGAACGATATCACCATTTGGCAAAACGACCTCAAGGGCGATAACATAATCCCGGGTGACTCCATACTTAAGACCGCGCAAGCCGCCGGAGTTTTCATTGATATTCCCACCAATGGTCGAGATTTTCATCGAACTTGGGTCTGGTGGATAGAAAAGTCCCTTTGCTTCGACGGCCTGAATTAAATCGAGCGTAATCACACCAGGCTGGACGGTAATCGTTAAGTTTTCTTCGTCAATTTCGAGGATATTGTGCATATGTTTAAAAAGAAGGACAATCCCGCCCTCAGTAGGACATGTTCCGGCACAAAGATTTGTTCCTGAGCCGCGCGGCACGATCGGTACTTTATATTCATTACAAACCTTTAAGATTTCAGCGACCTCCATCGTGTTTCTAGGACTGACGACTGCATCCGGCATGGACTGAAAGTTTGGTGTGGCATCATAGGAGTAGACCAGTCGTTCTGTTTTTGAATCGGCAAAATTTTCCGTGGTTACGATTGAGATCAATTTTTCTTTTACTTCCTTAGAAAGCATGTTTTTTCCCCCATTCCGAGCTTCATACTATCTTCATACTAGTTAAAGTATAAAAAAACAGGCATATGTCTGCTATGGATAAAAATCTAAAAATAGAACGAATTATAAGTTGATTTTTGTATCTTTATCTATTTGAAATATAATTTCAAAATATTTATAATAATATTAAAAAAAATAATCGGAGTTGAAAGTAAATGAAATATCCACTCTTGGCAACAGATCTTGATGGTACCTTGTTAAACCATCAGAAAGAAATCGGGGTTGAAACGATTGAAGCAATTCAAGCGTACCGCAAGCGTGGCGGGAGAGTAGTCATTTGCAGCGGTCGTTCACCACTATCGACAAGGTGGATTGCGAACACGATTGGCCTTGAAGGAGAACCGATTATTGCCTATAACGGTGCGATCCTACTGGATGAGCATGGTCAGGTAAGTGCGCAATCGACCTTTGAACATGAACCACTCATAAGCTTTTGGGAACTATGTGAGGCGGAAGGTATATATGCCCATTTTTATGAGGGAGATAAGTTGCTTGTTCCTAAGGTGACAAAATGGAATGAGAATTGGATTGAAAATAATATCCCCACTTTAGAAAGATCAGGGGGAACCGTAAAAAATTGCGAAAGCTTCCGAAAACAATGTCAGGTCAAGCTGATTGACAATTTTTACGGCTACATGAAAGAAACTCAACCGATGATTACAAAAATAGCCGTCTTTGATGAAGGGGGCCGACTTCATGATTTTTCCAAACAAATCACAGAACAAGTGGAGAATGTAGAAATCAGTAGTAGCTTAGATTATTTAAATTTGGAGATATCTCCTAGAGGAGTGACAAAGGCATCAGCTCTCGTAAAGTTAACCGAGCAGCTAGAAATCCCCATATCCCAAACAGCAGCTATTGGCGATAACTATAACGATGCCTTGATGCTCTCCGTTGCAGGACTAGGGATTGCAATGGGCAATGCCCCTGAGAAGGTAAAGCAACTAGCCGATCAGGTGACAGGAACGAATCAAGAAGCAGGTGTGGCGTTAGCGATCCACCGTTATTTACTTGACTAAACTTAGCTCCAACAAAGTCTATTAGACTCGTTTTTTAAAATAGTATTTCAGTATTTTAATAAAAATGTTGAATTAATATTTCGAAAGTCCTATAATGAGTTTACAATGAACCGCTTACAACGAGAGATAACAAACTGGAGGTTAATCATATGTTGGAAGAAAACTTGGAGTTATTGACAACAGAATCGCGCAATCCCCAATCATTGAAGATTGATACGGCTGAACCGATGGAGATATTGCGAATCATGAATGAGCAAGATCAATTGGTGGCATTAGCTGTGAACGAGGTCCTGCCTGACATAGAGGTAGCAGTACGATTTGTCTTTGAATCATTTCAAAAGGGAGGCAGATTGATTTATCTTGGGGCTGGAACAAGTGGCCGCTTAGGGGTGCTGGATGCTGTCGAATGCCCGCCGACATTTAGCACGGATCATGAAATGGTGCAAGGTCTGATGGCCGGAGGTGAAGGCGCCTTCTTGAAAGCAGTCGAAGGGGCAGAAGATGATCCAGATCTAGGTGTACGTGACCTGCAAGCATTACGCCTAACGAGCAAGGATACAGTCATTGGGATCGCGGCAAGCGGACGGACGCCATATGTCATTGGGGCTCTAAAGTATGCCCGCAGTATTGGGGCAAAGACGGTTGCGCTTTCTTGTAATAAAGATGCGGCAATTAGTAAGGAAGCCGATCAAAGCATTGAAGCCATCGTGGGACCAGAGGTGTTGACAGGGTCGACCCGTTTGAAGGCCGGTACGGCTCATAAGATGGTTTTGAATATGATTTCAACCTCGTCGATGATCTTAATCGGGAAGGCCTTTGAAAATCTAATGGTGGATGTTCATGTAAGCAACCAAAAATTAAAGGAACGGGCCATCGGGATTATTCGAAAAATTACTGGCGTTTCCTATGAAGTTGCCTTAGAAACATTAGAAAAGGCAGAATTACAGGTCAAAACTGCGATTGTCATGATTAAGACGGGCACGACTAAACAGGACGCCGATAAATTGTTAACGGAAGCAAATGGGTATGTCAAAAAGGCAATTGAAAAAGGTAACGAATAATCGGGATTGAAAAGGTGGTCATTGGGATGGCGGCAGGCGGTTTAAAAATGATTCAAAATATGCTGGAGCAGCTTCCAGCATCTGAACGAAAAATTGCCGAATTTATTCTTGAAAATCCACAAAGTATTTTAAACAGTACCGTTAATGATATAGGGATTCAAGCCAATACCAGTGGCGCAGCCGTTATTCGGCTGTGTAAATCCCTAGGCTTAACGGGATTTCAAGATTTAAAGGTAAGAATAGCAGGCGATTTAGTGAGGCCAATTGAACAAGGTTATCGCGACATCGAGCCCGGTGAATCGTTTTACTCGATCGTTCAGAAGACTACTAGTAACAGTATCCAAGGGATCCGTGATTCCGAAGAAATCATTAATTACGATGAATTGGAACGGGCTGTCGAAACCTTATTAGCAGCCCAAACGGTTCATTTCTTCGGCATTGGTGCCTCTAATATTATTGCAAGTGATGCGCAGCAAAAGTTCCTGAGGATTCGGAAAAATGCAACCGCTTTTACGGATACCCATTTAGTGGCAACCTTAATTGCCAATGCCAATCCGGGTGATGTCGTGTTTGGAATATCCCATTCAGGTGAGACCGAAGAGGTCAGTAAAGTAATGGGCCTTGCGAAAGAACGAGGGGTCACAACCATTAGTTTAACGAAATACGGACAATCCACTGTGTCTTCGTTAGCTGATATAAAGCTGTTTACTGCCTATTCAGGAGAGGCACCGTTTAGAAGTGCGGCAACCTCCTCGCGTCTTGCCCAGTTATATCTGATTGATATCTTATTTTTATCAATGGCAACTGGTCAGTATGAGGAAACCATTCACTCGATTGATCAAACAAGGGAAGCTATCCGGTTTATTAAAGAAGGAAAATAATATTTCAGGGGGTGATGTACCTTCATCTCATTTAATAGGAGAAAAACAGCAGAGGTAGAAACAGGACATAAAGAGATCATTAACTAACAGAGAGAAGGGGAATTAATATGGCTGGAGAGAATAAAGTATTAGCGGAGAAAATTCTTGAACAATTAGGTGGTCCGGCGAATATTGTCAGTTATACACATTGTATGACCAGACTTCGGGTGACGCCAAAAAATGATGCTGTGATCAACAAGGCAGCGATTAAGAAAATTGATGGGGTTATTGGGGTAGTCGAAGAAGAAACATTGCAAATCATTCTCGGACCTGGAAAAGTGAATAAAGTAACCGAAGAGTTTGGAAAATTAATTGATGCTGCTGGCGGGATTGATTTGAAAGAAATGGCAGCAAGCAAAAAAGCAGAAATCAATAAGAAAAATGCGACGCCATTTAAACTATTTTTACGAAAAATATCCAGTATCTTTATCCCGTTAATCCCTGCCCTCGTGGCATCTGGTTTGATTACAGGGATCACGAAAGCAATCATCCAAGCAGGGTGGATGGCAGCAGATTCGCAGCTTGCAACCATCTTAACAGTTATTGGTGGTGGATTATTTGGATACCTAGGTATTTTAGTAGGTACAAATGCGGCGAAAGAATTCGGTGGTTCACCAGCACTTGGAGCCATTGCCGGAATTTTAATCATTAACCCGGCAGTGGCTGGCATCAAATTGTTTGATACGGCGTTACTGCCTGGACGCGGGGGCTTAATTGGCGTTCTGTTTGCAGCGATTTTTATGGCCTTTGTTGAAAAACGAGTTCGTCGTTATGTACATCAATCAATTGACCTATTTGTTACACCAACGGTTGCATTACTGGTTACTGGTATTGTTACTTATCTTGTTTTTATGCCAATTGGTGGTTTTGTGTCAGATTTAATTACAAAAGGATTAACTTCTTTACTTGACGTTGGTGGAGTTGTCGCAGGCTTTGTCCTTGGAGCAACCTTCCTTCCGCTTGTTGTTACAGGTTTACATCAAGGTTTAACACCGATCCATTTAGAACTAATTAATACATTAGGTGATGATCCGCTCCTTCCAATCTTGGCTATGGGTGGTGCTGCCCAAGTAGGAGCAGCGTTTGCCATTTACTTCAAAACGAAGAAAAAGAGTTTAAAAAGAGCGATTGGCGGGGGACTTCCAGCAGGAATTCTTGGTATCGGTGAGCCGCTTATTTTCGGGGTTACCCTTCCATTAGGACGTCCGTTTTTAACTGCATGTTTAGGGGCCGGAGTTGGCGGGGCCTTCCAGGCGGCTTTCCATGTCGCAACAATCGCAGTTGGGGTATCTGGATTACCACTTGCCTTTCTTGTAGTCGGCGGCCAAGTTCTTCTGTATTTACTAGGGGTACTAGTTGCTTATGCAGCTGGATTCGTCTTTACTTATCTCTTCGGTTTCAAGGATGAGATGGCTGGTGAATTTGAGTGATCGGGATTTCCTTCTATTTAAATGATCCTTTAGCAGAAGAACGGATTGCTGTTGCGGGAAAATATGGTGTGAAGCGGGCGTTTACCTCGCTTCATATTCCCGAGGAATCTGGGGATTTAGCCAGCCGCGCCAAACAATTGCTGCAAACCGCTAAAGATTTTGGGATAGAAGTCTATGCAGATGTGTCGGAACGAACGCCGGCACATTTGGGATTGAATAGCTTATTTGAGTTAAAAACCTTAGGGGTAATCGGACTCAGACTTGATGACTTTTTTGCGCATGAAACCATTTTGGACCTAGCGAGGGAATTCAAACTTGCACTGAATGCCAGCATCTTGTTTGAGGATGATATTCGGGCCTTACTTAAAGACGGACTGACAGCTGACCAGCTACTGGCCTGGCATAATTTTTACCCAAGGTGCGAAACGGGCTTATCGAAGCCATTTTTTGAAAGTCAAAATGGGCTTTATAAAAAGTTTGGCATTCCAGTTAGCGCCTATATTTCCGGTGATGGGGAAAAGCGCGGTCCGTTGTTTGAGGGGTTACCAACCTTAGAGGAGCATCGGAATATTGATTCATATGTAGCTGCGTTGGAATTGAACGGGGCGGGGGTCGAAGATATTTATATTGGCGATCCAGAGGTCAGTGAAGACCTGCTGAAGAAATTGATAGATTTTGACCAACATCAACGTGTTCAGGTCAGAATTGAAGGATTTCAAGAAGGGGAATTCCGACTCCGTCCTGATTTTTCTAGGGATGTGCTTCGCTTTATGGATACACGAAGTGCAGATTCTATTATTCCAGAAAATACTGAAGCGCGTCCTATGGGCACGATCACAAGAGATAATGATCGCTATGGCCGTTATCGTGGTGAGGTACAAATCAGCCTTGGTGATTTACCGTCTGACGATCGAGTAAATGTTGTCGGAAGGGTAGTGGAGACAGATTTACCACTGCTTTCTTTATTGAAACCAGGTCAAACTATACACTTTAATATAGTCTAAACAGGAAGCTGTCACATCGAGTCGATGCGGCAGCTTTTTTATCTAGACCAACGTTGATTTTAGTTGAAGAATGTAATTATTTCGGGAATCGAAAAATGTAAACGTTATCAACTTAAATTGATCATTTCAGCTTGAAAAAATAGAGTATAATAGGGGGAAGATTAAAGGTAACAGGAGTAGTGAACAGTGGAAAAACAGACTAGCAAGTATAGATGGGTAGTTTTTGTGGCAGTATTGTTTACGTATTTTTTAATCGTAAGCCAACGGACGGCCCCTGGTTTAATTTCAGATCAATTAATGAAAGATTTTAGCTTAACGGCTTCAACGATTGGTTTACTGACGAGTATTCAGTTTTTGGCCTATGCTGGATTGCAGGTTCCAATTGGAATCTTATCGGACCGATTTGGACCGAATTTTTTCCTTATCATTGGGGCCTTGTTGAATGGGTTAGGTGCTGTAGCTTATAGCTTGGCTCCAAATGAATATGTACTTCTTTTTGCAAGATTATTGGCTGGAATAGGGGACGCCACCATTTGGGTCAACTTGGTGTTAATCTTGAGCCAATGGTTTAAAGTGAAGGAGTTTGTTAGTCTACTTGGTGTCGCAGGTATGTCAGGGAGTTTAGGATTCTTGCTGGCGACGGTTCCTTTCTCCGCTTGGATTTCGGTAGCAGGCTGGCGACAACCGTTTTTTACAACGGGGATTTTGTTATGTCTTTGCGGGCTCCTACTCAATTATGTGCTTGTGAGGAAACCAAGCCAGCTATTTAAGAACGATGTGTCTGTACCCGTAAAAGCAAAGAAACAAAGGGAAAAAACCCTTGTGACATTGCGGCGTATTTTTACCAATCGCCAGGCATGGGCTACCTTCTTTTGTCACTTTGGCCTTGTCGGCACGTATGTTGGATTTATTGGCTCATGGGCTGTTCCTTATGGGATGCATGTGTATGGGATGACGCGTTCTGATTCAAGTCAGCTAATCATGATTGGTCTGTTTGGGGCGATTATTGGTGCTCCGTTAACAAGTTGGATTTCCAGCCGGTTCGGCTCCATTAAACGACCTTATTTAGTTGTGCATCTTGTAGCTTTTCTAAGCTGGGTGTTCCTGTTTATTAGCGGGCAGCCGCCCTATTATATGCTGGTAATCATTTTTTTACTAATCGGCTATGGAAATGGCTCGAGTTCGCTAACGTTTGCGGTCGTGCGCAATTCTTTTGATATGAAGGAAGTAGGCGTGGTTTCTGGCTTCGCCAATACCGGGGGCTTTTTGAGTGCTGTCCTTTTGCCCAGCATTTTTGGTAAAGTATTGGATCATTTCCAGGCAGCCTCCCCTAGTGTGGGATACCACTATGGCTTTATCATTCCTGTCCTATTCTCGATGTTTGGGCTAATGGGTGGCTTGTTGATTAAGGAACAACGTCAGGAAGCAAAGCAACCAAGTGAACTGACGGTTTAGATTATATCATCTCAAAAAAAATGGGCATTTCAGTTTGACTGAAATACCCATTTTTTTTGCCTTGCGTTTTTCTTAATGTTGCAAAAATGCGAGTTGTATAAAGAATAATACGGCGAACACATAAAGCAATGGATGCACGTCACGCCATTTCCCTTTCACTAACTTCAATAGTGGGAAGCTAATAAAACCAAGTGCGATTCCAGTTGCAATGCTGGAGGTCAACGGCATACTCAAAACTGTGATGAAAGCAGGGAAGGCTTCGTCAATTTCGTCCCAACGAATTTTAGCGATGCTGCCCATCATCAGGCTGCCGACAATGATCAATGCTGGAGATGTAATGGCTGCAATCCCAGATACGGCACTCACGAGTGGGCCGAAGAATGCCGATACCAAAAATAAAACGGCTACAGTTAAAGACGTTAACCCAGTCCGACCACCTGCAGCGACTCCAGAAGTAGATTCAATAAAGGCCGTGGTCGGGCTTGTCCCAAACAAGGCGCCGACTGCGGTAGCTAGGGAATCAGACAGCAATGCTTGGCGGGCGCGCGGCAATTTGCCATCCTTCATTAAACCTGCTTGATTCGCGACACCAATCATCGTTCCTGTTGTATCAAAGATGGTCACAAGGATGAAGGAGAATACAACAGCATAAAGACTGTGATGAATCACATCCGTCACGGCTGTGATCGGATTTGTGATCATTAGACCCTCTGGAAGGGAAGGGAATGCCATAATCCCTTTATCGAAAGAGAGCTGATGGGTAAAGAAGGCGATAACCGCCGTAATAATCATTCCGAAAAATAAAGCTCCATTCACTCTAAGCACCATCAGGATTAGTGTGACAGCCAAGCCAACTATGGCTAGAAGGGCTTCTGGAGAGTGAAGGTCGCCTAATCCAACAAGATTGGAAGGATGGGCAGTGATGATTTTGGTTTGACGCAGACCAATAAAAGCAATAAATAATCCGATTCCTGCTGTAATCCCATGCTTGAGATTATCCGGTATCGCTTCAATTAATTTTTCTCTAAATGGTGTGAGCGATAATAGAACAAAGATGATTCCGGCAATGAAGACAGCGGCAAAGGCCGTTTGGTAGTTAATGCCGTGACCGCCGACAACAGAGTAGGCAAAGTAGGCGTTGAGGCCCATCCCAGGTGCGATAGCGATCGGATAATTCGCGAAAAGTGCCATCCAAAGTGTTCCGACCAAGGAAGCGATGATGGTGGCGGAAAAGACTTGTTCAAACGGAACGCCTGCATCGGCAAGAATGACAGGGTTTACAATGACAATATAGACCATCGTAAAAAAGGTCGTAATACCAGCCAACAGTTCCGTTTTTGTATTTGTCTGATTTTCTTTGAGCTTAAACATAAAAGTTCCTCCAAAATACGAACGTTTTTAAACAACTTTATTATATTATTCGTTTTTAACTAATTTTTCAATAGCTAATGATTATTTTGCCCCGATAAATTGCTGTCTACGCTTACAAAAAGCCTACAATTATTTGGTGTATCCAGAATGGAAAATAAAAAAGTCCTTCTTTTGAATAATGAAGGACTTTCGTAACTTCCAGTTTTAATCTATGACGGAAGTTCTGTTAAGATGGTTTGCAAATTTTTTATTGTGTGGCTCACTATTTTTGCGTACAGTTCTAATATCATTTGTCCATACGTTTCACCGGGTACGGCCCATTTTCCATTTAAGTCAATCCATCTCGGAGCAGAGCCTCTGGTAACAAGTGAAAAGCGGGGATCAACTAGTGGATATTGTGGTGGTAAGGGAGTAGTCGTTGCATAGGCGTATAAATGTTGTAGATGGGCTAGAACTCCTTCTTGTGGTGTCGCAAAATTTGCCCCAGTTTGAGACCCTCCTGTTGCGCCAATTCCAGCATAATTGTTTTGTTCTGTTTTTACAGTTCCGGTAAAGCGGAAATAATTGGTTTCATGGATGGCTTGGGCAAAGGCAATATCACCTCTGATCCCATAATATTCGCCAAGATTTTGATAGAAGTTTCCTAAGTCTGGTGCATTTGGATTAATTGTTTTTACATAGGCATTCATTTGCGCACCGGACAAAGAGGTAGGGCCCATTATGCTGTTGCTTCCAATAGTCATATCACTGCTGTTTCCGCTGCCACTATTGTCGTTGTTCCCGCCCGTACTGTTATCATTCCCACTGCTGCTCTCAGCTGGAGTGGCCCCTCCGTTTTCAACAACCAGGAACGCATCCCCTATACCAGCCTTTTTCACTTCAGCCAAACGCTTTTCGGCATTTTCACGATTGGAATAGGCACCTGCTTGAACCCGAAACCAGGTTTTACCCGAGAGAGTTGTGGTATTGACAAACGAATCAATTCCCTTTGAACGAAGGAAGGTTACTCGTTCGTCCGCATTTTCCCTTGTTTGGAACGATCCGGCAATGACTCGATAAAGTGCTCCTGCTCCTGGATCACTTGGGGCGGGCGGTGGAGTTGCTTTTGCTTTCAGATTAAAGGCTTTAGCAAGTCCATTTGCATGACCTTGAGCCACGTTTTGACGCCAAGAAGCCTGCTTCATTAATGCGGTATCATGGGCATTATCAATAAAGCCATTTTCTGATAAAAAGGCTGGCATAGTGGATTCGCGTAAAACGTGGAAATTCGCCTTTTTCCGACCGCGGTCTGTCAGTTGATTCAGTTTCATTACTTCAGCGTGAATGATCGTTTGATAGTTGGCAGTTGGTGATGTATTCGATAAACCACTATAAATATAATCTTCGTATCCTTGTGCAGAACCATTCGCCGCATTTATGTGGATCGCTAAATAATAGTTGGCGCCCCAGCTATTCGCCTCATTTGTCCGCTGACTTAGACTTTTCGTTACATCGCTGGTTCGGCTCAATTTAATTTCAATATTTTCATAGCCATTGGTTAGGATCGACTGAAGTTTAAGGGCGATATCTAAGGTAAGGTCCTTCTCATTTAATCCATTGCCTTGGGCGCCAGGATCTGTGCCGCCATGACCTGGATCTACATAAAGCTTCATTCTTCTTCCCCCATTTCGCTAAATTTCTACTTTATATATATATGGGATAAGCTCTAATCCGTTCGGGTTTCAGTACCAAAAACTTTGCATTGCCTTTGGAGGATCAAGTCGGAATAAAAATGAATCGTAAAATGAGTAAAGTGAACGCAGGTAACTAGCCTACCTGCGTTTCTCTATGTGGTCACCTACGGATTAGTCACGAAAATTTCCGCCTGTAAAATACGCTCCAATTCAATGGCAGGAAGGGGTTTACTAAATAAAAAGCCTTGACCAATAAAGCACTTATTGTCGCGTAAAAAGTCAACATGTTCCTTTGATTCGATCCCTTCGGCAATAACGGTGAAATTCATATTCCTTCCCATATCGATAATCGTTTTTACGATCGGACCATCGGGATTGAAGGTAAGTTCATCAATAAAGGCTTTATCTATTTTCAATGTGTTGACGGGTAGGTTTTTCAAATAACTTAAGGAGGAATAACCTGTACCAAAATCATCAATAGCAATCTGAATCCCTAGTGCCCTTAGGTCATTCAGTACATGACGTGTTTTATTGATATTTTGTAAAATACTTTCGGTTATTTCTATTTTCAAGTATTGCGGTTCTAACTTGGTTTCAGCTAATATCTTGCTTACGTCGTTTACAAAATGAGCATTTTGGAATTGGCGAATCGATACATTGACTGACATAGTCACATCCATTAACCCTATTTTTTGCCATTCCTTTAACTGCTGACAAGCTGTTTGAATAACCCACCTTCCAATCGGTTCAATTAACCCCGTTTCCTCAGCAATAGGAATAAATTCTACTGGTGAAACCATTCCTAATTCGGGATCATGCCAGCGAATCAAGGCTTCTAAACCGATGATTTTTTCCGTTCTCAGGTCTACTTGGGGTTGGTAATACAGACTTAACCGGTTTTCCTCTAATCCTCTTCGCAATTTGGCTTCTAATTGCATTTTTTTTATCATCATTTCATTCAGGCCGGGATTAAAGAATTTAAACTTATTCTTTCCCTCATCTTTTGCCAAGTACATGGCTACATCAGCACTTTTTAACAGCTCATTTGTGTTGGCTCCGCCCACTGGATAGATACTTATTCCTATGCTGGGAGTGGTGTATATTTCATGTCCTTGAATCAGAAAAGGGGCTTCGAATTTATGTAGAAGTTGATTGGCAATTTGTATCAAACGTTCCCGGTCCGTTTCTGTAAGAATGATGGCGAATTCGTCACCACCAATTCTCGCAACCGTTTCTTTATCGTCTACAGATGCATGTAAACGGTTGGCAACCTCTTTTAATAGGATGTCTCCATTGTCATGTCCCAAGCTATCGTTAACATATTTAAATCGATCCAAATCAATATACATAAGGGAAAAATGCTTGCCCTTTTCTGTTGCCAATTTTAGCCGCTGATCCATGCGTTTTTGAAATAAGTTTCGATTGGGTAAATTGGTTAAGGGATCATAATGCGCTAAGGTTTCTATTTTATTTAGCAGTTTGGCCATTTCGCTGTCATCCTTTGACTGTTTTGAAGAATGAAAATGTCCCTCTGAATTAGCGAGATGCTTGAGCTTTGAAAAAATGGCCTTATTTTCAACAGCTGTAATCACTTGTTGGAACAGAAGCAGCAATACTGTAAGATGTAGCCCTTTTTGTAATAGATTCGTTTCATCAAGTTGATTAACAAAGGTTAATAGAAGGAGAATTCCAGCGCTAATAAAGGAGAGAGAGTAATTCTTGTATTCTAATTTCTCATTCTCTTTATCTGGATTCCATGGATGTTCTTGTTCAACAGTAGCAGCAATCCCTAGTAAGAAAATAGACACGGGCCATAAAAGAAATAGCCAATAACCAATCTGGTTAACGTGGTTGATATAAAAAAAGTCCCCAATTACTTGAATGAAAAAGCCCGCAGCGATCAAATAAAAACTTATTTTTTGGTGAAGCTCAGCCTGCGAAATATAAATGATGCATCCTGCCGCAAACAGCAAGCTAATATTTAATACATGATAAAGCGATGAAAGCAGGAAGCCAATATGAGTCACATCTTGATTCCCCTCGAGGATGGGATTCACCAAAAACACCCAGCTTACACTAAAGACGGAAATGATGACAATAATGACGTTTAATAGAAAGCGGAGCATCGGCAAGGTATTTTTCATGACTTTCATTTTATACATAAAACCCGTGAAGAAAAACAAATACCCAACCAAACGGATCATATCCTCAATTGGATAATTTTGTATTTCGGTGCCTGGCACCATCGGTTCACTCCCGAGGATAAATAGAAATCCATGATAGCTGGTGGCGAGTTTAGACAAAAATAGAAAACCAATTCCGATGGCGAAAAAAAGCCAAAAGTTCCTTTGTTGTTTATCCTTCATAACTTTGTAGGATTGGATCAACCAAATAAGTGTAACAAGATACGCAATGATCGAAAAAACATTAATGCCCAAACTAGCAAATGGTTTAGGATCCTTAGAGATCGATAGCCATAATAAAAATAAGATAAAATAGAGGCCGATAAAGATAATCCTCCGGCGGAAATAGGTTGCCAAAGTTCATTCCTCCTGATGTCCACGAATCAAATTGAGTACAATCATCTTATCTTTACATTCTTAACTTTTTATTAACAATCACCCTACGTTCAGCTACATTCTATCAGATGGACACAAATAAAAAGGGTGGATTCAATCGAGAATCCACCCTTTTGTTACAAAATGATAGTTGCTTGCCCTTTATAAACTGCCTTTTTTTTATACATTTCTTTGTCTGCAAATTCTAGTAAGTCCTCAACCGTCATCCGTGTACCCGGCTTATAATGGTAAAACCCATGACTTGCAGAGAGTTGGAACGGTTTGTGAGAGCACATATTAAAGTCGTGAAAGGACTTCTGGATGGCATCCCATAGGCGCTGAACCTCAGCGAATGGCTTATTAATAAACACGATGATAAATTCATCCCCTCCTAAGCGGAACAGGATGTCTGTTGAAACTAGATGATTACTAATTGTTTCACAACAGGTTTTGATTAAATCATCTCCAACAGCATGTCCAAAACAATCATTGACTATTTTTAAATTATTTATATCGATATAACAAAGAATAAACTCCTGAGATTGCGGCCCGTCAGCTAATAGCTCAGCTAGAAGCTCCATTCCGCTTCTTCGGTTCTTGACGCCAGTGAGCATATCATATGAGGCATACTTGAATAACTCTGCTTCCGTCTTTTTCAAATCGGTAATATCCGTTGTATCGACTAAAATACAAGTGTGATCTAAATAATCTACCAATTCGAAATGAAGCAGTGACCATTTGCAAACATCTGCGGAGATTTGGTGTTCAATCACATAGTTTTTAATGCTTTTTTCTTCTTCAAGTCTTTGTAAAATCTCTTCCCGTTGACTAGGGTGATGAAATAGAAAATTGGCATCCATATAGTCGCTGTCCCTGAAATCGAGCTGATAATATTCGATGGCTTGGTGGTTCATCAGAACAATTTTATTATCAACTAAGCTCGTCAGGAGTAATGGCTTAGGGTTTAGATTAAACAGGCGTCGGAAACTCTCCTCCCTCTTACTAAGCTTCATTTTGTTTATATAATCATTTTTGCGTAACGAGTAAAATGCTAGGGCAATCGTGAATGAAATAACGGTGGCCCCTGTTGAGTTTACTAACATTCCTAAGTACGAAATGTGACTGGGATTCATTAGATGCAAACCAATTAGAAAAAAGAGCTGTATCCCAGCATAATAGAAAAATAAATTTTTAGGACGAATCGGGAAGATAGCCGCAACGCCCAATAGAATGATGATATAGGCATAAATGTTCCGGGTAAGTAATTGGCTGTTAATGGAAGAAACTGCACCGATCAATAAATAGAGGAGGACATAACTATTTACAACAATACCCTGAGGAACCTTTCTGTAAGAGCTGTGGTATAACCAGATAAATCCGAGAGACATGAGAAGTCCTGTCAGGTGGATTGAGGCTAGGACAAAATGGAACGTTGTGCCGCTAACATCTTTCAACAGGATAAAGTCCACAATAAAAAAAGCAGGATAGGTCAGAATTAACATATAGGAGACAAGTTTTATTCTCTTGAATAGATACTCGTAGTGATACTGATTAAATTTTTGGGCGGCAATCGGATTGGTTAATTGCCCAGTAAGTAAACTTGTAGTGAAGGATTGCATAGTCATCATCCTTTTTTCCAATTATCTAGAAAAATTCTAGCACAGATTGGGATGATTGCATAAGAAATAGTTTGAATATATCAGAGGGATTAAGTGGAAATATGTGGGCGAATCATTAACAAGCTGTTTTTTTTCAAAAATGCTATAATGATAGAGTTGTAGTGAAATTCTAGCTAAGGGGAAATGAATATGATTCTCGTCGTTGGCGGAGCTGGTTACATCGGTAGCCATCTCGTTAAGGAATTAGTTGAAAAAGAAGATGTTGTTGTGCTAGATAACCTGTCGACTGGACACCGCGAGGCCGTTGATAGCCGTGCCATTTTTGTAAAAGGGGATCTCGGGAATGTGGATGACCTCTTAATGGTTTTTAGAAGTTATCCCATAAAAGCGGTCATGCACTTTGCTGCCTACAGCTTGGTTGGCGAGTCTGTTGCTGATCCCTTGAAATATTATCAAAATAACGTTGCATCCACTATAACTTTGTTAAGAGTCATGCAGAAATTTAAGGTGAAAAACTTTATTTTCTCCTCAACAGCAGCAACCTATGGAATTCCTGACGTGGAAATCATTGATGAAGCAAGTGACACGACTCCGATCAATCCATATGGACATTCCAAATTAATGGTCGAGCAAATTCTAAGTGATCTTTCAAAATCCTACGGGCTCCATTATGTCGTACTCCGTTACTTTAATGCAGCCGGCGCTCATAAATCGGCAATGATTGGCGAAAGTCATGACCCGGAAACACACTTAATCCCTATTATCCTTCAACAGCTGTTGGGCCAACGCGAAAAGATCGCAGTCTTTGGCACAGATTATGACACAAACGATGGAACCTGTATCCGTGATTATATCCATGTCACTGATTTAGCCCATGCCCATATCCTTGCGCTCGAAGCTTTGTTGTCTGGTAAGAAATCTACGGAAACCTATAATCTAGGCAATGGTCTTGGTTATTCGGTAAAAGAAGTGATCGAGACGTGTGAAAAAGTAACCGGGATCAAGGCTAATGTGGAGATGGCGGACCGCCGGGCAGGTGATCCGGCAAGACTTGTTGCATCCTCAGAAAAGATTTATTCCGAACTTGGCTGGAAAGCAGAGCGGAATTTAGAAACGATTATTGCGGATGCCTGGAAATGGCACCAAAATCAACCATATTGATAGAAAAGCGAAATCGCCCTAAGCACTGAAGCTGGACGATTGTCAGCATTAAGTTTTCAGACCTTCTTGTTTTAGTAAAAAAGCAATGCGCCCTTTGTGAGTGCATTGCTTTTATTTGGTGTGGGGGGCAAAGTTAAACTGCTTCCTCTTCCTTTTCCTTTTCCTTTTCCAATAAGCCTACTAATTCTAATCCTCGTAGGAGGCCGTCCTCATCGACATGCTTGGTGACGTATTTGGCGACAGCTTTTACTTGATCAACCGCATTGCCCATCGCAACGCTGTTTTGAACGAATGTCAGCATTTCAATATCATTCATACCGTCACCAAAGGCATACACATCTTCAAGTGGGATATTTAAATAGCGAATTAACGCTTCGATTCCCTTAGCCTTCGAACCGCCTGCAGGTAAAACATCGACGGACAGCTCATGCCAGCGCACGAATTCAAACTGGCTAAATTTCTCGCGATACCCCGCTTGTTCCGTCTCATTACAGAAAAGCAAAGATTGATAAATATCTCTTCCTTGATAAAAGACGGGGTTGTAAAACGGCTTTTGGGCAAGTTTTAAGGAGCCCATGCCTTCCTCAATGTGGGGGTGGAACTCGATATTGGTGCACATTTGTTCATGATTTTCATAAATAAGCGGATTCTGTTGGCGCTCTGCCTCCCCTATAAGGAGCTGGAGCTCTTCCTGATCTAAGGGATTTTGATACACGGGTTTGCCATTATAAACGACATATTGGCCATTAAAACTAACAAATGAATCAATTCCTAGTTCTTCTCGGAGTTCTTTAAACATAAAGGGTGCACGACCGGTCGCAATTGCAAGCTCATGCCCCAATTCTTTCAATCTATAAATGGCTTGTTTTGTGGATAGCGGTAAGGTCTTTTCCTCTGTTAAAAGAGTACCGTCGATATCGAAAAAAATTAGCTTTTTTTTCTTCATAGTTGTTTCAATCCTTTCCTTGTGCTAACAAGAATCCATCTTCCTCTATAAAAATAAGAGTGATTCAGAACAAAATCATTTCTATTATACTCGAAATATCAATGATTACCGAAAATAAATTTAAAAGTTTATTGACAGTACAAAATATTTTTATTATTCTAAATACATAACAAATGTAATATAATATAACAAATGTGAATTTAATGTTGAAAAGTCATTACGCATAACAAATGTTTCAAGTTGCTGTTTTTTTAAGAGTATTAATGAAAGCGTTTTATTTATAGGGGGTGAGACGTAAATCTTTTCAAAGAAGATAGGGAAATGGGGAGTTCTATGAAATTAGCTATTATACTATGTGCAATTCTTATTGTTCAATACGTACTTTCACTCATTCAAATCAAATCATATAAGAAAAATATCGATAAAATCGTTAGCGATTATCGAGGAGAAGATGGCTATTTCATGTTCTCGGGGATGGAAAGAGGAAAATTCCGTCCGGGAGCAATCGCTGTTCTGGTTGTCGATCAAGACTATATCGTTCACGAATGCCACATGTTGAAAGGGATGTCGGTATTGACAAAGTTTAAACCGATCGATTCCTATAAGGGTCAACATGTCGGGGAAATCGTAAATGAGGTCCACAGTGGCAACACAGTAAAAGGAAAGAAGCGGGTCCCAGCTTTTAAAAAGGCACTTTTACAAGCGGGAGAAAATGCACTGTTAACCATATCAAAGCGAAAAATTTCGACGGAAATATAAAGGAGGGTAAATAATGGAATGGATTAAATGGTTGGGTGAACATTTCATTGGGATGTTTAATGCAGGCGGAGAAACCTTTATGGGATTATTTACAGGAATCGTTCCTACATTGGTAGTTCTTTTAACGTTTACGTATGCAGTGATGAAATTTGTCGGTGAAGATCGAGTGAGTAGAGCCATTCAGTTTGCTGCCAAGTATACCTTGCTACGCTATACACTTATGCCTATTCTTTCTGTTTTATTGTTAACAAATCCGATGGCGTATACATTTGGTCGCTTTTTACCTGAAAAACAAAAACCGGCCTTCTATGATTCTGCTGTTTCCTTCGTTCATCCGGTGACAGGATTATTCCCCTATGCGAATGCCGGTGAACTATTTGTCTATTTAGGGATCGCCAATGGTATCAAGGAGTTAGGCCTTCCCGTTGCGGATCTGGCAGTACGGTACTTTTTAGTTGGGATCGTCATTATTTTTATTAGAGGTGTAGTGACCGAGTTAATCACAAACTATTTAGCCAAAAAAGTAGAAACGGAATCATGATAGAAGGGGGAGCTTCTTGATGTCAAAACATGGTGTATTTGTATCAAAAGGATCTGGTGGTTGGGGCGTTGGCCTTTATCTAGAGCCAAATGGTAAAAAGAATAAGGTTGTATCCATTACGGGAGGAGGCATTCATCCTGTTGCCAGAAGGATTGCTGAACTAACGGGTGCAGAGGCCGTCGATGGGTTTAAAGGCTCCTATCCGGAAGAGGAAATGTTGTGCGTGGTTATTGACTGTGGTGGCACGGCCCGAATTGGTGTTTATCCAATGAAGCGGATCCCAACAGTAGATGTGTTACCATCCTCTCCTTCAGGCCCATTATCAAAATTTATTACTGAGGATATTTTTGTCTCTGGGGTAACAGAAAAGGACATTGCCTTAGCAGAAGGTCACACACAAGCAGCAGGGGCACAAGAGGCGGAAGAAGAACCGAAATTCAATACGAAAGACAAGGAAAAGTTCCAAGAAAGTTATCAACAGTTGAAGCACGAGCATGCACAAAATAATGATAATTTCTTATTAAAGTTCTCAAAAGGAATTGGAAATGTCACGGGAACCTTCTATCAAGCGGGACGTGATACGGTTGAAATGTTACTGAAAAATATTATTCCTTTTATGGCCTTCGTCAGTATGTTAATGGGGATCATTACTTATACGGGAATTGGCGATGTGATTGCCAATTCACTATCACCCCTTGCCGGTTCATTGTGGGGATTACTGGTAATTGTTATCGTTTGTACGCTGCCATTCTTATCGCCAGTATTGGGTCCAGGTGCGGTTATTGCCCAAGTTATCGGGGTATTAATCGGAAGTCAGATTGCCTTAGGAAATATTCCACCGCAATATGCACTTCCGGCCTTATTTGCTATTAATGGTCAGGTAGGCTGTGACTTTATCCCGGTTGGTTTGTCATTAGGAGAAGCAAAGCCAGAAACAGTGAGATATGGTGTCCCGGCCGTGCTTTATAGCCGCTTAATCACTGGGGTGGTCGCGGTTATCATTGCTTACTTTGCTAGCTTTGGAATGTATTAACTGGAAGTTTCTATTTCTAAAATATTCCATAATCTTATAGTGTGAATTAAGAAATCAAGCTATACTAATATAGTGGATTCATCTAGAAGGTGTAACAGCAATCATTTTAGTTAGGAAGAGGATGTTCGGTGGTTATTCTAGATAATAGAAGAATATTAGTAAAAGTGGCTCAAATGTATTATGACGAAGGGGCAACCCAATCAGAGATTGCGGAGGTAATCGGGGTCAGTCGCTCGCTGATATCAAAGTATTTGACGAAGGCGAGGGAATTGGGGATTGTGGAAATCACGATTCATGATGAAGGTCTCCACCAATTTAGTCAACTAGAGCGAAAGGTCGAGCGCCTCTATAACCTTCGGGAGGTCGTTTGTATTGAAAGTGTCGGCCAGGATTCCTCAAAAAAGCAGCTAGGAGAAGCTGTAAGTGAATTTTTACAACGGGTAATTAAGGATGGTCAAATCATTGGTTTCTCATCTGGAACAACCTTAAATGAAGTGGCAAAGGTCATTCAATCACCACAATTGTTTCCTTCCCTTACGATTGTTCCATTAGTGGGCGGCGTAGGAAATGAGCGGGTCGATATCCACTCCAATTCGATTGTTGCTAAAATTGGTGCGGCTTTTCAGTCACAATGTGAATTTCTCCACCTCCCAGTGATGGTGGATACAAAAGAGGCAAAAGAAGTGCTGATGAGACAGCCAACCATCAAAAGCACGTTTGATTTAGCTGAACAATCGAATATTGCTGTCGTGGGTATTGGCGGACGGCCAGAGCATTCGACAATGGTTCAATCCTACCTCGGTACTGACTATCAAACCATTACAGAGGACACAGAAATTGTTGGCGATATTTGCTATAACTTTATTAATAAGTTCGGCAAGCCTGTCGACAATTCTTGGAATGAACGGGTGATCGCCCTTGATCTGAGAAAATTACAGCAGATCCCACTTGTGATTGGGGTGGCCGCGGGAATCGAAAAGGTGGATGCCATTAAAGCAGCACTAGAAGGAAGTCTAATACATGTCCTCATTACCGATGAAGTGACGGCAAATGCATTGGTGGAAGGATAATACTTGATGGCTGCACCTGGAATTCAAGTGCAGCTTTTCCTTTTAGTAAATAGCAACAATGGACTTGAATCTTCCTTTACCGGAGTTTTAATTTTTGGAAAATTCATACTTGACAGAGTATTAGTGTGGGTTTAGACTGATGAAGAAGGAACAAATGATAACGCGTTTAACAAATGTGAATTTTTCAAATGTTATGCCACGCATGATAACATTTGAACTAGGTATCATTCAGGAGAGATTACTAGTTGAAAAGAATGTAAGCGTTATGAATTGAACTTATTTAGGAGGAATCTACATGTCAGTTTATCAACAGCTTTTACAACGTGAACGTGAAAATGCCCCCATTAAGGTAGGGGTAATCGGTGCGGGTCAAATGGGCTTTGGTATGATCGCACAAATTGCTAAAATATCTGGCATGATTGTGGCGGGGGTCTGCGATGTCAATGTATCCGCTGCCCAAAGAGCGGCTGATTATTATCACTCACAGGCTAGTGTAAGAAACCCTGTTATTGTCACCAATGATTATCGTGAGGTGATTCAATCACCACATGTGGAAGTAATCGTCGATGCAACGGGGGTCCCTGAAGTTGGAGCAAATATCTCGCTAGAAACATTGCGTTCCAAAAAACATCTTGTTCTATTAAATGTAGAAGTCGATATTACGATCGGTTCTGTTATGTATCAATTGTTTGATAATGCTGGATTGGTTTATTCGGGTTCTGCGGGTGATGAGCCAGCCGCCACTCTTGAATTATATGAATTTGCTAAAACAATGGGTTTAGAAGTGTTGGTTGCTGGTAAGGGGAAAAACAATAAATTAAACCCTTTGTCCAATCCTGATGTTTGTGCCGAAGAAGCAAGACAAAAACATATGAGTGCCCATATGCTCGCCGCTTTCCAAGATGGTACAAAAACAATGGCAGAAATGAACTTATTAAGTAATGCCACCGGCTTGCTTCCTGATAAAGTGGGAATGCATGGTGTATCAGCAACCGTTCAAGATGTGGCTGAAAAGTTAACCCTAAAAGAAAATGGCGGTGTGTTAGATAACTTCGGAGTGGTCGAATATGTTGACGGTCTTGCACCCGGCGTATTCGTTATTGTAAAAAGTGAACTTGAGCCAGTCGATGAAGAGCTTCGTTACTTAAAAGTAGGTAACGGGCCCCATTATACATTATACCGCCCATACCACCTTGCAAGCTTAGAAACGCCGATTACGATCGCAAAAGCAGTGTTACAGCATGATTCCTCGATTCATCCAATCGGTGCACCTATTTCTGAAACTGTTGCTGTTGCAAAACGTGATATAAAAGCGGGCGAAACATTGGATGGTATCGGTGGGTATTCAGTTCGCGGTGTACTTGAGACACATGTTGACATGAAACGTAACGGCCATATTCCAATCGGCTTGATCAGCGGAAAAGTAGTGGTGAAAAAGGATCTCAAAGTTGGGCAATTTTTAACGGTGGAGGATGTCGAACTTGACCCATCAACAACCGTTTGGAAATTAAGAGCCCTTCAGGATCAGCTTTTTCCAGTAAGCATCGAAAATCGATCGTTCGTAAGGTTATAAAGATTTTCTGTGGAGGTTATGATTGTGACGAAATCAGTTGTACAAGAAATCGGTGTTTTAGTACCAACGTTTAAAGAGGAGAAAATCGTCATTCTTTTCGGCCCGCAGGCCCCGAAGGAATTGCGAGAATTGGCGGTCATACATGAATTTGAAACGTTAACGAAGGAGCCATTAAAGGAAGGCGGCACCATTCAGTTTGGTGAAGAGTCCTTTACGATTACAGCACTTGGAACACTAGCGAACCATAACTTTGAAGAGTTAGGTCACATCTCAATTTATTTTCAAGAACCAATGGAGGAAGTGCTGCCAGGGGCTGTGTTTGCTGCCCCACATCACTTTCCAACTATTGAAGAAGGAACAATTATTACCATTAAATAAAATCGATGGTCCAAGCATGATTGCTATGAGAAACATCAAATGATTTTTACATGGATGAAAAATAACAGCGGTAGGAAAAAGGAGGAATGGGTTGGCAGAAACCTTGTCCACTTTTTTCCTTTTTTTATCCGGAAATTTCAGAAAATTACCTCATTTCACTTGACCGAAAGGGTAATAGGGGTTATGATGTTTACAAATGTAACATATAAGAACAAATGTAAAAGGAGGAAAAAGAAATGATGAAAACTTTGAAACTCCCTGAGATGATTACGGAAGAAAAGTTGAAGGATTTATATAAGCAAATGTGGACGATTCGTTATTTTGATGAGAAGGTGGATCAGTTCTTTGCCAAAGGGTTGATTCATGGAACCACTCACCTCTGTGTCGGTCAGGAGGCATCTGCTGCGGGTTCGATCGCTGTAATTGGGACAAAGGATAAAATTGTTAGTACTCACCGCGGCCATGGTCATTGCATCGCAAAAGAAGGAGACGTCAACAAAATGATGGCGGAGCTGTTCGGTCGTGTAACTGGTTATTGTAAAGGAAAAGGCGGATCGATGCACATTGCCGATGTGGAAAAAGGAAACCTTGGGGCAAATGGAATTGTCGGTGGCGGTTTACCCCTTGCAGTTGGAGCCGCCCTTACCTCGAAAATGAAAAAAGAAAACTATGTTGTCCTTTGCTTCTTTGGCGATGGAGCTTCTAATGAAGGAAGCTTTCATGAATCTGTTAACCTTGCCTCCATTTGGGATTTGCCCGTTGTCTTCATTTGTGAAAACAATCAATATGGTATGTCTGGATCAGTAAAAGAAATGACTAATATTGAAAATATTGCGGATCGTGCTGACGCATATGGAATCCCTGGCAAGGTTGTAGATGGACTTGATATGGTTGAAATTATGAATACAGTCGACGAAGCCGTACAACGTGCACGGAATGGTTTTGGACCATCCTTAATCGAAATGAAAACATACCGCTGGAAGGGTCACTCCAAAAGTGATGCCAAAAAATATCGGACGCGTGAAGAGGAAAATGAGTGGAGAGCAAAGGATGGCATTAAGCGCTTTAAAGAGTTCTTGAAGAGTGAAGGGGTTCTCAACGAAGAAGAGGCAAAACAGCTACAGGATGCGGCCCTTGCAGAAATTGAGGAGGCCGTGAGGTTTGCAGAAAACAGCCCTGAACCATCGATCGATAGTTTACTAGAGGATCTATACGCTTAAATAAAGGAGGAGAACAGAATGGCGACAAGAGAAATTACGTATTTAGAAGCGGTTAGGGAAGCGATGAGCCAGGAGATGCGGCAAAATGAGGATGTCTTTATCCTGGGTGAAGATATTGGCGTATACGGCGGGGCGTTCGGTGTTACCCGTGGTATGATCGAAGAATTTGGACCAGAGAGGGTGCGCAATACCCCTATATCGGAGGCAGCTATTGCCGGTGCAGCGATCGGAGCGGCGTTAACAGGCATGCGACCGATCTTAGAATTGCAATTCTCAGACTTTATCACCATCGCGATGGACCAAATGGTTAACCAGGCCGCAAAAACACGCTATATGTTTGGCGGAAAAGGAAAAGTTCCTATGGTGTTACGGACTCCAGCCGGCTCGGGAACAGGCGCAGCCGCCCAGCATTCCCAAAGCTTAGAGGCGTGGATGGCCCATATCCCAGGCTTAAAAGTCGTGCAGCCGTCTACGGCCTATGATGTGAAAGGGTTATTGAAGGCGGCAATGGACGATGACAATCCCGTTATTTTTTACGAGCATAAATTATTGTACAAAACATCCGCTGAAGTACCGGAAGAACCCTACTCCATTGAAATTGGCAAGGCAGATATCAAACGCGAAGGAACAGATGTGACCGTTGTCGCTACGGCAATCATGGTCCATAAAGCACTTGAGGCAGCTGCACAACTTGAAAAAGAAGGCATTAGCGTCGAGGTGATCGATCCTCGGACGATTGTCCCACTTGATAAGGAGACGATTATTGATTCAGTGAAAAAGACCGGTCGGTTAATTGTGGTCCATGAAGCCGTACGCCGCGGCGGCATCGGTGGGGAAATTGCCAGCATGGTAGCAGAAAGTGAAGCGTTTGATTATTTGGACGCACCGATTAAACGTCTTGGTGGAAAAGAGGTACCGATTCCTTACAACCCTAATTTAGAAAAAGCCGCTATTCCTCAAGTGCCAGACATCCTCGCCGCTGTAAGAGAAACAGTCAAGTATAAATAACAAGGAGGGCTTAACCGTGGCAAAGGAAATTTTTATGCCAAAGCTTAGTAGCACGATGGAAGTAGGTACTCTCCTTCAGTGGTTGAAAGAGGAAGGGGAAAGCGTTGAGATTGGCGAACCGCTTTTTGAAATTATGACTGATAAAATTAATATCGAAGTGGAAGCGTATGACGCGGGTATATTGTTAAAAAAGTATGTCGAAGTCGATGATCAAGTACCGGTCAATCAAATTATTGGTTATATCGGTGTTGCGGATGAAACCATCCCTGATGTTTCACCAGGTATATCTGGTACTGAAGAAGTGGGGATGAAGCATCAAGCTGTATCTGCAGAAACTTCTAGTCTTGTTGAAGTAAGCGCTGACAATAATCAGCAGACAGAAAAGCCACGTGCCACTCCAGCAGCCCGTAAGCTTGCCAGAGTGAATCAATTAACTTTAACAGCTATAAAAGGAAGTGGCCCAAATGGCCGTGTGCATAGGAAGGATGTCATTGCTGTGTTGGAAGGAGCAACGACTTCACCAAAGGCGACACCATTGGCACGGAAGCTGGCAGCTGGCGAACAAATTGATTTAGCAGCTGTGACAGGCAGCGGGATCAACGGGAAAATCACAAAAATGGATGTCGTTGCCTCAACACCTAAAAAAGAGACCATTCCTGTTCCAGCAACACGAAAGAAAATGTCTGGCATGCGAAAGGTGATTGCGGAACGGATGGCACATAGTGCATACACTGCTCCACACGTCACATTGACGACAGATGTGGACATGACAAAGGTGAAGGAGCTTCGCGCCTCCCTTTTACCAATCGTCGAGAAGCAAACAGATCTACGTTTATCCTATACAGAAGTGTTAATCAAGGCTTCAGCTGCAGCCCTTTCCCGTCATCCAGAAGTGAATGTATCGATTGAAGGAGACGAAATCCTTCAGCACGAACACATTCATATTGGACTGGCGGTGGCTGTACCTGGTGGTTTAATGGTACCAGTTGTGAAGGATGTTCTTAGGAAGGGATTGGCGGAGCTTACCCAAGCAGCAAAGGAAATTGGGCAGCGGGCCCGGGAAAATAAATTACTCCCTGAGCAGTTGAAAGGCTCTACGTTTACGATTAGCAATCTTGGCATGTATGCAATAGATGCGTTTACGCCAATCATTAACCAGCCTGAAAGTGCCATTCTCGGCGTAGGTCGAATTCTCGATAAACCAGTGGCGATCAATGGCGCACTTGAAATCCGTCCGATGATGACACTCAGCCTATCCTTTGACCATCGTGCCATTGACGGTGCACCGGCAGCTGCTTTTTTAACTGAACTGAAACAAATTCTTGAAAATCCATTTGAATTACTTGTGTAAGGAGGTGAACGAGTTGAAACCATCCTATGAAATAGTCGTGATAGGTGGAGGTCCTGGCGGTTACGTGGCTGCCCTTCATGCAGCCGAACTTGGCAAAAGAACTGCCCTGATTGAGGCTGACTTTCTCGGTGGGACTTGTTTAAATCGAGGCTGTATTCCATCTAAAACGTATTTAAAGCATGCGGAAATCATTGAACAGATTGAAAAGGCAAGAGACTGGGGAATTGAGACCGGTCCCTTGACCCTTTCATTCGATAAAATGAAAAAACGAAAAAATGATGTGATTGAGCGGTTACGCGCCGGGATCGCCTTTTTACTAAAACAGGGTAAGATTGATGTCTACAACGGGTACGGTTTCCTTTTTCCAGACGGGGTTGTCAAGGTCAAAACAGCAGCTGGTGAGGAGATCCTTCAGGCCGAAAAGGTCATCGTTGCTACGGGGTCGACGCCTGCAGTACCACCCATCCCTGGACTTGCTTCAGTAAAGTATGACACGAGTGATACGATTTTTGATCTACCAGCAATTCCGCAATCGGTACTCATCATCGGAGGCGGTGTGATAGGCGTCGAATTTGCGACCATTTTTGCCTCGTTGAAGGCAGAGGTGACGATCGTGGAGGCGGCTGATCAGATTGTGCCAACCGAGGATGCGGATGCCGCTAAATTGTTGGCAAGGAGTTTGAAGAAGAAAGGAATAAAGCTTCATCTCGGCGCCAAGGTGCTGGAGGTACAAGAAGCAGCTGACCGGAAGACGGTTATAGGCGTGGATGCAAAGGGAAATAGGTTAACCTTATCGGCAGAGACGCTACTTGTCAGCACGGGCCGACGTCCAAATGTGACGGCAGTAAGCGCGGTAAACTTAGAGCAAGAAGGGCCTTTTATTAAGGTGAATAAGCAAATGCAGACCAGTATGCCAAATGTGTACGCTGTTGGCGATGTGATTGGCGGCTGGCAGCTTGCCCATGCTGCCAGTGCTGAAGGGGTAGTTGCTGCCAATAATGCAGCCGGAATCACCGACCAAATCGATTACAGCGTGATGCCGCGCTGTATTTATACACTTCCAGAGATTGCCTCTGTAGGATTATCGGAAGAAGAGGCCAAAAAGCAGGGGATCGAGGTGCGCATTGAAAAATTTGATTTTGCGGGAAGCGGAAAGGCCTTGAGTGCCGGAGAACCAGATGGTTTCACAAAAGTGATTTACGAGGAGAAATACGGTGAAATCATTGGTGTGGTCATGGTCGGTTCGCATGTAACAGAAATGATTTCTGAAGCATCGGCATTTATGTATCTAGAAGGAACGATTGAGGAAGCGGCAAAAATGATCCATCCGCACCCAACGATTTCTGAAACCTTTTTTGAAGCCGCTGTGAAGGCTGTACACCAGCTAAAAAGGAAGGGGAAGCCGGTAAAGCAGTATGCTAATCCGATTGAACAAGTGTTTTGATTTAGAAATGGGGATGGGATCCGTTTTGTTTAGTGCTGGGGACAAGAGCCTCGGCGCTTTTCTATTTAGTATTAGATTTACTTATTTCGACAAGGAGGATTCTAGCTCCCCCTTATCGAAATGTGAACATGGACAATTCTTAGTCACTAAGGATGATTTTGGAAACCGTATCGTGTAAAATAAGGATAGACAAAAAATGGATTTTACCGACGTGTCGTGAGGAGATGGATTCGTGGAGTGGCAAGAAAAGAGGCAGTTGGTGAAAGTCTCCAGCATGTATTATAAGGATGGCTGGACGCAAGCCGAAATTGCTAATAAATTAGGTGTATCAAGACCCGTCATATCCAAATTGCTGCAAAAAGCAAAGGATGAAGGGATTGTAAATATTTATATAAAAGATGAAACAGTTAGAACCGTGGAACTCGAACAGCAGCTAGAAAAACGTTTCGGATTGAACGATGCCATTGTGGTGCCGAATAGCGGTCAATCGAGAGAAATAGTAAAACGGGCCGTAGGGCTGGCCGGTGCCAACTATATTTCGCATAATATGAAGGGTGTCCAAAGGATTGGGATTTCATGGGGGCGGACACTTGCTGCTCTCGTTCAAGAATATCCATATGAGCGAAGAGACGAAATTAAGATTGTCCCATTGGAAGGGGGGATGGGTGTTAAGGAAGTTGAAATTCATGCGAACCAACTAGCCAACGAATTCGCGAAGAAAATTAACGGTACTTGCACCTATCTATATGCCCCGGCGATTGTCGAGACAGAAGAGCTGAGGGAACGGTTAATGGCCATGCAGGATATTGAGACGGTTTTAGAAAGTGGCAGGCAGGTCGACCTTGCCCTGATCGGCATTGGCAATCCCTTTAACGATTCCACTTTAATGAAGATTGGGTATTTGACAGAAGAGGATGTGAGCCATCTCCGTGAATTGGGAGCTGTCGGCGATATTGGCTTTCGTTTTTTTGACGAACAGGGCGAGCAAATCAGTGATCCAACAAGCAATAAAATCATCGGGATTACCTTGGACGAATTAAAGGGAATCCAAAAAGTGGTTGCCGTTGTCGAAGGGGAACAAAAAGCAGAAAGTGTACTCGGTGCATTAAGAGGTCAGTTTATAAACGTGCTGATCGTCGATGAACAAATGGCAAGTGCAATTTTAAAGAAGGTTAAGGAGTAATGGCCTTTATATTTTTTTAAAAATATTGAAAAAAACTTGAGTTTATACTGGTACTTGTTTAACAATTTTAATTAATATATATAGTAGAGGATATATAAAATCAAGGTTCATTAGTAAATACTAAGAAATCAGTGTTATGTCCTACAATCAGAGAGTTTGTGAACTATTTGTAAAGGAGAAGACCTATATGAAAATTTCAGAAATAGATGTCACCCTTTATTGCTCACATTGTCATGATGAAACCTTGCATCATGTTCAATATTTAAACGATAAGATTCAAAGCATTGATTGTACAAACTGCCGCCGTACAATCGAGACGGAAATGAACCCGATGAGGGAACTATATAAGGAAGTTTATAAGCGTGTTACGTCAAAACCAACAAGATTAACCGATGAATACAAAACCGATCACGGGAAATTTATCGAAGGATTTCCAAAGCGAGTCCTAAGTAAACCGTTAAGGCTTGTAAAGTACTTAAATGAGACGAAGGAAGCCTTGAAAAAAATCAATAAAAAGGTTCAATAAATATAGACATGGGGTTAGGTGCCTGACACTCGGAACAGTGAGCAGAATCCCTGTCTTTTTTTATGGCTAGCGTTGAATTTTGATTTGGGAATGGGTCCATTTTATGTTTCTTGATTCTCGTGGAGGAAGCAGCGAAGAAATCGTCTAAAACCAATCTATTGGGGGGAGCGGTAAATATGGAAGGGAAAAATAATGAATATAAGGCCGAATTCTCGAATATAGAACGTCTCAATGAACGTCTCAAATTGACGTTAGCTTTTAGTAAGAGATTGCAATTGTCGACAGCAGTTTGTTATCTAAGATTCCATATTCCACTCGAGTTATTACATCAGAAGGATGTTGAAATAGAAACCATCTTAATGAGCAAAATGATTACCAGACTTAACCGGTCTATTAGGGACATTGATACGATCATACGAGTGAATCGTACTGATTTTATCCTGGTGATCGCAGATATTACGGAGGATGATTGCAGGGTAATCTGCGAGCGAATTATCCAAGCCTGTTCTGAGCGGTATACTGTTGATTTCCATCATGTTTCGATAACAAGTAATATAGGAATCTGCATGTATCCGTATGGAGCCGAGGAGCCACATACATTAAAGGAAACGGCGAAAGTGCAAATGATGGAAGCAGAAAAGAGCGGGGAGAATTGCTTTTCCTTTTTCAATGGGGAGTTGAACGAAGCCGCTTACCGGAAGATGTTGATTGAAAATGACCTTCCGTATGCCCTGAAAAAAGGACAGCTCTATGTTCAATATCAGCCTCAGTACCATTTAGGGCAACGGAGGATTATCGGTGTAGAAGCCTTGATCCGTTGGCATCATCCAGACTTAGGAGAGATTTCACCTGCTGAATTTATTAACTATGCGGAGGAGACGGGCATAGGGAATAGCTTATTTTACTGGGTGTTTGAAACAGTTTGTCAACAAATTGCTAGTGAGCAGAATGTGCCGCTGAAATATTCGATCAATCTGTCGGTTAATCAACTGTTGCTGGATTCTCTCTTACTAAGAATCTCCAATCTACTTAGCCAATACGCGGTTTCCGCATCGCAATTAACATTAGAAATCACTGAAAATATTGAGGTTTATACGGTGAAAGATGTTAATGAACGGTTGTATTCGTTGAAGGAAATGGGATTTACGATTGCTTTGGACGATTTTGGAAATGGTTATTTCTCAATCTCTGATTTTCTGAAGCTTCCTATCGATTATCTTAAGCTAGATCGAAATTTTGTTTTTAGCTTATTGAAAAATAAAAACCATGTCGGCGTTATTTCACCAATTATTCAGATGGCCCATAATTTAAATGTGCAGGTGATTATTGAAGGCATTGAGGATGCACAACAATATAGGGAATGGAAAAACCTAAACTGTGATATTATTCAAGGATATTTTATTAGTAGGCCTTTATCTTCTGTAGTTTTGACTGCTTCCATTGCAAAAATTGAAGCCAGAGTCGAAGAAAAGTCTTAGGAACCAGATCTATTTATAAAGCTCGGTTTTTTTATCCTTCAGGTTCGTAGTTTTATGGCTTTCGAATCTACTGATTTTATGGATTTTTAACAGTAGTTAAAAAGGAATCTATTTTCACATACTTTTCACTTATTTGTTCCGAAGTTGTGCCGTAACTTTTGACTATACTGAGGGTGTAATCAGGACAAGTGAAGAGAGAGGATGATAGTGATGAAAAAGGGCTTAATTGCAGGACTTGGAACGCTCATATTGTTAGGTGGAGGTGTATATGGGATTCACAGTGTTTCTGCAGCTGGTGACCAACAAGTGATAGAGGCAAATGGAATGGGTAATCATCTTGGCAATCGGTTGGATATGCTCAGCCAATTTAAAGATCAAATTCACCAAGTCAATCAATTGAGGGAAGATCGGCTAGATCTTAGAAAACAGGCGATTGTAAAAAAAGATATGCTAGTGGATCTATTGATAGCAGCTAAAAATAGCGGGTCTAAAGAGAACTTCAAACAAGCAAAAGAGATTAAAAAGCAACTCAAAACATTAAACGAGCAACTGAAACCTTTGTTAACAGAGGGGAAAGATGAGCGAAAGGCTTTAAAAGAAGCGATGAAAAAGGGTGAGGGCAGTGACCAATTTACGAAGCTATTGGCTACACAGCAGCAGGTGAATGCGAAATTAAAGGAGAAATTGACAGAGCTAGATAAGCTCATTGATCTATTGAAATAGGGAGACTTCGTAAGAGGAGATAGTGTTGAAGAGCTATCTTCTCTTTTTTATAAGATAAGAAAGTATAAATTTTGACTTTGAGAATTGTCCAGCTCCAGGCGCCATCGGCTCGAGGTCACAAGCCAATCCGACCAAAAGGTTAAAGAACAACCTTTCGGCCGGCTCGTCTTGTGCTTGTCGCCGATAGGCGGGCGCCTTGCGCTTTTCCTATAAGCCTTCCAATTAGTATAGCGTACCTGTCTTCTCCTTACGGCTCGCCAATCGGCTAGTTTTCTTTATATAATGGGAACGAGGTGATCTGGTGATGAAGCATATTTTTGTCGTGGATGATGAAAAAAACATCCGTGATATTTTGCAAAAATACATAGAAAATGAAGGCTATAAGATAACTCTTTTTTCAGATGGGAAGAATGTTTATCAAGAGATGCTGCGCTTAAAGCCAGATTTACTGATTATTGATATTATGCTGCCCCATATTGATGGTCTAGAGCTTTGTAAGGAAATAAGGAAATCAAGCGATATACCCATTATTTTTGTTTCGGCACGTGATGGCGAGTTTGACCGGATTTTGGGGTTGGAGCTTGGCGGCGATGATTACTTGACGAAGCCTTTTAGTCCAAGAGAGCTGATGGTACGAATCAAGAATTTGTTTAAACGAATGGAAAAAGCAAGCGATTGTCTGAAGCAAACAATTATCATTCGGGATATAACCATTGACCTCGAGCGGCGTTACATAGAAAAGGATGGTCTAGAAATTAAATTGACAACTAAAGAGTACGAATTATTCGTCTTTTTGGCACGAAATATAGGAAAACCTTTTACAAGAGAAGATCTGCTAGGGTTTATCTGGGGGTATGAATTTGCTGGGGACGGGCGATTGATCGATGACCTTGTCAAACGGGTGCGGAAAAAGCTTGAAATGCATCAGTCTTCAGTTGAGCTTTCCACCATTTGGGGCTATGGGTATAGGTTGGATGAATAGCATGAAGATTGGCACAAAGCTCCTATTGACATATTTTTTACTAATCATCAGTATTTTTTTACTAACTAGCTTGTCCTTCCGCTTTATTTCCCAGAGTTATTTAATTCATGAAACGGAGGCTCAGCTACAGAAAGAGGCAAAAGTGGTTAGTCAATTACTCGGCAAATCCGTTCTATCGAGTGCTACAGTGAAAGATAGGCTAACGAATCGAAAGGCACTTGCTGTCTCGGAGCGATTAATGTCTTCGAAATTGATCATATGGAGCAGTGAGCGGGAGGTCATTTATACAGATTTGAATGATCCGGCCTTGATTGATATGAAATTTGGGCAAGGCAACAGGAGAAAATTTGTTTTTGAAACAGTTACGATTTCGAATAAAAATGGTAAGACACTTGGATATGTTACATTGGTGGCGCATCTGGAGGAGTTGCAGGAAGTCAATAAGTTGATGCGAAGGTCGCAGCTCATCAGTTTAGCTATTTCAGGTTTAATCGCCGTGGTATTGGGGCTATTTTTCAAACGGGAACTGACGCGGCCAATTCAAAGGTTGGCGGAGCATATGAAACATTTTTCTCTTAAGGTGCGAACTGATGAGATTGATCTCCAATCGAGGGATGAAATTGGGGAGTTAGCAGAAAGCTTCAATCTCTTATCCCATAAACTCAGGCAATATGATGAGGACCAGAAGTTATTTTTTCAGAATGCTTCGCATGAATTGAAAACCCCTTTGATGGCGATTCAGGGCAATGCAGAGGGAATTCTGGATGGAGTGGTGGTAGGCGAGAATGTGGAGCGGAGCTTGAACGTAATTATTGTCGAAAGCCAACGCTTGAAACAAATTGTTGAGGGGATTACCTACTTAGCTAGGCTTGAGGGGATGGAAGATAGCTTCAGGTTTGGTGTGACATCACTTGAAGAAGTAATTCGAGCTGCCATTCAAAGTGTTATGGTTGTTGCTGATCAGAGGGGAATCAACATAGTCATCGACAATCAGCTAATGGGTAAAGTGACATTAGACAAAGAGAAATTGACGCGTGCTTTAATTAACTTATTAGGGAATGCCATTCGTTACGCGGAGACAGCAGTTTTGGTAAAATGTTACCATGAGAACAAGAAAATGATGATCGAGATAATCGATGATGGACAAGGATTTTCTCCAGGCGAGGAGGAAAAAGTGTTTAACCGATTTTATAGTGGTGAGGCTGGGGGTTCAGGAATTGGACTTGCGATAACGAAGGCTATTATAGAGGGACATGGTGGGTCCATCATGGCTTATAATGGGGAGATCGAGGGTGCTGTTTTTAAAACAAGTATTCCGATGTAACCATGTCTAATACTATCAGGTATGTTATAATCATTTTGATTATTGTCTATTTAATTTGGGGAAAGCTGAATGTATTGTAATAATTTACAAAATAGTTAAAGTGATTAAAAGGAGAGACATTCCGTGAAAAAAGTTCGTAAAGCCATTATCCCTGCTGCGGGGCTCGGGACACGCTTTTTACCCGCGACAAAGGCCATGCCAAAAGAAATGCTTCCTATTGTGGACAAACCAACGATTCAATATATTGTCGAAGAAGCAATTGCAGCTGGTATTGAAGATATTATTATTGTCACAGGTAAAGGGAAACGTGCGATTGAGGATCATTTTGATTTTGCCCCAGAGCTAGAGAAAAATTTAATGGAAAAAGAAAAATGGGATCTCTTAAAACAAGTGAACTATACCTCTAATCTTGCTGACATCCATTATATCCGTCAGAAGGAACCAAAAGGTTTAGGTCATGCGGTTTGGTGTGCCAGGAATTTCATCGGGGATGAACCCTTTGCAGTCCTTTTAGGGGACGATATTGTTCAAAGTGACACTCCATGTTTAAAACAGCTGATTGATCAATATGAATCCACCTTTTCATCGATCATTGGGGTGCAGCATGTTCCAGAAAATGAGACACATCGCTATGGGATTGTTGATCCGATGGAGCAGGATGGAAGGCTTTATCAAGTTAAGAATTTTGTAGAAAAGCCAAAGCCAGGTACGGCACCATCAAACTTAGCGATTATGGGAAGATATATTTTAACGCCAGAGATCTTTATGTACTTAGACCAGCAGGAGGAAGGCGCAGGTGGTGAAATTCAGTTAACAGATGCCATTCAAAAGCTCAATCAGATTCAACGGGTGTTTGCTTATAATTTCGAAGGGAAACGATTTGATGTCGGAGAGAAATTGGGCTTCGTCAAAACAACCATTGAGTTTGCCCTCCAACAAGAAGGCATTCACGATGAACTAATCCAATTCCTAAAAGAACTCATCGCAGATAACGAAAAAAGTAATCAACTAGAAACCCCTACAAAGGAAGTATAAATGGTGTCGGTAAATGGTGTCAGGCACCGTCCGTGGACAATGTCCATCTGAGAGGGACATGCTATTGGGAAGATGGTTGGCTATTATTATAAGAATTGTTAAAATAGGATGTTTGATTCATCCGTCCATTCCAAAAAAATGCCCCTGTTCTGCTCACAGAATAGGGACATTTTTTTGGAATGGCATGAGGGAGAATGATTAATCTCCACCTTCCTGGTTTGAATCCCCGCCACCGGAGGAAGTGTCGTGATCGACGCTTGAATTATGGTACTGGTCGTGAGTATCAACTCTATCGCCGTGGGATTGGCCTTTCTCCTTATTTAAACTTGGGAAAATTAAAAATGCCAAAATAATTAATATGGTACCAAAAAAATCCTGCGTACCGAAGATAAGATAAATTCCATAACCAAGAAGGAGAATTCCCACTACTCTTTGAAGCAATCGTATAATTTTCAGAGACATTCCCCCCTTAAGAAAAAGTAAGAAATAAAATGTCCTCTACAGAAGTTTAGTTAAACCCGTCTTGATTGAATCTTGATGGAGTTGCATCTACTAAATAAATATTTAAACATTTCTCATTTTATACGTTATTGACGAATTTCAGGCTTGGTTGTTTTCCTGGACAAATGGTACCACCCACTTTGGATGAGCAGGGCTTATACTAGAATCAGCTTTGAACATTTTGTTACAACTTCAAATAGCCCTAACTAACATGGAAAATCCTAGTATAATAAAGAAGTAAGCCGTGGTGCCTGACACCAGATATCATCTTATCGTAATCATATCGTAAAGGAGTGATTAGTTTGGCTCGAAATGTTCGCTTGTGGTTTGAAGGAGCAAAGTTTCATATCACGAGCAGAGGGATTAGGAAGAGTTGGCTATTTTATGAGGAGGAGGATTATGAGAAATATCTTTCTTTTTTAGAAGAAACAAGAACTCGATACCCCTTTCATCTCCACACCTATTGCTTGATGACCAATCATATCCATCTTCAACTTGAAACCCTTGATACCCCCCTTAGCATCATCATGAAAAATCTCAATACAAAATATGCCAAATATATTAACAAAAAGTATGACTTTTCTGGCCATGTGTTTGATAAACGCTATGGTGCTGAACTACTAAATTCACAAGAATATGAGATTGATGTGAGCAAATATATTCATTTAAACCCGGTAAATGCAGGAATGGTGGACGAGCCTGAGGATTATCCTTGGAGCAGCTATCGGGCTTATCTATATGGTGAAGAAAATCCTCATATTGACCCCAAATCCATTCTTTCGTACTTTCCTGATCCGCAACCCCAACAATATGAACAATATGTAAAATCGGCTGCAACTGAGAGGTTTTTTTGGGAAAACGGCAAACTTCTCAAGCATGAGGGGGCGTGGCTTCCATGTGGGCACGAGTAACGAGTATCGGCTTAATGGGTATGGAAGGCTATCGGGTTAATGTCGAAGTGGGGACGTATGTAGGGAATGATTCTTTTAAAATTGTCGGTTTACCCGATACCGCTGTGAAAGAGTCGAAAGAGAGGATAATTGCAGCTCTTCGTTCTTTAGGATATGTTTTATCAGGTAATAAAATAATAATTAACCTTTCACCAGCGGATCAAAAGAAAATGGGGTCATTATTTGATTTATCGATGGCGATTGCTTTGTTAGTGAGCCTGCATGAATTAGAGGTAATCATTCCAGAAAATACGGGTTTCTTAGGGGCGTTATCTTTAGATGGATCAGTACAAACTGTTGAGGGGCTTTTGCCTGCGGTTCTTGCAGCCCAAAAACTAGGCTTACAGAGGCTTTATATACCAGTTGATGATCATTTCCCTACGCTCGATATCGAAGGATTAGACATCGTATATATATCTTCGCTAAAAGAGGTCATTGGACATCTTACAGGTCTATGGGTACCTCCTATTTTAAAAAAGAAATAGGAAATGGATTTTTCTAATGCAGAAATTGATGTGGATTTTCAACAAATCGTTGGGCATTCCAGTGCCAAACACGCGCTAGAGGTCGCAGCGGCTGGGGAACACCATGTCTTAATGACCGGTCCACCTGGTTGTGGGAAAAGTTTGCTAGCCGAAAGTTTTCCATCCATACTTCCCCCATTAACAAAGGAAGCTCAACTAGAGGTACTCAGTTTGTATCAATTAAGTCGTAATAATTACACACGATGTAATATGCCTCCATTTCGAAATCCACATCACTCTGCCTCTGGCATCGCGATTATCGGCGGGGGGCAATACCCAAAGCCAGGTGAAATTTCGCTTGCTCATCGTGGTGTACTTTTTCTGGATGAAATTGGAGAGTTCACGAAAAAAACATTAGATATGTTACGGCAACCGTTAGAGAGTGGGCACATAACGATTAGCCGAACCCATGCATCGATAACCTATCCCGCTTCCTTTGTTTTGATAGCAGCCATGAATCCTTGTCCGTGCGGATATGCTGGCTCAAATTCACATTATTGTACCTGTTCACCAAAGCAAATTCTTTCTTATCAAAATAGACTTTCAGGACCGCTTCGTGATCGATTTGATATTAACCTATCCCTCAGACCAATTAAATTTGATGAAACCGCCAAGTTGGGAAATGGGGAGCGGTCTAGCATTGTGCGTGAAAGAGTAAGAAAAGCTAGGGAAAGACAATATGAAAGATATGGAAAAGAGCTCTGTAATAGTAGCGTCCCGTATGAAATACTTTTGCGGGCAAGTCCTTTATCAATCACCCAACAGTCCATCATTCAGGAAAAAGCATTAAAAGAAAATTGGAGTAACCGCAGCCAAATCAAAATCATACGCCTCGCCCGCACGATTTCAGATCTGCAAGCGTGCCCCTCCATTACCGACAACAGTATCGAGGAGGCCATTCAACTCAATCAACTGTAATAAAAGATTTTTTAATTTAAGGGAGAAGTTAAAGGTGTCAGGCACCATTAACTAGGTAGATGTAGTGAAAAAGAGGCCCTTTTATATAAATAGTAATAGGCTTAATGCCATGACCGCCATGCCGCCGATCAGACCATAGATTGATAAGTGTGCTTCGTCGTATCTTTTGGCAGCGGGCAATAATTCATCGAGTGAAATAAATACCATTATTCCTGCAACCGCAGCAAAAATGATGCCAAACATGATTTCATTTAGAAACGGCATTAAGAAAAGATAAGCAACTAATGCCCCAATTGGCTCAGACAATCCTGACAAGAAGGAAAGCTTAAAGGCTCTTTTCTTATCACCTGTTGCGAAGTAGACAGGAACGGAAACAGCAATTCCCTCAGGAATATTATGGATGGCTATTGCAACGGCGATGGCGATACCGAGCTTAGGATCTTGGAGTGCAGAAGTGAAGGTGGCAATCCCCTCAGGAAAATTATGAATTCCGATCGCAAGGGCCGTAAAAGTTCCCATTTTTAACAAATCGGGCGTTGTTCCATTGCTACTTTGAAGATTCATATCTTCGACTTTTTTCAGTTCATGTGGATTGCTTTGCTTGGGGATAAATTTGTCGATACTGGCAATTAAGAGCATGCCAGCAAAAAAGCTACCGACCGTCAGCCAGTTTCCTGGCACGAGTCCAAGCGCATCAACAAGTGCAATTTTGGCTTTTACAAAAATTTCGATCATGGAGACATAAATCATCACCCCAGCAGAAAAGCCAAGGGTAAGAGATAAAAATTTTGTGTTGGTGTGTGAGGTGAAAAATGCCAGAACGCTGCCTATTCCGGTGGCAAGGCCAGCAAATAATGTTAATCCAAAAGCTAATAGCAGATTTTCAGTCAACCTCGCTTCACTCCTTTATGAACGGGATCTTATCAAATACCCATCATTCCGCCTAGACTTTTTCTGTTTAGTTATATTCTATATGCACGTATTCAGAAATGTTTCCGATGAGAAATATCTAATTAATTAGGTTAATTGCGTTGCTTTTGGAATAGTAAAGAATTTGTTATCATATTAGTGTAGAATTATGGGGAAATAATTTATAATTGAAAAAATAAATATGCTGGATCCTGTCGATAATCTCAATTTTGTATAGTGGCATAGAGAGGATCTAGTATACCCGGAGGTTTTTATGAAAAATCAGTTGAAGGTAATGACCGTATTCGGAACGAGGCCGGAAGCTATTAAAATGGCTCCACTTGTAAAAGAATTAGAAAAATATCCTGACCAAATTCAATCAATTGTAACGGTAACGGCTCAGCACCGTGAAATGCTTGATCAGGTCTTGACAATTTTTGATATAACACCGGATTACGATTTAAATATCATGAAAGCAAGACAATCATTAATTGATGTCACGACTCGAAGTTTAGAAGGGCTAAATCAGGTTTTAGCAGAAGTGAAACCTGACATTGTGTTGGTTCATGGTGATACGACGACCACGTTCGTTGCAAGTCTGGCTGCTTTCTATCATTCTATTCCAATAGGTCATGTGGAGGCAGGACTGCGGACGCATAATAAATATTCTCCATATCCAGAGGAAATGAATCGTCAGTTGACGGGGGTTTTGGCAGATTTACATTTTTCACCAACTATTCAATCAAAGCAAAACCTGATAGTGGAAAATAAAAGGGAGGAAGCTATTTTCATTACAGGCAATACTGCAATCGATGCTTTAAAAACGACTGTAAAGGAAAATTATTCTCACCCTGTATTAGAAAAACTTAGCGAAGATCGCCTAGTTTTAATGACAGCACATCGCCGTGAGAATACAGGAGAACCAATGGAAAATATGTTCCGTGCAATTCGCCGTGTGGTGGAAAAGCATGATGATGTTCAAGTAGTATACCCCGTGCACATGAATCCTGTTGTTCGTGAAATCGCCAATCGTATATTGGGGGAAAATGACAGAATTCATCTGATTGAACCGCTTGATGTCATTGATTTCCATAATTTTGCCTCAAGAGCCTATTTAATTTTGACTGACTCTGGCGGTGTTCAGGAAGAGGCTCCATCATTAGGGGTACCAGTGCTTGTACTAAGAGACACCACCGAGCGTCCAGAAGGAATAGAAGCTGGTACCTTAAAATTGGCAGGAACCGATGAAGAGACAATTTTTGGTATGGCGGATGAACTGCTTTCAGAAAGAGCTGCCCATGATCAAATGGCAAAAGCCTCAAACCCATATGGAGACGGCTATGCATCGAAGAGAATCGTCGAAGCCATCCTCTACCACTTCAACAAGGGCCAAGAGAGACCTGAGGACTTTGTGGGGGGCAATTAAACTAAAGTGGTGTCAGGCACCACTCGTGGACACCCTCCGCCTCAGGAGGACAATTAACTCTATTTGAGGTATGTTGCGAGTTTGTTTGGCCCTCTAGTCTATTTAGGTAGGCAAGGGGGTTTTTGTTTGTGAGATTGTTTTAGGAGGTTATTGTATATGAAGTTAAAGAAGATTCATCATGTTGCCGTGATTTGTTCAGATTACCAACGATCAAAGAATTTTTATGTGGACGTTCTAGGACTAACACCGCTAAGTGAAATATACCGAGCAGAAAGGGATTCCTATAAGCTAGAGTTAGAAGTGGGCGGACAATACCAGATTGAATTATTTTCATTCCCTAATCCACCGGAACGCCCAAGCTATCCAGAAGCTAGAGGGTTACGGCATATTGCGTTTGAAGTAGAGGACATTGAAGAAGCAATACAGGAATTAATCCGTCATCACATTACAGTTGAACCGATCCGTATCGATTTACAAACTAGCAAAAAATTCACCTTCTTCGCCGATCCAGATGGACTGCCAATTGAACTGTACGAACGGTAATTTATCGTAAGACGGAGGAATAAATATCGGCCGGAATTACTGTCGCAATTAAAAAATAACCATCCTTTAAGTTAATAGAAGGAAAAACAACCGGGCGAGTCCAAACTATAACTAGGACTCGTTTGTTTATAGTGTCTACTCCAGGCGGACGGTGTCCACGAGCGGTGCCTGACACCACCAAAAACAACATCACCAAAAAATACGTCTTAAGTCTTAGGTTTCTTTCCGTTTATGGTCTATGGTAGGCAGGAGTTTTTTGGTGTATTGTGGAAGTAGTAAATGATTAGGACTTGTTTTGATGAGGTTTTTTTTAAGTTAGTGAAACATTCCTTTATGTTTATTCGTATGAATATAAAGGATTAATAAGTCAGGAGTCGATTCAGTATGAACCCGATTTTGTCATTTTTCGTTCGCTCGTTTGTAGCAGTTCCTATAACTGTTCTTACATGGCTTATATGCTTTATACCATTGGATTTCACCTTCTGGACATCTATTTTCTATGCCATCCTAGGGGGAATTCTTACCCATGTGGTCATGTCTTTATTTATGAACACAACCTATTTGAAAAAGCACCAGCTCTCTAGAAAGGAATATCGTTACATTCAGAAAAATCTAAGGGAAGCGAAGCTGAAAATCAAACGCTTGAATAAGAACATCTTCAAGATTCGTGATATCTATTCTGTTAAACAACGAATTGACATACACAGGATTACCAAAAAAATACACAAGATGACGAGCAAGGAACCAAAGCGTTTTTACCAAGCAGAAGAATTTTATTTTTCCCATTTAGATTCGATTGTTGAGCTGACTGAAAAGTATAGCTTCTTATCTGCGCAACCGAAGAAAAATGCAGAAATGGGGCAATCCCTTATTGAAACGCGGAGAACCTTAAACGAACTATCTAAGGTATTGGAAGAGGACTTGTATCATGTGATTTCCAATGACATCGACACATTGAATTTTGAAATTGATGTGGCTAAGCATACCATTGAAAAGAAAAAAGAATTGAAATTCCCTGATGAAAATAGGTGGCTAAAAAAATGAGTGAAAACAATCCACTCCAGAAATCTGGAGATTTATTAGATGATATTCTCGCTAATCCTTTTGGCGATCAACTAGAGCTCAGCAAAAGTGTAACTCCACAGCAAACTCAAGCCAATGAACCAAAACCGGTAAAGTTAATTGATGTCATTCCAGAGGAAAACAGAGCAAAGGCGTACCAGCTTGCTGAACAAATCGATCCGACCAACCATCAAGCCATGATCCTTTACGGTACCCAAGCCCAAGGAAAACTACTATCCTTCTCTCATGCCATGCTTGAGCATGTGCAGAAAAAAGATGTTGGCGAAATTGGGGATATCATCAATGATTTAATGAAGCGGCTGAATGAGGTAAATCCAGATGACTTGAAGGAAGGGAAGCCATCCTTATTTGCACGTATGTTTGGGAAAATTTCTGGCTCACTTCAAGAAGTGCTCTCTAAATATCAAAAAACAGGTGCACAGATTGATCGAATCAGCGTGAAGCTCGATCGTAGTAAAAATGTCCTTTTATCAGACATTAAACTTCTTGAACAGCTTTATGAAACGAATAAAGAATATTTCCATGCCCTGAATATTTATATTGCAGCTGGTGAAATCAAGTTGGAAGAAATGCAGACAAAGATCATTCCTCAGTTAAAAAAAGCAGCAGAAACTACCAATGATCAAATGAAGTTCCAAGAAGTCAATGACATGATTCAATTTGCTGACCGCTTAGACAAGCGTCTGCATGATTTAAAATTAAGTCGTGAAATCACGATTCAGAGTGCACCGCAAATCCGATTGATTCAAAACACGAACCAGGCGCTAGCAGAAAAGATTCAATCATCGATTGTGACAGCTATTCCTTTATGGAAGAATCAAGTAGCGATTGCTTTAACATTAATCCGCCAGCGTCATGCGGTTGAGGCACAGAAACAAGTATCGAAAACCACCAATGAGCTATTATTAAAGAATGCGGAAATGTTAAAGACAAATACGATTGAAACAGCGAAAGAAAACGAGCGCGGTCTTGTCGATATTGAAACACTCAAGAAAACACAGGAAAGCTTAATCTCCACACTTGAAGAAACGATGCGAATCCAAGAAGAAGGCAGAAACAAACGCCGCCTTGCTGAGCAGGAACTCGCAAACATGGAAAACGACCTTCGTCTAAAGCTATTAGAAATAAAAGGGAAATAAGAAAAACGTTAAGTTGCCCACTTTTTGGCGTACAGAGCTGGACATTTCTCAACCTCGAAACATATAAACTAATTTAACACAAAACAGGGCCTCCGCTGAACACTTCAGCGGAGGCCCTGTTTTGTTTATGAAAAAGCAGCTTAATTCTGAATTAATCACGGATGTGTCCACTACGGGTGGACAGTGTCCATAAAGGGTGTCAGGCACCAATTAGTGATTCACCGGTGTGGTATTTAGGTATTCTTCAAGGGTGATGCCACGGTTCATGATTTCTTTGGCGATGGCTTCTCCGACGTAACGGAGGTGCCATGGTTCGTATTTGTAGCCGGTGATTGACTCTTTTCCTTTTGGATAGCGGATGATAAAGCCGTATTCGGCTGCGTGGTTTTGGAGCCATTCAGCTTCAAGCGTTCCTTCGAAACACTCCTCGGCCGCACATTTTCCATTCCCGCCTGTTACATCAATCGCAAGGCCTGTTTCATGCTCACTCGTTCCTGGCAAGGCACTATAGGTTAAGGCGGAATCGTATCCATCCATGCTAACGTAGTGATTAAATAAGGCAGTCTGCGTTTCGTGGGATCGATAGGCTGAAACACCAAGGAGACTCACTCCATCTTGGTTTGCACCAGCAAATAATTTTTCGATAGCGTCAGCCGCTTCGGTGCGCATTTCTCTTTTTGGTAATTTCTCTTTAAATGTAAATGGAATGTCTGGAAAAACTAAATCGCTAGGATTATAACTTTCTGGCAATTTATTCTTCTTATTGACAAGCACAGGAATGACTTCTGGATCTGAAATGACTTGGATACTCGTATCCTGTTGGGTACTATTTTCATTTTTCCTAGGTACTGATGACTTGTTAGCAGGGACGGGCGGTTTACTAACTATTTTCTCGCTATTATGAGAAAAATTTCCTGAGCAGCCGGCTGTAGTGAGTACTAGCATTAGAAATAGAATAGTGAAAAGTAATTTTGGCATGATAAACTTCCTTTATAATAAAAATTCATTTCTATATATCCATCATGGACACTATTTATGACATTTAAAACGTAAGACCATAATAAAGTATACAACGATATGACGTTAAAGAATGGCACAAGTTTCAGGTGTAACACATTTGTAAACAAGATGACCAAAACCAACCATATATTTACACACGATGGGCCTTAAGACTCTTTTATTTTATTGTTATGTTGCTTATATTTTTAATAAACACATAAATCGTACGAAACGGCAAAACCATTGAAAAATGGTGACGCAAAACTAAAGGGGCTAAGGTGTAACAACGATGCTAGCCAGTTACCGAACACGACGACTAACTCCCGCGATTTATGTAAACCAACAATCGAGGAGGTTTTCATGTGTTAAAAATGTTCATTAGGGGTAAATATTATTATCATCTGTTCCAGCACCGGCACAATGAACTCTTACAGCAGGATTGCCTAAGTGAAGAATTAAGAATGAAGCTAAAGGTTAAAGCAACTTATCATAGTAGCAAGGCGGTAGAATTCGAAATGAAAATGTAATGGATACTATTTTAAGTGATAAAATAGGAAAAGCCTAGGAACTAACCTAGGCTTTTTGTTGTTTTTCAAACCTCTGGACAAAATTACAGTTGAAACAGGCTCGTCCAACCAGTCTTTTCGTTAGTAGATGTTCATAATAGATTTCTTCAAAACCACAGACAGGGCATTCAATTATATGGAATATTTGCCGTTCACCAAGTACGGCATCTAACAATAATTCAAAGTGCATTCATTTGTCCCCCTTGCCTATTATTTCTTTTAAGATAGCAAATCACAATGGTGAAGAAAGAAGAAACTTGTCAAACTGGACAAGAATATTTTCGACATTCTCCCTGACCCAGCAGTTGATACTGTTACGGGAATTATCACATTAAAAAATAATGGAAAATCATAAATAGTTAACCAGTAAATGGACATTCTATATGAAAAAGGTGGTGTTTTTTTGAAAGATAAGCAGGATGAAACAAGTGAAGGGTTAAATCAAATTTTTGAAATCATTAATGCTAAAGGGGATACAGGAGAGCTAAAGGAAATCGTTGAGCGCAGTGATGAATCGGAACCCCCTGAAAGTTGAAAAATAACAAGATGAGTACCAAAGGCCTAGAATTTTATCTAGGTCTTTATTTGTGAGTAATTTTTGCAAAACTATTGATAGATATTGGGGATTTGTGGATATTTTCCTTTGTATTGTGGATAAATGTATTAACTTTGTGAATATTTTTTATTTTTCATAAAATAAACAAACAGTTATGCACATATCATGTGCGTAACTATAGTTTAACTGTTGATAATATTGCGATAATTGTGGATAGAAATATAAAAAATGTTGATAACTGTGGGGGGATCTGTGTATAAGTGATTTTTTCATTTTTATGAATCATGACTAATGACCCTATCCTTATTGAGCTCTACGGACAACGCCCCATTTATTGCCCTTTATAGGTTGGACAACCTTCCACAAATTACATTTGCGAATAAATTAAATAGTAGGTTAGAAGGGAAGGGTGCGTTTCAAAATCGTTGTGAAATGACTGGCTATGAGTTGAATAAGGAAGGATGGTCACCAATCTTTTTATCTATTTGAATCAAAGGGGGAATAAGTAACTGTGAAAATTTTAATCGTCGGCACTGGTTATGTGGGGACGACGACAGGCCTTATTTTTTGTGAAATGGGTCATCAGGTAACGGGTTTAGATCTTGATGAAAACAAAATCCGATCCTTAAAAGAGGGTAAACTTCATTTCTACGAGCCAGGGCTCGATGCCTTGTTAAGTAAGCATGTCGCTGCTAAACATATAACCTTTACAAGGAAAACAGAAAAAGCGGTGAAAGAGAATGATTTGATTTTCATTTGTGTCGGAACACCACAAGATGCGGATGGAAGTGCAGATCTTTCCTATGTAAAAAGCGTTGCCGAATCAATTGGGAAATATATGAACAAATATAAAGTGATTGTCACGAAAAGTACAGTGCCTGTTGGAACGGCTGAGTTAGTGACCCAATGGGTTAGCGACAAACAAAGGACTCAAATTCCATTTGATGTCGTCAGCAATCCTGAGTTTCTTCGGGAAGGTTCCGCTCTCCAGGATGCTCTAAAACCTGATCGAATCGTCATTGGGACAACAAGTGAAACAGCGACCATAATGATGCGTGATTTATATAAGGATTTTGAATGTCCAATCATTGAAACCAATCCAACAGCCTCCGAAATGATTAAGTATGCTGCCAATTCCTTCCTAGCGATGAAAATTTCCTTTATTAATGAATTAGCGAGATTATGTGATAAACTTCAGATCAATGTGAATGATATCTCAAAAGGTATTGGTCTTGACCATCGGATTGGACCACATTTCCTTCATGCTGGTTTGGGTTATGGCGGATCCTGTTTTCCAAAGGATGTGAATGCCTTAATTAAAACTGCGAAAGAAAATAAGGTTCCGTTATCGATATTAGAGAGTGTCGTGACTGTAAACGAGGAACAGCCTCACTATTTGATTGAAAAAATCAAAGCAACCCTTGGCGATGATTTGAAAAATAAGACAATTGCTGTGTTGGGATTAGCCTTTAAGGCTAATACGGACGATACGCGAGAATCACCTAGTCTAAAAGTAATTGAGAGATTGTTACAAGAGGAGGTACAGGTGAAGGCGCATGATCCAATTGTAAAAATGGAGGAGTCGCCATTCTTGCAATTAGCTACGATAGAGGAAACGGTAGCTGGTGCGGATGCCTTAGTCATTGGTACGGATTGGGATGAGTATAAAAACTTGGATTGGACGGGCATCAAGCAGTTAATGAAGCAGCCGTTTATTTTTGACGGCAGGAATATCATTGATCGGGATGACACGGAAGGTTTTGGATTTCATTATTTAGGAGTTGCTAATTATTAGAACTGTAAGGCACACATGTTATTATTTGCTCATTTTAAAATATTTAAAACGATGAGAAGGAGTAGATTTCTACTCTTTTTTTTTGGCTGAAAGGAAAGTATAACTTTCCTTTCAGGCATATGTGCACTAAGGAAAGCTTCGGAGCATTGGCATCGCAGTCGAAAAGCTGTGCTTTTCGACGAACTACGCCTCTGTCTTCGCCCTTAGGGACTCGCCAATCGGCGAGTTTTCTTTATTGGATGGTGTTTTTTTAATACAAAGGGGGCCTATTCTTTTTGAATAGAAGCCCCTTTTCATTATTTTCTATTTATTACTCAATGGTAAATCCTGCACTTGCGTAGCCAGCAACAGTATTAATAAGACTTAGTCCTGTTGCCGATGAGGAAAAGACCATTAATAAACGATCTGTCTCAGCGACTGGTATGGCCAAAGATGTTGTAATTCCGCTGCTGATTGTACCTAATGCAATTACGCCAGTCAGAGCCGGTGTTAATGTTACTGAGGCACCAGGGATTGGAGTAAACACGTTGCTCGTGGCAGGAGCGCTGTATAACTGAGCAGTAATTGTAACCGACGACCCTACTAGTGCTAATGCAACCGTGGTACTAAAGAATGCGGAAATGGATGTAATGGTTCCATCGCGAGGAACGGAAAATGCAAAATTAATTAGAGGACCGGCTAAATCGCCTGTTAAATCGATGGTTCCGCCTAGCAGACTTATGCCTGTCCCGGAACTGCCGAATCCAAGAACACTAGCCGTTCCAACTAATCCACCTGCAATTGTTGTCATGACGATTGGACCACCCGAAGCTAAAGGAATAATTGCTCCTGTACCCGGCGCGCCGGTAGCGCCTTGAGGACCAGTAGCACCAGCAATACCAGCAGCACCAGTAGTGCCTTGAGGACCAGTAGCACCAGCAATACCAGCAGCGCCAGTAGCGCCTTGAGGACCAGTAGCACCAGCAATACCAGCAGCACCAGTAGGACCTTGAGGACCGGTAGCGCCAGCAACACCAGCAGCGCC
>NZ_CCAS010000029.1 GCF_000612625.1 Neobacillus jeddahensis
TTCATTTCATTGAAGTATATAGGATTCTAAAGCTTCATTTTTAAACCGTTTCATTTATCTCTACTTTTGCCGGATCTACATTCGAATAGTATTTGGCTCTATACGCTATGAGATGAATGCCTTTGATACTATTGTTTTCAACTGTGAAGGATAACCTTTCAATGGTTTCAACTGTACCAGTCAAGATTAATGAACCAACAATCATGACTCTAATTTTTTCATAACTAAATCTATCTTTAAGAAGAGTAGATACCATGTCGGGAATAACTTTTACCTTTGCATTTGTAGGATTAGAAATAACACTTTCTAGAAGACTAACATCATAAAATGAAGATAATTTTTCGCCTAATAATATTCTTCGGGCACGTAAGGAAGCTATTTCATCTGCTGAAATAGTTTTTCCCATACCAATTCCTATGGACATTTCATACATCGAAGAAGGGGATTTTTCACCAGTACTTTTAAGGGTCAGTGTAAAAACTGTTTGGTTCCTCGTGGAATGAATGTCCACATTTTCTAGTATCACAAAATCAGCTTGATTACGGATGGCAAATGGATGTTTACTGCCTTGCCTCAATGATCTAATGGATTGTTCAATGCTATCTGAAGGATCAATCAGCTTCAATTCATAAATCCCCGTCTTAGGCTCCCGGTATTCGTCATATTCAGAAATTATTGGACCAAACCAGAAACAAACTCCCGATGAATTGACTACCTTGTTTTCAACTACTTCATCATGGAGATTAGTTTGATCACCTCGATTTACCACTCTTTTAAGAAGTAAAGGTTTCCCTTCAAGTGTGCTCTTGATAACAGGTTCTTGGTTACCAAACTCTTCTTCTAATTTCCCACTTACATATGAATATAGATGATAAACATCGATTTCACCGCTTTGATTAGCAGCTTCTCCTTCTAATCCTCTTATCAAATAATCAGTGAATGCACCATGTCCAGCCCGATCCCATGCAACTTGTTCATCCGTACATGCTGCAATAAGCACTTTCCCTGCCCCATTCACTTCTAGGCCTCTAAACATTCCTCTTTGTAGCCTTCTCGCAATTGCGCCACTATGGCATGTATCAAAAAAAGATAGAACTGTACTCGCTGCTGTCTGATCAATTAATTCTCGCACTAAATCCATTTTGATCATCGTTGCTTCTGGGAATGAGATTTGAGCGTCAAAAGGAACAAAATAAGCGTTCTCATTATTCAAATATCCATGCCCTGCCCAAAACAAGAACAGAACATCCGACTGATCAGCTTCTTGGAAAAATGAATTCAATGCTGCTAACAAGATCGATTTCTTTGAAATAGTTCCTTCAAATAATTGCACAGCATTATCATTAAATAAAGATGGTGACTCGAGTAGAAGCCTCCTAATTTCATAAGCATCATTTTTCGTATTTGGTAGATTACTTGTATTTTGATACTGATCAACTGCAATAATTAATGCCTTATACCCCATATATATTCAGTCCTCCAACAACAGTAATCGTTTATTATTTCTCACTGGTATTCATTTCTCTCTAATTGATTAATAGATAGCTGGCCCAGTTTAACATGTTTTTCATAAATGAAAAAATCGCCATTTTCCACCATATTTACTTCAGCAGCCATTGTTATCATATGTACCCCTTGATTCCAAAGCCATTTATATGGAATAAATTGAGGATCGTCTGTAGATAAAAAATGAGCTGCTTGCAATGTTAAATTTAAAATTAGAACGTTTTGAAAAGGCTCTTCAATATAGAACTCCATTCTAAACGTAGAACGAATAGATTGAACTTCCTTTGCTTTAATCGTAAAAGTAATCTCATTTTTCGTTGTATAGGATGTAGAATACATTCTTATATCCCTCTTCTCATTTTAAACATAGTATCTCGAATAGAGTACAAGTAATAGCCAATAGGTTATGATATGAATCTATAGATTTCAGCTTAAAAAATAAAAGGCAAGAATCAACAAGTATCCATAAATAAGACTAATCCATTTAATTCATTAATAAGCTAACATGAATCGCCATTAGACCAAAAGGAATCCCTAAGGGATTCTTATTAATTGACACATAACATATTGAATTTTGTCATATTATATAAACTTCTTCCTTCGATAAATAAAGAAGACAACAAACAACACCAGCAGCGCCCCAAACGAATCAAACAAGACATCTTGAAAGGCTGCCACCCTACCCGGCATGAACGATTGGTGGTACTCATCTGTGATCGCATAAAGAAACGTGCCAAACCATGCGAGAAAATAGGCATAACGAAACCGTTTAAGCGCTTGAAACAATAAGAACGCTAGCGTCCCAAATACCAGCACATGGGTCGACTTCCTAACGACTAAATTAAGAAAGCCAATATCGACACGATCCGCACTCGGTGTATGGATCGTTTGATGTTCCTTAACAACAACCTGATGAATCGCGTTCGATGTGTTTTCACCAGTAAAATAAGGCAGCTGGGTAAAACAAAAGATCGCGATCATCCAAACAAGGGCCACAACCATCCACGCTTTTTTCCCCTTCATTCTGGCTGCCTCCTCTCATACAAGCATACATAGATTCTGATTATTATTTTGCTAATAGGTCAATTAAATCTGAGGCAATTTTATTAGCCTCATTTGACTGTTTAAAAGGACTCTCCTTCACTCTCTCTTTCAACTGATTAATCCATTCGCTATCAAGCTGAAAGGTTTGAAAGTCCACCCAATCAATGGTCTGACACAGCTGATGCTGTTTAAGATAGCCAATCGTGTTTTTGGTCCTCTTTCATCGACGGCCGATCCAATATTAACAGTGGGACATTCGCATTGATCGCCTCCCCAATCATTCCCCAGCCCGCTTTGGAAATAACTAAATCTGCAGCAGCGAGATAATGCTGGGATTCTATGTAATCCTCAGGTATTTGAAAAACATTTGACCGATCGACATGAACATTAGAGGAGACAAGAAATACACAATCGGGGCTTTGCCAAATTGGAAGCTGATTCAATGTATCCACATCTATTTTCATCCCAAGCCCTAGAAAAATAACCTTCTTATTACCCTTCGGATCAGCCATCTTTCTAATGCGTTGAACTTCCTCTGCGTCTATGTCCCTTGAAAAAAAGCCATACTGCTTCGTTGGGACCTGCCAAATTTCGCGACTCCCGGCCAACGAAAAGAAGTAAGTCATCTGTTGATAAGCCTGTCGGAAGGTTTGCAGTTCATGATCATCAATGAGTTCATGATACGCCGTGTACCAAGTAAAGTTTGAAACACCTACCGATGGAATCCCTAAGCTCTCAGCCGCTTCAAACGGAAGGGGTGAAATATCAGAAACAACCAGATCGACCTGATTCAATCTAAAAAAATCACTTTCTTCCTGAATTCGCTCCTCCCAATTCCCAACAAAGGCTTGATATTCAGCAAGTAAGCGAGCTTTATCAGGATGAATCGAGTCTTTTTCAAGAAAATAGCCCAAGTCCGTCTTGATGTTTCGAAACCGCACACGCTCCGACACCAGCGATTCCTGTATAAATGGAAGGGCAAAGGAATGACAGATGATGATGTTCACCTCTGGCACATTCAGCAATTCCCTGATGACCGCAATACTTCTGGCAGCATGGCCGTATCCGTAATCAGAAATATAATAGGAAATGGTCTTCACTCTGCTTCACCTCAAAATACAAATAGAGAGAGAACCTAAGTCCTCTCCCCTAAACTATTATAAAATTACTTTAGCCTTTGATTTATTGAAATGATTAATCACGTCATCCCATTCAAAATATAAGCGAGTAAAGTCTTCATCACTAATGCCGACACCCGTTTGGATTTCAACAAATTCTAACTCAGAAAATGCTTTAATACCGTGTTTCTTCCCTGCAGGAAGGTGGACAATATCCCCCGCTTTCACGCGAGTGATGTAATCATCTAGCGCCAATTCACCTTCACCACGAACAATGGTCCATACTTCATCACGAAGGTTGTGATAATGGTAACTTGAATTTTTCCCCTCATGGATACAAATTCGTTTTGTCACCATTTCATTCCCGTCTTCATATTTCGCATAATCAAGAACACGTGACCAGCCCCAGATCCTCTCTTCATACATAGGAGGTTGCTCAAAGCCACCAATGAGTTCCTTAATTTTTGGACTAGATGCCTTGTCCGACACTAAAATTCCATCAGGACTTGCAGCAACAACAATATCCTTCAAACCAAGAACAGTGACTGGAATATCAAGTTCATTAATCAAATGGGTATTCACACTATCACTAAGGACACCCTTACCAATTTGAGAAGTGGCCATTTCTTCTGTTAACGTATTCCAGGTCCCAAGATCCTTCCAATAGCCTTCATAAGGGAGTGCCACAATATGATTGGCCTTCTCCACCACTTCATAATCAAAGCTAATCTTAGGAAGCTTAGTATATTGGGAGGATAATTGTTCATAATCAAGCGGTAAATCTTTTTCTACTAATATATCAATTAAATATTTTAATTTAAAAGCAAATACACCACAGTTCCATAAAGCATGAAGATCAATTAAGGTTTGTGCTTTCTCTTCACTTGGCTTTTCTGTAAAATGATTAACCGTAAAATATTGGTCTCCTTCAACTGCCTCTTTAGGAACAATATAACCGTATTTAGAAGAAGGATAAGTAGGTTTAACCCCTACTAAAGCTAAATCAGCATTAGACTCTAGTAAGACTTTCTCTAGTTCCTTTACCTTTTCAAAAAAGTTATCATCCACGTAAGGATCAACTGGCAACACAACAACCACTTCGTCTTCAGAAACATTTTGGCATGAGAAAAGGTAGGAAGCTGCTAATGCAATCGCTGGGAAGGTGTCGCGACGTTCGGGTTCTATAATTAGAGGTACATCCATACCTATTTGGTTATGAATCATGTCTCTTTGCATTTTGGAAGTTGCAATAACAGATGAACCCGATAGGCCCACTGTTTCCAGCTGTCCCCATACACGCTGAACCATTGATTGCTTTTCTATATTCTTGCTTTCTAATACTCTTAAAAACTGTTTTGATCTTGTATCATTGGATAAAGGCCATAAGCGCTTCCCTGAGCCTCCGGAAAGTAATACGAGTTTCATAATATCCCTCCAAAAAAAAATGGCCCATTGGACCTGATCTTATAAATAAATTAGAGTATCTATTAAAAATTAGTTAGTACTTTTTTTATCTCATCTTTAATAAATCATACTATATCTCGACTATAATTAATAATCCCAATATATTCTTTTCTTACGGGTGGGGTGACAGGCACCTACTTTAATCACTTTCTTTCCCAAATAGGAAAGAAGATCAACAACCTACCAATCTTCGACAAATATCGGGTCGTGACAGGCACCATAGCCCATATCTCTTTGCATTTTAGAAGTAGCAATGACGGATGAATCCGATAGGCCCACTGTTTCCAACTGTCCCCATACACGCTGGACCATTGATTGCTTTTCTTCATTATTACTTTCTAATACTCTTAAAAACTGTTTTGATCTTGTATCATTGGATAAAGGCCATAAGCGCTTCCCTGAGCCTCCGGAAAGTAATACGAGTTTCATAATATCCCTCCAAAAAAAAATGGACCATTGGACCTGATCTTATAAATAAATTAGAGTATCTATTAAAAATTAATCAATACTTTTTTATCTCACCTTTAATAAATCATACTATATCTCGACTATGATTAATAATCCCAATATATTCTTTTCTTACGGGTGGTGTGACAGGCACCTACTTTAATCACTTTCTTTCCCAAATAGGAAAGAAGATCAACAACCTACCAATCTTCGACAAATATCGGGTCGTGACAGGCACCGGTATGATTTTTTTGACCCACTTGGGCAATTATTCATTTTGAATCTATCTTTCATACTGCTTATTTAACATGAGTTTTTTGACTACCATATCACTAATGCTAGTAATAAAAATATGGACCATTTTCACTAAAAAGTTTATAACTATCGAAATAATTAACGAACAAACTAATAGATTTATAAGTATAAGAAATGAAATTTTAGGATAAAATATTATCTTTGGAATGTAGTAAAATGAAAGAAAAGTATGAGTAAGCCAAATATTGGTAGAGTGTTCTCCCAATATCTTTAAAATTTTTAATACAAATTTATTTTTTATTATAATCAGAGAACAGTACAAAAATATAGGAACAACTATGAAATCAAACCATGTATTATTTCCTATTCCCAATTTTTTTGAAATTAGTGTTAACGAGAGCCTAAAGAAAATCACTGAGAGAATCAGCAAGTACGCTATAAGGACATTATGATTACTCAATCTTTTTACAAGTTGATTTATTTGAGAGAACAATTTGTATCTCGAAAAGAAAATTCCCACAACAAAGATAATTTGCCAAAACATCACATTTGTAATCTGGTTTAAAAATATATGCCCTTCGAACATCTCATTATATTGTTGGAAAAATAATGAGGATACAAAAAATATAGTAGAAGCTAATATCGTATATTTATAATTATAATTGAATAATTTTAAAATCACGGGTGTTATTAACAATAATAAAATATAGGTAGAGAGAAACCACCATTCTGGATTATAATCAAATCTTAATAAAAGTAAATTTTGAATAAGCAAGTTCTTATCATAATTAAAGTATCTTAACCCTATTGGGACAAATATTATGAAGATTAAATAAGTATTAATTAATATTCTATAAAGCTTATTTAAATAATAATTATAATTAACTTTCCTTAATGAAATTATATAATAACCATAACCACTCAAAAAAACAAAGATTCCAATACACACTTTTCCAAAATCCGCAATTAGGAATTCAAATGAAAGGCTTCCGAATGAAAATGTTTCTATATAACTAATTCCATTTAATTTTTCCGGAAACCGAAATAGATGGTGAATTACCATTAAAGTAATAGCTATTCCCTTTAAAATTTCTGTATCCTTTTTATTTATATCTAGATTCATTAGCCACCAGACCTTATTTTGTGATTAATGCAATAATGGAATTAATTAATGATTATTAACAATCCCAATTCTGTCTTTAACAGAGGATATATAAACTACAGCTATAAATCCGAATAGCATAATATTCGTAGATAACATGGTATCAATAGCTAAAAATGTATCTACTGAAATTCCTGTACTCATTCTTCCGATAAAGTATGATAGTATACAAGCAAATGATAACCTTTTATCATTACCATATTTTTTTATATTATTTCTGATTAACCATAACAATTTGGAGAATAATAATATTATTAAACTAACGCCTATTAAACCTAGCTCAACTAAATTATGAAGATATGTGTTATGCCCGAAGTTAGTCGTAATGTTTTTAAACCCATATAACATTCTAAAACAATTTGGTCCTAATCCAATCACTAACTCTAGTGGATGATTTGATAAGAAATCTAAAATAGACTCATATAGTAGAATACGATATCCACCAGAACCAACACCTACTTGCAAGTTAATTATTGACCCAATATAATAATTAAAATTTTCACCAAACAATGGGATCTCAAACAATAATGCTAATAACATTAATATTACAGAAATATAAGTTAATATTATAATTGACCTTACTAAATAGATTCTTGTCTTTTTGGTGGTAAAAAATAAGAATACAGGTAACGAAGTGCATAATCCAATAAGATCTGATCGCGAATCCGTTCCTATTAAAGTTAAAGCTACCAAAAACAATGAAATTATATAAATAATATTTATCTTCTTAACCCGAAGAATAAGAAATATATCGAGCCAGAAAATTGTATAACAAATTGCACCTAAATTTGGTTTATTTGTTCCTAAAAACACATCACTACTAAAGTCTTTATTTATTACTTGAATACTATGCTCAATTCTATTCCCTAAACTCGATATTCCACTAAAATCAATAATACTCATTTGGTTTAATAAAAGTAAGAAACAAAATATATTCATACACACAAATAACTTTTTTAATAATTCTTCTACTTGTTCTTTATTAAACGTGTTATTTAAAAATAAAAATAAATATAATAGATATGAAATTAATCGAATTAAACCATATAGTGTAAAATTAATATAGGAATCAGAAGTATATACAGTGTGTATGGGAATAGGCTTTATGATTGAAAAAAGACTGGATCCAACTATCCAAATTCCAAATATAAAACTGAAAATAAACATCTTTTTATTTATATTGGATAAATACTTCTGCTTTTTAAAACAAAATTTAGTTAATAATATTAGCAAGATGATATCGGATATAAAAATTCCACCACTTGCGCTATTTCCAAAATATACAATAGGTATTGAATCAAAAGCTGAAATAAACAGAGTAATCCATTCATTCACCCTACTTTTAGTTAACAATACCACACATAAAATATAAATGATAAAAATATAATGTACTAGTAAATATAACTCCATTATTTTATTCCTTTTAAAGTATTTCCTAATTTACGCATCACTAACTCATCTGTATAATTACTTATTATTTCATAAGATAGATTTCCCATCTCATTTAATCTACCTTTATCCGAATACATATTATTCAACGCTTTTATAGTATCTTCCTTACTTTTTGAATCAAAAACATATCCATTTTTTGATTCAATAATTAGTTCCCTAGCACCATTATATATACTAGTCATTACTGGTAATTTACTTGCCATAGCTTCCATTACAGATAAACTGAATAAATCCTCTAGAGTAGGTAGTATAAATATATCCGATGCTTGGAGATACTCTGCAACTTCCGTGTATGATTTATTTCCTAACAATTGAACATTATAAATTTGCCTTCTGACTAAAAGTTCTATTAAATCCTCTTTTTCTGGACCATCTCCTAAAATTAATAATTCAGCATCACTTTTTAATCGATTATCACTGTCATTCCAGGATTCGATTAAATTTTTTAAACCTTTTCGTGGTATTAATTGTGTCAGAGTAATAAACACAACCTTATTATCTAATTTATGTCGTGATCTAATTTTCCTTCTTATTTCAGAAACTTCATTATCGTTATAAAACAAGTCTGTTTTCATACTCCAAGATGTTTTATAAATAGAATTATTAATTCCATTTACATGTAAATATTCAATCGCATCATTACTAAATGGTAAATAAAAATCTACAAGGTTTAATGCTATCTTTTTTAACCTTTTACTTAAATTACTTCTTCCTTTTGTAGCATGAATCGTATCCTCTACGATTATACCTGTTTTAAAGTTCAATATTTTTTTTACACTATTAACAAATAATAATTGAGAAGCATTACATACAATTACTATGTCTGGTTTAATATTCATTAAATATTTTGGAATTGTATAAGGTATACCTCTAACCCCTTCAATATATGCGTTTAATTCAGGTTTATAAACCTTACTTTTTAAATTATGACCACCAATAACTATCGTTTTACACCCCTTAACAGGTGTTACCTCCCACCCTTTCCTATGTGGAAGTGTTTTATGTTCAAATAATAAATAAATATCTAACTGTTTATCCTTAGCAAGTTCCTCAAACCTTGTCTTAGCATACGGAGCTAGAGTAGGTTGGATGAATACTATTTTTTTAACCATATTCAATGCTTTTCTCCTTAAATTCTATTTATTTTTGCAATAAATTTAAACATAGGTTTAAATATTGCTTACTAACTACCTTATTAGCAATACTTTGTTCAATTGTTTCCCGCGCTTTTTCTTGTATTTTATTCTTACTATCAGTATTTAAATTTATTGCTTCCTCTATTTTTTTTGCTAATAAATTTGAATCTTTAGGATTTACTAGATATCCATTTACACCATCTTCAATTATTTCTCTCATTCCACTATTGGTACTAGAAATAACTATACCTTTGGATGCCATTGCTTCAAGATTAACTATTCCCACTGTCTCAAACCAAGAAGGAAAACAACAAATATCAGACTGGGCATAATATTGATTTAATAAATTTCTATTAAGTGGGTCTATTATATTTAACCATTCACAATTAGTTAAATTATTTTTCTCTAAATAATTCCTACTTGAAGAGCTCTGTCTTCCAATTAAATAGAGGTTTATTTTATATTTCTTTTTTCTTAATATTTGTACAGCTTCTATTAACTCTTTAAAGCCCTTTCGATCATTTAAGGTTCCTGCATATACAATATTTATTTCATTATCCTTTACAAATAAATTATTTGTGAATTCATAATTCCACTCATCTATATTAATGCCATTTGGAATAACTATTGAATTATTTCCAACACTTAAAACTTCTTCAACTTTTTCCTTCATCCATCCACTAGGAAAACTTATATAATTCGCCTTTTCTATACATTTGATTTCGTATTTTCTTATTATTTTATTAATAGGATAATACAAAACCTTCCTTAAATTAAATTCCCATCCAAGAGGTGTATGCCACCTCACAATAGTTTTTATGCTCTTATTATTCCAAAATAAACTCTCTGCTCTATATTCAGCAAATTCTACAATATCAATCTTTTCTTCCTTATTAATATTATTTAGAGTATTTACTATATCTAATCTATAACGATGAAATTCACTCCAATATTTTTTTATATTAAGATAGGGATTAGCTGGGGTTTCAGGCGATACACAAATTATTCTAACCCCTTCCATCCAAAGTTCCTGTCTTTCATCCGTTTGTTCAGTAACCACAGTAACATTATGATTACTCTTAACAATACTTTTTGCTAAATCCCATACATACGTACCAATTCCACCTGTATTTTTATTTATACCAAGTTCTTTTGTAACAAAGACAATGTGTAATTTCCTATTACACAAACTAAACACCTCTTAACTAATTATTTTACTATTTATCTAACTAAGTAAAATGAACTTCGATTTTTTAATATATTCCTCAATCCTTTGTATCTATAAGCAACGTTAACAATATTTGAAACTATCATTCCAACAAGCGCCCCCTTAACTCCATATAAATATGAAAGGGAAATTCCTAATACTATTGTTACAATAAATGATATAACTAGTCCTCCAAAAGCTATGTCTGTCCTTTTTAAAGAATCCAGTGCAGCATTTATACATGTTGTTGCTCCTGATATTACACTTGCTATTGCGGCAAGTATTAGTTCTAATTTATAGTCACTATAGTTGGATGAATATAATAAGATCATAATTTTATCTCCGATAAATATACATGCAATAATCCAAGTTATCCCCATCGCACCTAAAATTAAAGTTGCCATATGAATACTATAACTGAACTTTTCAATATCATTTCTATATTTCATTATTTGAGGTAACATGTAACTATAAGTACCTTGAATAATAGGACTTAATAAGCCACCCAATGCAATTGAGACACCTAAAATTGCAACTGATTTCTTATCAACAAAAAAAGAGAGCAGCCACGGATATGATTGTGAATTTAATGAGGCTATTACACTGGATCCCAAAATCCACTTTCCAAATTTAAAGTTCATTAAAAAATGTATTCGAATTTTCGAAGCTTCAAATTTCCTTTTAAAATAAATAAGCCCCACAATCAATGTAGGAATTAAACTAATTATAGCTAAAGCACCAATATAAATTGATATGTTTGAAGTCTTTAAATAATAAAGTATCAGAAGACTTAATATTTGAACTACATTTATTATAAATCCTAAAATAAAACTAATTTTAATTTTTAAATGGGATAATAAATATGACCTAATATAATCTCTTAATAAAATTGAAATTATCAATGAACAAATAACTAATAAATTGGAGCTACTATTTCCAAATAGGAAGCAAGCTATTATTGAACAAATAATAATTAATATTGCTTCAAAAGTATTGGAACTTGATGTATACGTATTATCGTTAACTTCATTTTTACAAACTGTATAAGGTACTGAAATCATTGACCTTTGAATACCTAAAATTGTTGTGGCAAAAGAGGTAATTAATATAAATTCACCATAATCATCGGTCAAAACTGCTCTAGCAAGTACCATTCCTGTTATTAAGTTAGTTAAACTGTATAAACTTTGGTCAAATATAACAGTGCTACCTTTAATTAGCATATTATATTTATTCAATATATTTTTCATTAATGAATTTCCCCTGTACTATTTTAACTTAATAAAAAGATTACCATTGAACCTTTTATATAAAAACATTTTAATTCTATTTGTACTCGATATATCAATACACTTCATACCTTTTCTTTTTGCTTTTTCAATAAAAAGGGAATATTCATTTTGTGATATTTGAATTAGAATATTATTACTTTTATATAACCTTTTAATAAGTATTGTTAGTAGATTTATCATTTTATTTTTTTTAGGCAATAAGAAATTTCTACTAACTATATTTCTCCTAACCTTAGTAACAAATTTATTCACACTACTCCAGTCACCGACAGAAATAAATTTGAGAAGTGTATTAATAAATTCTTCTTTTATATAAAGTGCATCATAATTACTCACTATGTCTAAATTAGATTTAATAAAAGCCTTATATTTCTCTTTAACTTGACCATTATTAATATAGTTTGTAAATAAAGACATTATCAGTTCATCTTTTTTATGAGGTATATAAAAGTTTTTATTTTTTATTCTTCTATTAAGGATTATTTCAATATCTAAATACTCTATTCCCAGATAATGAAACATATAATTTAAATCTAAACGTATTAAATCTAGATTTTGATCATTGTTTACATATATTAATTTGTTTGTTCCTAAGGAGAAGCCATCCAGTACTTTATAATAATTTTTACCTGTTAATACAAAGTCTATTATTCCCTTTACTTTCTGTAAATTTTTGTATTCAATTAATAAATCTAAATCATTCTCTACATTGTCAGGCAGCATTTCATAATTACGTTCAATCAAATAAGGTATTTTATTTACATAAAGTTGATTAAATAAGTTTTCAATAGCTACTTTAAACATTTAATTCTCCTTCAATAATTGAGCATATACTAATTTTAGTAGCTTTACTTTCTCATTCCAAGTATATTCATTTGCCATTTCTCCGCAAATCTTGGAAAAATAGTCATAGTTATCAAATACATCAAATAACTTTTGAGATATACCTTTTGAAACATCATTTGTATTTTCAGAATTACTGATATCCACTTGTAATTCCTTTGGAAGATAATACGATGGGCCACCAATATTTAATGATATAACGGGGGTAGCCAAAGATATAGCCTCTAAGGTAACAAAACCTGCAGTCTCTAAAGTTGGAAAAATCACAACATCACCCGCAGCAATTTTACATATTACTTCATCTCGAGTTAGTCTGCCAAAAAACTTTACGCTACTATCTTTGTTATTTAAGTCTACTATCTTTTCCATTTTAGCTCGTTCAGGTCCATCTCCAATAACCCAAAATTCACTATCTCTATTCTTATTATTAAAGTCAATAAAAGCCTCTAATGCTATACATGGATTTTTTATTGATACTAGATTACCTACAAATAATATTACTTTTTTAGGATTTGCATGAATCTTATTAGATTGTTCAATTACATCTATTCCAATAGCTGGAATTATTGAGAATTTTCCCTTATCAATTTTTAAATTTTTCATAACGCCATAATTAGTACCTATAATATGATCTGCTTTCTTTACACATTGTTTAAAGTCAGGATTTAAAAATCGCTGAATATCCTTAAACTTATGTTTTAAATAGTCTAATATTTTATGTTTTCCATCTTTAATAAAAAGTTTTGGTATGGGCTCATTACTTCCAATTGGACCCCATATAAATTTTTCATGCCTTAATTTATAAAACAAACTTGGTAAATAATCGTTAACGAAAGTAACATGTTGAATAACTTCAAATGTGAAGTTTTCTTTTCTAACTTTTCTTATTCCACCATATTGCCATAATAAATAGTATAATCGTGTTATTTTTAACTTTTTCTTTATCTTTAAAGCCCACCTAGGCAAATCGTACCCTATAATTTCAACATTATTTATTGACTCTTTATATAGCCCTTCTTTTACTGATTTTATATTGTTACTCCGTGTTAATAGGTATACCTTTTTAAATATTTTTGATAGCATAATAGTCCAATTCCATCCAACTGCTGGTTCAGAACCTTTATCAGATTCACATGCATATGCTACAACTAAGATACTTTTATTTATCTTCATTATCATTCACCATATAAGTTTTATTTCTTTCAACAATATACAAATTTCTTAAGTATTGGTCTTCAAAATTCACTAAATAAGGTACGTATTGTTTAGCCACTTGAACACCTTTTCTAATTGAAAGTTCCAAGGAGCTTTTCCTAATTAGGTTTTCTACTTGGGTCACATAATGAATAATATCATAGCCTCTAAACCTAATACCTGCGTATTCCCAATCATATATGATATATTTACCTTTATTTCTTTTTATATTCCATGGTGCAAAATCTCCGTGAGAAAATTCAAATTCAATTTCTAAATTTTCCAATCTTAAATTATTTAGATTAATCTTTGAAATATCATTATATAAAGTAAAAATGTCATTATTAAATTCTAATGGAGCCTCTTCTCCTACCACTTCATCTAAAGCATTTAAGGAAATATCCTCATTTATTTCCGTAAACAAAAGGTTTGGTGTACTAAATATACAACCTAGGCCTTTTAAATAACCGTAAACATAACTTTCCATTAAAAGTAATTCCTTAACATTTTCATTTCCCGCTTTTATATATATTTTTTCACCCGATTCAGTAATTATTTGGATAACTATTTTTTGATGAGGGCCTTTAGTTCCCAAAATATAATTAGAAATTTTATTTGCCTTATTTAGATTTTCTTTTATATTCGTTTTAAGATTCTCATTAATTTCAATTGAACAGCATTTCACATTTGGTAAAAACCTAATTAAGTTGACTGGCATACACTTAATAATTATCTTAAATAATTTGTGTTTAAAGGAATACGAATTTTGATTTACCAATAAATTTTTGTAGAAATTCTTATCATTTTTATCAATTAAATATTTTATTTGACTTCCATTAAATAAGGCATAATGTGTGCCACTATTAAAATCTTCGAACTTTATATTAATAATATTCAAAAGATTCATTCTATAGATTGATTCTCCTTTTAATTTCATATGCAATATCACTAGATTTGTTTGTAGTAGTATCAAACGTACATTTAATAAATCCATAACTATTTAAGAATTGAAGGTAGTCTTTTTGATTCTTAGTTAATTCTTCGACCGTCAATTCTTTTTTTCTCTCATAGGCTACATTTGAATCACAGGTTAATAAAACTAAAATATCTGGCTTTTTAATAAGCTTATATATAATTTTATCTAAAAAAGGAAAATAGAATTTATATCTAAGTGGGTTAATCATATTATCAAAAAAGTATCTTTCAATTATAAATATATTGCCTTTGTTAATTTGTTTTTTAACCTTTAGTTGGTAACCTACAAAAAAGTCTAGTGTATAGTATATATACCTTAATAAAGAAAATAACTTATTTTTCAAGCCCACTTTTTTATTAGGTATTAAATTATCATTTGCATCTGTGTATATTTCTTTATTTTTTCGTAGTGGAGGTAATAAATTGGGTCTCCAATGCTCAATAATTAGCTCTTTTTTCTCATCTTCACATATTTTCTTTAATAGGTTAGTAATTGATGATTTTCCAACACCATCTGTTCCCAAAAACACTATAAATTTCCCCTTGTTCATAAAACTACCTCTTCATTAAAGTATAATAAATAAACTTAATATTTGTTTCAAAATACCTTTTAAATAATCTCTTAGGATCCTGCATTAACCGATACAACCATTCTAAGCTTAATTTTTGCATCAATATTGGAGCTCTCATTAATTTATTTGCATGGTAGTCAAAACCTGCACCTACACCAACCATTAGACCATTTACCTTGTCTTTATGTTCATACATCCAAATTTCCTGTTTAGGGGCTCCAAGACCTACCCAAATAAAATCTGGATTACACTTATTTATATTACTTACTATTTCTTGGTCTTCAGCTTTTAATATATTTCTAAAAGGGGGTGAATACATTCCAACGATTTTTAATTTAGGATATTTCCCCTCTAGTATTTTCTTTAGGTTTATTAATGTATCTTCTGTGCTACCATAGAAATAATGAGTGTATCCATTATGGACTGATATCTTAAAAATTTCTTCCATTAGATCTGGCCCAGTTACTCTACCAGCACTTTTATGACCTTTTACCTTACTGATTACAGATAATGGTTTTCCGTCCGGTAATGCCATAATTCCTGAATTTTGGATATTCAAATAACTATTATTTTCACTTGCCATTACTGTTGTATGAACATTAGATACACAGATATATTTTCCTTTTAATTCATTTAAATTATTTTTTATATAATCTAATGTATGTTCCATATTTGTAACATTTATATTTACACCTAATATGTTACATGTAATTAATTCCTCTGTATTATTAAACATATCTTATTTCCCTTTCTTACACTCATTATAAATACCCACTAATTGTTTATAGTTTAATTTAGAATTATACTTTTGTTCAAAAGTTTCCTTTGCACCTTTTGAAAGCACTTTTATAAGGGAGTTATTATTTAATAGGGTATTTATCTTCCTTCGCAAATCTAAATAATCATTATATTTAAATAACAGGCCGTTTTTTTCGTGTTCAATAATCGACGATAAATTACCTATATCTCCTCCGATAACAGGTACCCCTAAAGAAAAACTTTCAACAATAGTCATTGGAAACCCTTCGTACCATTGAGAAGGAACTATGATTGCTTTTGCATAATTAATTATCTTCATTACTTCTTCTTTAGATTTAAATCCGATTAAATCTATATTTTTTATATTATTCTCTTCTATAAATTTTTTTATATCATTTTCTAAAGGACCTTTACCTACAATTACTAGTTTTGACTCTTTTATATCTTTCCAGGCTTCCATTAATACATTTATACCTTTTAATTCATCAATTCTTCCCAAAAATAAGAAATAATCCTCAGTAATTCTTTTATTGGTTGTATTAAAGTTGCCTATAGTATTTGGTTTGATAAATATCTTTTCTTTCGGGATAACAGTAGATAACTTTTGCTTATTAAAGTCTGTTAATGTAATATAACCATCTACTTTTTGGTATGTCTTTAGATTTCTATGAATCCATAAATTAAATGTACTTACCAAGGTTTGTAATAAAGAATTTCGGTAACATTTATTTTTAATTGCGTTTCCTAACCCATTATTTATACAATCTTCACAAATTGATCCATTCCTCGTTAAAGTTGCAGCAGGGCATACTAATCTAAAATTGTGAACTGTTTGTATGACCCTAACTTTGCATTTTTTAGCAGCGTAATACACAGATGGACTAATAAGTGGTAATGTATTATGGATATGAACGACGTCTATTCTTTTCTCTTTAATAATTCTTTTAATATCTCTATATGTTTTTATAGAAAATACCGTTTCAAAAGGAAGTAATATTTTTCTTAATGTATTCTTTACTTTTATTTCATCATTATGTCTAGTATATAAATAAACATTATGTCCATTTTCAATTAATAGACTTTTTTCATTTACTACTACAGTATCTTCACCCCCAGGAATTTGGTAATAGTTATGAACTATTAATATGTTGTCTTTTTTCATGTTTTCACCCTTATTCCTTTGAGTTATATAATTTAACTATAGATGAGACAAGAAAGTTATTCTTGTCTCATCTATAGTTAAATATTTGATAATAAAAATGCAGGTAAGCATTTCTAGTTACCTGCATTTTGAATTAATCAAACATCTTTTTGACTCTAACTTCTTTAAAAACTTTCTCCATATCGTGAATAACCATTATCTTTACCAATTCTTCAAATGAAGTTTTTGTTGGGTTCCAACCAAGTAACGTTTTTGACTTTGTTGGATCTCCTAATAATTGTTCTACTTCAGCTGGCCGGAAAAATTTAGGGTCAACCTCAACTATGACTTCACCTGTTGCTTTATTAATACCTTTCTCTTCAATACCTTGTCCTGTCCATTCAACTTCAATATCTACATGTTTAAACGCCAAATCTACAAACTCACGAACAGTATGCATTTCACCAGTCGCAATAACAAAATCCTCTGGCTTATCATGTTGAAGTATCAACCACATACACTCGACATAATCCTTTGCATACCCCCAGTCACGAAGGGAATCAAGGTTGCCTAACGATAATTTCTTTTGTTTACCTTGCGCAATCCGAGCAGCAGCAAGCGTAATTTTACGTGTGACAAAAGTTTCACCACGTCGCTCTGATTCATGATTAAACAAAATACCGTTAACAGCGAACATATTATAAGACTCACGGTAGTTCTTGGTAATCCAGAAACCATAGATCTTTGCAACACCATATGGAGAACGAGGATAAAATGGAGTGGTTTCCTTTTGCGGAACTTCTTGAACTTTACCGAATAGTTCAGAAGTGGAAGCTTGATAGACACGAGTTTTCTCCGTTAATCCTAAAATCCGAACCGCTTCAAGGATATTTAATGTTCCTTTTGCATCAACATCTAATGTATATCCTGGCATATCAAACGATACACGTACATGTGATTGTGCAGCTAGGTTATAGATTTCATCTGGTTGAATTTCACCGATAATCCGTGTCACATTTAGTGCATCTGTAACATCCCCATAATGAAGATGGAAGTTTTGATTGTTTAACAAAGCATTTGCCTCTTCTTCTGTCAGAAGATCCTCTAAACGCTCTTGGTTATAGGAAGAGCTACGACGAATCATTCCGTGTACTTCATAGCCTTTTTCTAGTAAAAACTCTGCTAAGTAAGATCCGTCTTGTCCCGTTACACCTGTTATTAATGCCTTTTTCATGTTGCCCTCCAAAATAAGTATTAGTTTACTTTTGCTAGTTCGTTCTCTAAAAACCACTGATACGCCTTCTTCAAGCCTTCTTCTAATGAAGTAGTCGCTTTCCAGCCTAAAGAATTAAGCTTCGTTACATCGACTAATTTTCTTGGTGTTCCGTCTGGTTTTGTTGTATCAAATTGAATCTCACCTTTGAACCCAACTACATCTTTAATTTTTTCAGCTAATTCTTTAATCGGAAGGTCCTCACCGACGCCGATATTGACAATTTCATTGCCAGAGTAGGTATTGATTAAGTAGACACACGCGTCAGCCAGGTCATCTGAATATAAGAATTCCCTTAGAGGAGTTCCAGTTCCCCACACCTCTACAAACGGCGCGTTATTTTCCTTCGCTTCATGGAACTTACGCATTAATGCAGGCAACACATGTGAAGTATGCAAATCATAATTATCATTTTCGCCATATAAATTCGTTGGCATCACTGAGATATATTCTGTCCCATATTGACGATTATACGATTGACACATTTTGATACCTGCAATTTTGGCAATTGCATAGGCATCATTCGTAGGTTCCAATTCACCAGTTAATAGATACTCTTCTTTTAATGGCTGTGGTGCCATTTTAGGATAGATACAAGTACTTCCAAGGAACAATAGCTTTTTCACGCCATTACGATAAGCTGCATCAATGATATTTGTTTGGATTAAGAGATTATCGCGGATAAAGTCAGCGGGATATTCATTGTTTGCCACAATTCCTCCAACCTTGGCCGCAGCTAGAAAGACAAACTCCGGTTTTTCTTCTGCAAAGAATTGGTCAACAGCATTTTTATCGCGTAAGTCTAGCTCTTTACTTGTCCGATACACTAAGTTCGTATAGCCTTTTTCTTCTAGCTTCCTAACAATCGCTGAACCAACAAGACCGCGGTGGCCAGCCACATATATTTTCGAGTCATTATTCATCATGTTGAGGACCTCTTTCTTAATAAGCATCTTTTGATCCAAATAACACTAGGACCGTTTTGAAAATAATTTTTATATCATATAATAAAGATCGGTTATGGATATATTGAAGATCCAATTCGACCATCTCTTCAAACCCCAGGCTATTTCTCCCACTTACCTGCCAAAGCCCCGTACAGCCCGGCGCCACCAATAATCTCTTCTTATCATGGTCTGAGTAAACCGCTACTTCTCTTGGTAAAGGTGGCCGTGGTCCCACCAGACTCATTTCCCCTTTTAACACATTAAACAGCTGCGGCAGTTCATCAATACTTGTTTTCCGAATAAACTTCCCTACTTGAGTGATCCGGGGATCTTCTTTCATTTTAAACATCGCACCAGATACTTCATTATGCTTCAACAGTTCCTGTAATTTTTCCTCGGCATTCGATACCATCGAGCGGAACTTATACATCTTAAATTCTTTCCCATTTAGTCCGACACGTTTTTGACTAAAGAAGACCGTTCCCTTCGGATCTTCTACCTTTATTAAGATCGCAATGATCACAAATAGAAAACTCAATAGAATAATCCCACAGGCCGAACCGATGATATCGATTACTCTTTTCATCAGTAAATATGGCTTACTATCATTTACGTATACACTGTTTGGATGTTTCTCTACATAGGAAACATCCTGATTCGCTATATCCGGCAACCGCGACCCCTTCCTTCTCTCTCTATAACATGACTTTTTCTTTTTCTAAACTTAAAACTAGTTCTTTTAAGTAATCAATCATCTCATCATGAAGGTCCTCGTGCTGCAAAGCGAATTCAACGGTTGTCTTCACAAACCCAAACTTCTCGCCAACATCATATCGTTTTCCCTCAAAATCATAAGCAAACACGCGTTGAATCTGATTCAATTTCTGAATCGCATCCGTCAATTGAATTTCGCCACCGGCTCCTTTTTCCTGCTGATCCAGGAACATGAAAATCTCAGGAGTTAGAATATAGCGGCCCATAATCGCTAGATTCGAAGGTGCCGTACCTGGCTTGGGCTTTTCAACAAAGTTATTCACCTGATATAATCGTCCATCCTGTGAGGACGGATCAATAATCCCATACCGATGCGTCTCATTCTCCGGCACCGTTTGAACACCAATCACAGAAGAGAATGTATCTTCATATTGCTGAATCAGCTGTCGTAAGCACGGTGTCTCACTTTGAACAATGTCATCCCCTAACAGGACCGCAAATGGTTCATTCCCGATAAAGTTCCGTGCACACCACACCGCATGTCCCAGTCCTTTCGGTTCCTTTTGGCGGATATAATGGATATCTGCTAGATTGGTAGCGTAGCGGACCTTTTCTAGTATTTCGAACTTTTCTTTTTCAATTAAGTTTTCCTCGAGCTCCATCGCCATATCGAAATGATCCTCAATCGCCCGTTTTCCTTTACCTGTTACAATAATAATATCTTCAATCCCTGCTGCGACAGCCTCTTCGACTATGTATTGAATCGTTGGCTTATCGACAATCGGAAGCATTTCCTTTGGCATTGCCTTTGTTGCAGGTAAAAATCTTGTCCCCAACCCTGCCGCCGGGATGATCGCTTTTCTGACTCTTTTCAAAATACGTTTCCTCCTCTTCTCTTTCACTTAGCTACATATCATCTTAAAGAAAACTCACCGATTGGCGAGCCCCTAAGGGCGATGACAGAAGCGCAGTTGCACTTATGCCTGATAGGAAAGTATACTTTCCTATCGGCCAAAAAAATAAATATCTAATGGAAATACATGTGTTGGCACCTGTTCTTTCATTAGATATTTATTAATATTTTAAATGGGCATCGAACCCTCCCTCACACCATGCTCTTGACGACATGCGTCTAAGGGCCAAACTGAACTAGGCCCCACAGCATGATCGAGTGCCCCCATGGATAACGGACAGGGAACCTCGCCGTTCAGGCAGTTGCCTGAAAGTTTTTTAAATATCCTATAATCCCAATAAAGTTACTCGGTTAAAAGATTTTAAACAACTTCTTCTTCTTAATCCGTTCTGGTACTTCCTTATAGACATTACTACCCTCAATCACTAAGGCGGCATTGTCATCAAACAAATACACCATATCCTCGCCATACGTCGATTGAATCACATCAAACGCTTCACGTAACTTAAACGTTCGGTTTCGGGTATTGTGGGCATCCGAAGCAATAAAATGAGTCAGATTCGCTTCCACTAACTGCAACGAAAACTTCTTAATCTTCTTACCAAAATCACCGCAAATACTCGCTGCCGTCACCTGCGTTAATGCTCCCTTTTTCACAAATTGATAGAGGAGATCAGGCTGTTCAATCAATTGTTGGTTCCGTTCCGGATGAACAATCACCGGGATAAGCCCCTTCATCTGCAGATCATAAAACAGCTTTTCCGTGTAGCGCGGCACCTGGCTCGACGAAAATTCAACCAATACATAGTTCGTCCCATTGATCGGTTGAATCTCGCCTTTTTCAAAACCTTCGACCATTTCGCCATAGATGCGCGTTTCTTGACCAGCCAGGATCTTCAGGTCGATTTTTTCAGCCTGTAAGGCTTGATTTAACTCTATGACTCTCGGTAAAATGGTTTCCTTCGCATTTTCATACTGGTTGTTCAAGTGATGAGGGGTAGCTACGATCGTATGAATGCCTTGTTCGACAGCCTTCTTCGCCATTTCGATACTTTCCGACATATCCCTTGCCCCGTCATCAACACCGGGCAAGATGTGACAATGTACATCAATCATTCGCACACACCTGACTTCCAAAAATATGTTAATACTACCATACTACCACCGTCGAAAGACCCAGTAAAGGGACGTATTTTGTCGAATTTTAATTATTTAGTCCCATAGTAGTAGTAATAATCGCTGTTTTTCAGCTCTTTATGGTTTAATACGACACCAAGTAGCTTGCTTTGCGAATTTTCGAGCAATTCCTTCGCCTTTTTCGATTGCTCAATTTCCGTTCGCTCACTGTACACGACGAGAATCGTGCCATCACATTGCTTGGCAATAATCTGTGGATCGGCTACCGCTAACAATGGTGGTGTATCAAAGATGATGTAATCAAAATGCGCTCTCGCTTCTTCCATAAACTGTTCCATTGATTTCGAACTCAATAATTCTGCTGGATTCGGTGGAATCGGCCCACTCGGTAACACATATAAATCCTGCTCATCAGTGTCGATGATGGCTTTATCTAATGGTTTCTGCTTTGTCAGTACCGTTGTCAAGCCAACGAGATTATTCGCAGCAAACGTATGATGAACAGTTGGTTTGCGAAGATCGGCGTCCACTAATAGGACTTTCTTCCCGAGTTGGGCAAACGTCACGGCTAGATTGGCAGCAGTTGTCGATTTTCCTTCTCCTGGACCAGATGAAGTGATCATGATGACTCTGATTTCTTCATCAATCGACGAGAATTGGATATTCGTTCTGATCGTTCGGTATTGCTCCGAAATCGGTGACTTTGGCGCGAGCGCCGTGATTAATTTTCGTCTACTATCATTACTTCCGACATTCTTCTTCCACTTACGAGCCAAGTGTCTCACCTCTTACCTGTGTTTTTCTTGCGGCGCGTCTCGCTGTCAATTGTTCCATCTGTTGGTCATCAATCGTAGCAATCACTCCTAAGATTGGCAGACCTAAGATTTTTTCGACGTCTTGTTCGTTCTTGATTGTACTATTAAAGTATTCTAGTAAAAAGGCAATTCCGACCCCTGCCATTAAGCCCACTACCATCGCAATCGCGACATTTAATAATGGTCTCGGTTTAATCGGTGCTGGATTGTCGGATACATCCGCTTTCGCCAAAACGCTGACATTATCGATATTCATGATAGTGGTAATTTCCTTCTTAAACACTTCTGCTGTTTTGTTGGCAATTTGCGCAGCCACTTTGGCATCTTCGTCCTGAACAGACAAGTTGACGACTTGCGAGTCTTTTTCACTTCCAACAGTAATCTTTCCTTTAAGTTGGGCTGCCGTCATGTTTAAATCAAGCTCTTTCGCTACGATATCTAAAATCGCCGGGCTTGTGATAATCACATTATAGGTATTAATTAATTGTAGATTGGTTTGCACTTCACTCGGATTGTAAGCTGATTGGTCATTCTTCGTTTGATTGACAAGTATTTGCGTAGATGCCTGATAGGTTGGGGTTAAAAAGTAAAAGCTGATGATTCCACTGATTAATGCAGCAACAACAGTTATTGATACGATTAGCAGCAATCGTTTTTTTAAGGTCTCTAACAACTCTTTTAAACTAATTGTCTCTTCCATTTCGTCCTCCTAAAATCGTAAATACAAAACATATTCTATTATATCACTATTTGTCGGTTCTTTTCCTATTTTGTAAAATTTAATCTAAATTTCTGTCAATACCTCTATTAAACACCTATTTGTAAGAAATTTGAAGAGGAAGTTGTTGATTTCCAGTTATTACAATATCTTGACAGAGGATGAATGGCTCCACAAAAAAGAGGATACCACCTTATGGTTTCCCCATTAATTGATACACTGTATTAATCTGTAGCTTTGAAATATGCGCCTTCCTGCTCGAATGCGCAAAATGAGCCAAATAGGTTTCTCCAAACGAATCAATTTTAACAATTTTACGTAGATTGACGACATAGGAGCGATGGGTGCGGTAAAAGGTGGGCGGTAAGCGCTTCTCAATCTCCTGGAGCGAATCCATCGTTTCAATCCGCTCCTGTTCGAGATAAATGATCGATTTCCGTCCTTCTTTTTCGACATAGAGAATATCATCTATATTGACATATACCACCGTCAGATTGGACTTGATCGCTAGTTTCGTTAACAGTTGCGAACGCTGCTTAGCGGCCATTCTTTTCTGGACCTGCAGGGCAACTTTTGCTTTTTCTAAGGCAATAAACAAGCGGACCTTGGCAATCGGTTTGACGATATAATCGACCGCTGCGAGATTAAAGGCCTCGACGGCAAATTCATCGTAGCCTGTCGTGAAGATGACCTGGAGGCACGGATCTAGGGTCTTGCAGGTTTTGGCGGCGTCGACTCCGTTCACGCCGGGCATATTGATATCAACGAGGACAATCTGCGGCCGTTCCTGCTTGACGAGCTGAATCAGCTCCTCCCCGTTGGCTGCCTCGCCTGTCACTTCATATTCAGGTAAGAGCTCAATATAATGGGTCAGCAGGGTTTTCGACGACAGATCATCGTCGGCAATCACCACTTTAAGGTTCATCATGACCAACTCGCTTTACTTTACTTGATATGTACCACTTCAAGTTATCGTGAATCCCACTCGTTGATCCGTTCTGGGCGGATTCTACTGATGCAGTCGTCCGTTTGGATCGGTCGGTTTCACTTCACGAATTGTCTTCTGTGTTGTCAATTTCTGTGGTCTTCCTAACAGATAGCCCTGAACGAGCGGGACCATTAGGGTTTGTGCTTGCTGTAAATCGATGTCTTCCTCGAGTCCTTCTAAGATGACGACCATCTTGTTGGTGGCGTATGTCAGGAAGAGCGCTAGCATTTGTTGTTTTTCGATTGAGCTGGATAATTCCATCGAGAAGTAACGATCCAATTTTAAATAATCAGGAGAAAATTCGATTATCCTTTGTAAGCCTGATCCGCCTTTGCCGACATCATCGAGGGCGACGAGAAAGCCCATTTCTTTTATGTAGGCGATTCTTTCCTTGATGATGGGCAGCTCCCAGCAATAGTCTTCCTCGATGGCTTCACTTAATTCGAGCACGACTTTACCGCGGATATCTGGAAATGTATTTAGTAGTGTTCCCAAAAAGGCAGGAAATTGCATATGGATTAGGGTTGATGGATAGACATTGAGAAATAATAACTCGTTATCCCAGTGCTGTTCGGAGAAGCGGGCGATCGCTTCTGTGATCGATCGGGTATCGAGGTCGTAAAACGTCCCCTCGGTTCTGGCCCATTCGAAGACACGTTCGATGCTTCCTTCATAGTAGTTGATGGGAAAGCGCACGAGTGCTTCGTACCCGAATACGGTCAAGGAGTCTGCACTCCAGATCGGCTGATAGACGTGTTCTATTTTTTGGATCAGCATGGTACTTAGACGCTCGACGCTCATGTTCATCCCACCATTTCTGTATGACTTTTCAAACTTTGGTAATTTACTGTATATCCATAGTAACTTTTATCCTGTTGACTGTCTATGCCGAAAGACACAGGAAATGTCGAAATGAGTACCTGTCATACAGGGAAAATGACAGAATACGACATAAATTCGACCTTTCGCGACTATTTTCACTATTTTATGCCATTTCGAACATCGATGGCGGAAGTGATTTTTGTGAAAATTCCGCCTAATAACCAAGGGGGATTCCACCAAACTCTTCGGGAATTCCGCCAGATCTTGGAGGATTCCCGCCAAACTTGCTCGGGTTTCTACCAAGCCCAGTTCGGTGATCATTTAAAGGTACTTCATGATCACATGTAAAAACGCTGGCACGTCGATCGGTTTGCTGACATAGTCTGCGAACCCCTTCGCTAGCGCATGCTCGATCTGTTCGGGCATGGCGTTGGCGCTGACCGCAACAACAGGAATCGCTTTGGTGCGGGAATCGGCTTTTAAGCGCGCAACGACTTCCATTCCATTCAGATCAGGCAGATTGATATCGAGCAGAATCACATCAGGCTGCCGCTCGGTTGCGACGGCTAGTCCATCACGCCCCTTCATCTCTGTGAGGAGGCCAATCCCATCAATCGAGCCGAGGATTTCAGCCACCAGCTGTAGGTTCAAGGCATTATCTTCTATATATAAGATCGTAAAGTTGGCATCTTGAAGTGAAGGCTGATCCCTTCCTTCTCGCTGATCCCCAGCGATGACATTCGTATCCGTCACAAGCGGCAGGCTGATCCAAAAATCACTGCCTATCCCTTCCTTACTCGCCACATCCATCGTCCCGCCCATGGCTTGAATCAGCTGCAGGGCGAGCGGCAGGCCAATCCCCGCGCCGTCCTTCGCGACTGCCCCGACGCGATAGAATGGTTCAAAAATGCGCGCTTGTTCCACTAAGGGGATGCCAACCCCATTATCGATGATATGGACGAGCAGGTTCCCATCTCTGCGCTCGGCTCGAACCGTCACCGTCCCGCGCTCACGATTATATTTGATGGCATTATCCAACAGGTTTAAGAGAATTTGTTTGAGCCGTTTCGGATCGGCGCTGACGACAATATCGTCTTGTTGCTGGCAGTCATTACGGATCTCGATGGCTTCTTTGGCAGCAATCGGGGCGACAATTTGCAGGCATTCCTCAATCAGCGGATTAATGATGACCAGTTCTTGGCACATCTTTAGTTTTCCCGCTTCAATCCGCGATAGGTCGAGGATATCGGTAATCAGCGTCAGCAAATGGTGACCGCTATTTTGAATGACCTTGACGAACTTTGCTTGCTTTGGCGTGAGCGTCTCCTCTAGCTCGAGCAATTGTGAAAACCCAAGAATGCTATTCAAGGGGGTACGCAGCTCATGACTCATATGGGATAAGAACCTGGTCTTCGCGTCACTCGCCTGCTCCGCCACTTCCTTCGCCCGCCGGTTCGCCTCTTCCATCCGTTTGCGCTCGGTGATGTCTTCAAATGTCCATAAATGACCGCGCAGCTCCTGATCCATGAAAAATGGAAAATAGCTGCGTTTGACAAAGCGCCCATCGACTAATTCCATTTCCTCGACAACCGGTTCCTGTTTCTCAATAATGCGCGCTACCTTCCTCTTCTCTTCGGCACCATCTTTATAATAGTCATAGTACTGTAGGGCATCTTGCCCGATGCTGTCCTTAATTGATCCGTGAAGATGGAACATGTCATGAAAGGGGCGATTGAGTGCCACCACTTTGCGATCATGACCGACCACAATCATCGCAATCGGCAAATTATCGATGATTGTGCGGCGGAGCGCATGCGATTCATGGAGCTGCTTCTCATTTTCCTTTTGATTGGTGACATCGACGCCTGAACCAATCACCTCTGTGACACGCCCGTTCTCGATAATCGGACTTAATATCACATAATAATCGACACCATTTAAGTTCGCTTCATAGTCGGCGATTTCTCCTGCCCACGCCTTCCGATAGGCTTCGAGCTTCCGGGCAGCCTGATCGGCGGGCAAGACATCCCTCAGTTCTTTCCCGACTAACTTCTCCGGGGTCAGCCCTAGTTTATAGAGCAACGCCCCTTCTGCGAACGTATGGATATAACGCTCGCCCTGTTTCACATATTTGAGCGTCAAGCCCTGCTGCCGTTTCAGGGTATTGGTGACATCCTGCTGGACCTTATCCAGCTCTTGTTTGTAGGCGTGTTCTGTCAGACGCAGCTTCTGCTCGACCCCGTATCGCTCTGAATAGGTGAGGGCAATAATCGTCACGATGATAATAATCGTCGCGAGTCCAAGTGTATATGCCAGCATATTCGTCGATACCGTTAGTTGATGAATCGTTGTCAGATCGCCAACATAGTGGTTTTGGGGCGGCCCTCCCGTAAAAGTAACGGATTCTATCGCCATATAGTGGACACTGGTGATGCAAAAGCCGATAAACGTCGAACCAAGGATTTTCTTCATTATTTTCTTTTCCGTCGTATTGATGATATAGACGGCAAAAAAGTAAATCCCGGCTGACACCGACAGGGCCATGATCACGGCAATGAAGAACAGCACCGTTTTGTACTGAAAGCCATCTTCCGTTTCCATCGATTTCATGCCTAGATGATGCATACCGACCATCGCGATTGCCATCAAGGCCACCGTTAGTGCTTGTCTCCACATCTGCGGTTTTTCTTTTACCAGGGTAAAAAAGAGACAAGCAAGGCCCAGGAAGGCGATGATAAATGAGGCAATGGTGAGCTCGAGGTTATAGCGCGTCAGCATGTGGATGTTGTAGCTGAGCATACCGATGAAGTGCATGGTCCAGATGCCTAGGGCCATGATAAAGGAGCCGGCGAGTGCCCAGGTTTTCTTTTCGGCGGCTTTGGCGCTAGCGATCCTGGTGATGATTTTTAGAGTTGCGAATGAGGTGATGATGGCGACGATAAAAGCTAGGATGACGAGTTTGATGTCGTATAGGCCGGTATAGGTCATGGCGATCCTCTTTCTGTATATTTTATCTATTCGAGCTTTTCAGGCAGTATATTCCTCATTTCGACTCTATTTTGTCCCATTTGAGGATTAAACCCGACATTTCCCCTTTGGAGAATGGTATTATAGTGAAAACTTTCTTTTTCTAGGAGTGAGGAAGATGACTTATTTATTACTGATGATTGAACAACATAGACAGGCTTTGGCCGAATTAGTAGCCAAGCATGGCATTTCCTCCCCCGAGGCGGTTGCCTGTAGCGAGCAGTTAGATCATTATTTGAATTTATTATTAATGAGTGAAGAAAATAGAAAGAGCAGCCAGGTTGAGTTTTAGCCACTTGGCTGCTTTTTTTGTTTAGTGTTTGTTGATTTCCGCTTCTGGCGCGCTGGCTTTTTATAGCGGGAGTCGTTCGCGGACTTCGTGTATTTTTAATTTTGAGATGCTGGCGGTTTTGTCGTAATGGGTAAACTGCGCAATATAGGTTTCGTTTTGTGGTGTGATTTGCGAGACCCGTTTGAGATTGATGATATTGGAGCGATGGACCTGGCAAAAGGATTCGTCGAGCCGGGCAAGGATTCGTCCCATTGTCTCGTTTGTTTCATAGATGTGTTGCTTCGTATAGATCAGACATTTCTTGCCGACCTTCTCGATAAAGTAAATATCGTCGAGTGGGACGTACTGCATGCAGTTGGCCTCGCGTAACGGCAGAACCTTCCGCTCTTGTTGGGCGGTTGCTGGCTGGTTTTTTTCCCGTTCGAACGCGATGATGTTTTTTGCTTTTTCCATCGCCTGCAGGAAGCGTTTCATTTCGACTGGTTTGACGATATAGTCGACGGCGGCCAGTTCGAAGGCCTCGACGGCAAAATCATCATAGCCGGTTAGAAAAATAAAGTTCATGTCAGGATAGAAGGAGCGGCATTCTTTGATGGCCTCGATGCCATTTTTCCTTGGCATATTGATATCAGTGATAACAAGATCAGGTTTTTTGACCATGACCTCTTCGACAAGTTCTTCGCCGTTTTCGCACCAGCTGACGATGTCGAAGTCGGGCTGGTCGCTGATAAAGTATTTCATGATTTCGATTGAGTCTTCGTTATCGTCTACTAGGATCAGTTTGATCGGATCCATGTCTCATTCCCTTTCGATGCGAGCAGTAGCAGCGGCCTCGTTCTAGGTCCGGAGCTGCCTTTTTGCTGGGCTTGGCTCTAGCCTGGCTGCGTAACTCGGTCAACGTCGTTCCTGCTCGTTTGAATTCTTTTTTTATACCTTCTTTAATGGAAGGGTAAACCAAAAGTGGCTTCCTTCCCCGGGGATACTGTCGACCCCGACAGTCCCATTCATTTCGTCCACTAAGCTTTTAACGATGGTTAATCCCATCCCGGCCCCGTCAATGTTCATCTCACGATTAAAGATCCGGTAAAAGGGGGTGAAAATGTTGGCCTGTTCCTCGGCGGCGATGCCAATGCCATTATCGCAGACACAAATTTTAATCTGGTCATCAAGAAGCTGACAGGTGACGCTAATTTCGCCGTACGGCTCAGTATATTTGATGGCATTGCCGAGTAGGTTTAGGAGCACTTGCGTGACCTTGGTGGCATCGGCCCAAACCGTCCAGCTGGAGTCCCATTCATCTGACCAATAGAGATGAATTTGTTTGCTGGAGGCTAGCGGCCTGACCATTTTGATGGTTTCCGATACCAGCGTACCCATCTGAATCGGTTCAAGCATGGCGATTGTTTTTTCATGATTTAGTTTGGCAATGTCTAAAATATTATTGATCAGCGACAACAAATGTCGGCCTGCTTTTAGGAGTTTTGCGACTTTGTCCTGTTGCCCGCTTGTTAGCGGATCTCGTTGGTTATCTTCGAGAATTTGCGCAAACCCGATGATGGAATGGAGCGGCGTCCGTAATTCATGGCTCATCATCGACAGGAATTCGGATTTAGCGTGATTGGCCTTCTCGGCTTCCTCTTTCTTTATGGTTAATTCCGAAATGAGGCTGGTCCGATCGAGGGTGATCGCCACTCGCTCACAAATCGTCTCGATTAGTTCTAGTTCAGCCTCGGTAAAGCGTGCTCGCTTTCTTGATCCGAATGAGAGGGTGCCAATTAGTTTACCATAAGACAATAAAGGATGACAGGCATAGGCCCTGACCCCAAATCCCTTGACTAATTCGACGCGTTCGTCGTCGCTGCTGTCAATATTCTCGACGACGACCCGCTCACGGTCACGGGCAACACAGCCACAGGCAGCTTCGCCGAACTCAAGCCACTCGATTTCCTCGGCGACATCAGCTGGGATGCCACAATAATTCATTAATCGGATCTTTTCGCTGTCGCGGTCGTACATATAGTTAAAGTAAACATCAAGGTCCAAGTACTGGGCTAGTTCATGAAACAAAGCGTCAAGCAGCTCTTTTGGCTGTGTTTGTTTCATGAGGTGATTGGATGCTTCATGTAAGAGCTCTAATTTTTGATGTTGATCGTGGATGGTTTGCTCGACTAATTTTCTCGAGGTGATGTCTTTTACGATCACCGTGACGCCATCGGGACCAGCATAAACGTGCCAATCCAGCCATTGGGCGGAGTGGTGCTCGAGTTGGAATTGCAGGTCGGTTTGCTGGGTAAGGGATTGCGTGATTTTATTTGTAATGGTGTGAACGATGCCTCCAGCGAGGTGGTGGTGAAGCGGTTGTCCGATCAGGTCGGTTTCCGCCATCTTCATAATCGTTCGTGCCGATTGGTTGATATAGGTTAGCTGCCCCTCCAAGTTAACGCTGAATACGCCGTCGGAGATCCGTTCTAGGACAGCAAGGGCAGAATCTGGATGTTTTTCCAATTTATTCACCTGCTAAAAGTGTAAAGGATTTTGTCTCTTAATGGTATCCTATTTTTTTACTGTTGTTTAGTTGTAAAAGTTAGTAATCTGGAGAGCTGTTACTAAAAAGGGGCATAAAAACGAAGGAACCGTCTAAAAATTACAGGATAAAGAAAACTCGCCGGTTGGCGAACCCCTAAGGGCAAAGACAGAGGCGTAGTTGCCCTTAAAGTTATCCTTTCCTATCGGCCAAAAAAAGCTATCAGATGAAGAACCCGTCTGATAGCCTTGTGATATATATTTTAACGTTCTAGCACATCACTAGTTGTTGTAAGTCTTCTTTTAAGTCTTCTAATAGTTTTTCAAGGGTTATTTCGGTTTCGTTGACGCCCTTCTCATAGGCCTTTTTCACTATTTCTGAAAAGTCGACAAGGTTTGCGTCTTTCTTGTTTCCGATCCGTTCCAATTTCCATAATCCTCCTCCTATGTTTGCTAGTTACATATTTTACTAGAACTAGCTTCAAATGTAAATATAAGTCACTTCGTAATATTTGTAATATTCATGAAATCGGTCGAATTCTGCCCATTCTTGCGGCATATTGTCATGACTAGCGGCAGGCGTCTTTGGAACTACATTCGCAAGAGGCACCCCTGAACCAGTTCTTTCTTCCTAATAATGAAACGGCCCATACTTAGTTACAGTCTTATACAGTAAGGAGGTGGTGAATGTAGAGGATTCGACATAATCTTAAGGCTGATGGCTGGAAGGGTATGATTGTCCAAAATGAAAAGGAAGTGACGTGGTGGATCGATGTGTGGAGGGAGTTCCGATAAAAAGGGCAACGAGCTGCCGCTGGCTTTTTCTATGCTTTACTGAAGACGAGTTAGCTTTCTTCGGATTCGGTATCCTGACGGCTAGCTTGAAACTGACAAGTAAAATGCGATGAACAGGGCGGCAAGCTTGGTTGAGAGTGGGAATGGTATCCTAGACGGGAATGGTTCTAGCCTAGGTTCATTTTCCCCAAAAAGGCTATGTACGGTTATAGCGTTTGCTTAGTTTTTTTCAACCGTTCTGTCCAGTTCGATTGTTTTTTTGTGTTTTCTGTATACGTTTTTTTCTAAAAAGTGGCCTAAGAATCCCAGGGCTAACCCGAATAGAAGGCCGTTGAAGACGGGGTAGTCGAGAAATGCTATCTTTTTGAACCAAGGTTGGTCATGAAGGAACAGACCTAGATCCATGCCAAGGACGATGCCTATGAAGAATCCGGACAGATAGGTTCTGGTGGCGACCGGTTCACCGATGAGCTTGCGGTTATTGGCTTTAGCGGCATTATAAGCCTGCCACATGGCATAGCCGTACAGGGCCGGGTAGAACAGTCCCCAGCTGTAATTAATGGAATGATGACTGGCGAACACGTCGCCATTGAAGGAATCGAATAGGACTAGGTTTAAGTGTGCATGTAAATTGATGATGATCTCTAAGGCTAACAGCGTTATTCCGAGAAAATAATCCTTGTTATAGAGCTGGCCAAAGCCCGGTAACAACATCGACCAGCACAACGCTGCGTTTGGTGACATATATGGCCGACTATTTCTCATGGCCTTCCTCTCCCTTTTTATAAAATTTATACTACTATAATTTGCAGAGAAAATTCGGACTCTTTTATGTTAACATTTTTTTACATTTTTGTCCTATGTAAACTTTTCTAATAATGTAAAATTATTCAATTTATGATTTTCATTACCGCCATCTACACGCTGATATAAGGACGAACCATGAATCTAGGGCATTCTTGATTCGCTCACAACCGGAGTTGCTTCCATTGAATAAGCATTGTGGGGAATATGCAGAATAAAATACGTAAGCACATTTACATAATTTCCTTTTCTTTTTCATATCCAATTTCCTATTTTTTTGTTACTCTATTTATTGGCACGTGAAAAATTTGTAAAATTTTTGGAGGTTTAATCGAATGAAGTCAGAAACTAAGAAGAAGAGAAAGTGGCTAAAAGTGACCGGCATAATTCTTCTTGTCCTGTTAATTGGAGGATTAGGATACGCATACACTGTTTATAAATCGTTTAAAAACGCTGTTACAACCATGCATGAACCAATTGAACGAACACAATCTGAAAAACGTGAGGAACCTGTCGAATTTAAAGAGAAAAATCCTTTTACCGTTTTGATGCTTGGCGTGGATGAACGAAAAGGAGATCGGGGCCGTTCCGATACGATGATTGTTCTTGCGGTCAATCCGAACAATAAATCAGTGAAAATGCTCAGCATTCCACGTGATACACGCACTGAAATTGTCGGTAAAGGAAAGGATGACAAAATCAACCATGCTTATGCCTTTGGCGGCGTTGAAATGTCCATGAATACAGTTGAAAATTTCCTTGATATCCCGATCGATTATTATATGAAGGTAAATATGGAAGGCTTTAAGGATATTGTGGATGCAGTTGGCGGAATCACCGTCCAAAATGATATTGACTTTACCCAAGATAAAATTCATTTTGCTAAAGGGCAATTGGAGCTAGATGGTACGGAAGCTTTAGCCTACACAAGAATGAGAAAACAGGATCCTCGAGGCGATTTCGGCCGTCAAACAAGGCAACGTCAAATTATCCAAGGGGTTATTAAAGAAGGGGCTAGCGTTTCAAGCCTAGCGAATTTCTCTGATATTTTTTCTGCTCTCGGGAATAATGTCAAAACCAATTTAACCTATGATGACTTAGTGAACATTCAAAAGAATTACAAAGAGGCCGGAAGTAATATCCAACAGATGGAAATCAAAGAAACTGGAACAAAGATCGATGGGATTTATTATGGACTAGTTTCTGCCGAAGAAAAACAGCGAATTCAAACAGAATTAAAGACTCAGCTTGAATTAACTAAATAAGATAGCCTTTAACAAAAATGACCTTGGTTCTAGGAACCAGGGTCATTTTTGTTAAAGGCTACGAATGGGCTCTCACGGTCACAAGATTAAAACTGGTCCCGTTACCCGCGTAAAAGATAAAGTCATAACCTTTTCCATGATACATATAGGCCTTTTCATCTTCTTGCAGAATCGGTTCTCCCAATTGGCCAACGAGTTCGTCCGTTGTTACACCCTCTAAAGTTAGATTGATCTTGTCAACCTTACCATCGTTATTATAGGAGACCAAGGTCGATTCACTATTGTTCTCAGTGTCGACCTCTTCTTTTGTTTTGCCGAATAATGACAATGTCCCCGCTAACTGGGCATCATCTACCAATTGGCCAACTCCCGTTACGATGTCATCCTGATTCGGTTGTGTCACCACTTCGGAGACGAGTCGTTCGCTAATCCAGCCCTTTTGTCCATTCGCTAACGTGAATTGCAGCCAATTAAAGTCTTGTACTGGATCTTTTACGGTCTGCTCCACGGTAATCGGATCTCCAAAGTACATCATGGTTATCTTCGTGCTCGATGCTAGGTCAGGCATGTCCCTCACGAATCCTGAGATCAAATTGACGTAACGAACATCCTTCTGCTCGACCTCTGCGACAACTGGTTTGTCCTTCTTCTTCGTGTCCTTCGCTGTTTTCCCGTCCTCTGCATTCGTGCCATGGACCTTTTTGTCAGCTTGAAAATAGTTCATCACATGCGGCCATTTTAAATATACAACGGTTGAAGCCAAAAGTAGGAAGACGACTAATAGGGACTTTACTACGATCCCTTTTTTCGCTTTCGGCTTTTTCCGTGATGAGGTCCTCGTAAGATCGCTATGATTGATTTCTTCGCTCACCTGTTGGGCGTTTTGATTTTTGGGTTCTTTGCTCACCTGTTGGGCGTCTCTATTTTTGGGTTCTTCGCTCACTTGTTGAGTGCTGCTATTATTGGGTTCTTCTTTAACCTGTTTGCGGCTTCTTTTTTCATTCACCCTTTGGTTAAACTGTTTCTTTTCTTCTTTAGACATTTTGTTGTATTCTTTGATGAATTTTTCGTATTGTGGAATCACTTCTTCCACGGGGCCGTACGCCTTGACTCCCCCAGCCTCCAGCCATAACGCTTTTTCACAAAAGTCTTTTACCTGACCAATCGAGTGGCTGATAAAGAAAATGGTCTTCCCTTTTTCTTTAAAGTTGTTCATTTTATCTAGGCATTTTTGATAAAAAGTTTTATCCCCTACAGACAATGCCTCGTCAATGACCAATATATCTGGGTCAATATTAACGGAGATTGCAAATCCTAGTCGGGATTTCATTCCACTTGAGTACTTTTTAACAGGCTGATCGATGAAATCACCGATATCAGCAAATTCAATGATATCGGGCATTAATTCTTGAATCTTTTGTTTTGAAAATCCAAGCATTAGGCACTTTAATTCAATATTCTCTCTACCGGTAAGTTGGTTATTTAGTCCAGCCCCAATTGAAATGAGAGCAACTTCACCATTTATTTGGAGCGTTCCTAGAGTCGGTGGAATCACCCCTGAAATTATATTGGACATGGTGGACTTTCCTGCTCCGTTCACTCCAATTATTCCTATGACATCGCCTTTGTCTGCCTCAAAGCTTATATTTTGTAATGCATAAAAGTCCTTTCCATAACCATTAGGTATAATCAAATCCAACAGTTTATCAGACGTCTTTTTATACATTTTATATTTTTTTGTTACACCCTTGAAAGTAACTGAACTGCTCATATTTTCTCCTTACTATAAGTGCGAATAATGATAATCATTCTAGAAAAATTAATATTTCTTAATCCTATAATGTTACTCATATTATCTTTTTTAAATGTCTTTTCATCCCATATTACCATAAAAAATATCCTAACAAGAATTTAACAGAAAATTACCTTTATTATAAATATATATTACAAAAGGTTCATTTATGGTTATATTATTTGCCTTCTCCTACAATCTAAGTATAATAACCCTATGTTCATCAAACTAACCAGTTGATATAAAAACTGGAGTTGAGTTGAATAGAAAGAAGGGTTATTTATGACATCATTAAGTAGGTTTGACACCAAATTGAAAAAGAAAAAAGGGAGAAATTGGTTATATATTTTCGAATTAATCATATTATTAGGTGCCTTTTTTTATTTTAGTCATGATTTCGGAGATTCTACTGACTCATCTACTGCAAAAAAAAAGAAGGATAATTTATTTGCCAAACTTGAGCTAGCAGATCACACTGTTATGCAATCCTTCGCAATCGATGAGACAAACAAAAACATTTATGTTGCACAAGCTAAAAGTAGTACAACCCAAAATGTTGCAGAATCATATGTCATTACAAGGTGTACGTTGGACGGGCGCATGCTTGACAAAATGACCCTTAAATATGGTGGCCACGGTACAAATATTGGGGTAGAGGTTAATAGCAAGGGTGTGTATATTTGGAGTTCGTATGACCAAGTAAATAAGAAGGGAGTTTCCAAAGGTCATGACCTTGTTCGATTTAAGTATAAGGCTGGGGCAACCTATACACCTTCTTCAAGTGACCTAAAAAGGTATTCTAAGTTAATAAATACCTCATCTTCAGTCCAAGTAGCTACAACAATTGATAATGCTAATAGACGGCTTGCTGTAAGGCAAAGGCAAGGAGATAAAACTAAAATAGATATATATAACCTAGACGATGTCCTCAAAGGTGACAATCACAAACTCCACACCCTATCAATTTCAAAAGAACTTTATTATTTACAAGGCTTTTCACTAGAAAATAATTATTTATATTGGCGTACTGGGGATACAAATGAGGAACGATATAAGGATTATGTTAGTATATTTAATATTTCAACTGGTAAATTGATGACACAAATTCATGAAACAGTAGGAATAGACACTATGAAGCACGAATCAAACTTTCGTGAGCCCGAAGGTGTTTTCTTATACACTAACCCAGACACAGGTAAGAAATCACTATTAGTAGGGGTTGTAACAGGAGCTTCAGGAAAGAGATTTTATCGTATTTATAAAACTCCTGTCCCACTTAATTAAGTAATAAAAAACTGCGGTTAACAATCACCCGCAGTTTTTTATTTTTCCATTAGAGTAAATGATTACACCCCATACTCCTGAGATCTTCTTGAAATTTACTTTTGGAAATACTTTTTAGATAGTGGCCAAGTACATTAGATAAAGGATCATTAAGTTCTATTATTTCCATTTCATCAAAATGCACAAGTACATCTAGCTTTCCTTCTTTAACCCAAACACCTCTCAAATCTTCCTTATTAACATCATATTCTTTTCCTATCATATCATAAGGCATTTGATCCCCATTTATATCAGTAATTGAATTAACAACTCTTATTCTCATATTTATCCTCCTTTTTAAGTGGGTAAATGAAAACCTGATATAAAAGATCTAAGAAGTTACGGGATGCGTTTTAGATAATATTATAGTTTTTTCACGATTAAACCGTGTTCTTACTAATAACTGTATCACCTCTTCTTCCCATTTACAAAAGAAGAATAACGATATATCCCGACACCATTTGATATTTCCTTACAATAAAACCCCTTAGTTTGATATATCAAAAACTTTGCTGGATATTATGTGCTCAATAAAGCAATATCCTCATGATACTTTTTATTTTAAAGGATAATTGTTAAAAGTTTATTAAGCTATCTTAAAGTTTTTGTATTATTAGCTGCTCAACAAATCTTTTACTCGAAAGCCCATCTTTATAATCATAAAAATAATCGACAAAATCCTTAATTTTCTCTTTGGAAAAGTCCCCATGAATTATCTTTTCAACCATTTCATCCATCGTTCGTACCATGTTTCCTGGTATAAATGAGTGGTAATCGAAGTAGAAGTCCCTTTGGTATTTATATTCCCCTAAATCAAATGCATAAAACATCATGGGCTTATCAAACAATGCAAATTCAAAACAAACGGATGAATAGTCAGTTATTAAAATATCCGTTATGAAGAGTAGTTCATTTATATCTTGTTTAAAATGATCAAAAAAGAAATCTTGATATTGAGCTGGAATATCTATTTTTGTCGTTATAAAAGGGTGTAGCTTAAAGAAAAAAATATACTCACTATTTAATTTTTCATAAAGTAATTTTAAGTCCAATTGTTCAAACGGATAGTATGCAGAATTTTGTCCATTTCCTCTGAAAGTTGGAGCAAAGAGGATTACCTTTTTATTTTTTATATAAGGATATCTGTTCAATAATTCTTTCCGCTTTAAATGTTTATATTGTTCATCAAAAAATACATCAGTTCTAGGAATACCTATTGGATAAATTTTATCCTTACTTATTCCAAAACCCTCTGCATAATGCTTTACAACGCTTTGAGAACTAACTACTACTTTTGTATAATTTTTATGATATAGGGAGGTGTACAGCTGATTCCCTGGAAGTTCTGACCTACTAAAGCCGAACTTTTTAAAAGCTCCAACTGCATGCCATACTTGAATTAAATCTGCACCTGACCTTATTTTCAATGGATAAATCATCGGATAGAAATCATCAATTATTATAAATCTCGCCGTAGCGATATAATAGGCAAGCAATACTAATTCTTTTATGGTTTTTTTGGTTCCAATGCTACTCTTTAACATAAACCTTATGTCTAATTGAGAATCCCGCTTAATCAACTCAGAATAGATAAATTTAAAGTTACCATCTAAATTCGAGTGACTATCAGAAGCAAAAAGGATTCTATTTGGCTTCACCTTAAATAAATGGAAAATTCTATAAAAGAAACGGAAACCCTTTGAACGAATTCCTCTATAAACAAAGTTATTAAATTTTTTTTTAAAATAATTGTGCATGGTTATTCTCCTATACAATGGAGACACTTCTCATTGGATTAAGCTTGGATTTCACTTTCGTATTTTTCCAATTCCTCATGCTCTGTAATAAACCTTCCTACTTTAAAGCTAAGGTTACTTCCCGCTTTCGTAAAATAGGGAGTAATGACCCGATTATTTACAATATTTATCCCAATGTTAATTTCATTTTTGAAATGGCCCACTCTTTTATTATAGAAAGCATTTTCCCATTCCAGTATTGAAACTAGATCCCAATGGTTTTGAGAAAGATCTAAATAAGGAAGATCAATATAGCTGGAGTACCGAAAGCCTAGATCAGCTTGCTGAGTTATTGATCCATCAATTCGTATCTTCTCATTAGTGTTCCGATTTACAAGGACTAAATAAATATCAGGCATTGTTAAATTATTGGCTTCCCCAAAAAGGTCAATATGACAATCAATCCATAATTTCTTTTCATTTGTCCATCTACAGTCAGACAAGAAAACCTTCATTCCCGTCAGTTTATTTCGATTTGGTTGATTGCTAACAATCTGTCTTACTAATGAATGCCAAGCATCTAAGTATGATAATTCATTATATCTTTCAGTTATTCTTACAGCCTTTTCTTGCATCTGAATAGGATCAGAAGAGGTCAGTAATTTAGTAACGAATTGACTCAAACCTGAAACGGAACCTTTAGGTACTATATACCCATTTTCACCATGAGATATAATTTCCTTCGTTTCATAACTAAAATCATAAGTTATAACTGGACAACCATTTCTTAAGCTCTTAATCATTTCTTGGTTTATCTGTGGAAAATTGTTTATAAAGATAGCTCCACTTACATTTTGATAAACTTTACCCATATCGACCTCGGAATCTTCTTCTTCCATAATTATCATAATATTATCAGTTAAATCTAAAGAATCAATTAACATTTGAAAATCTTCTTGTATTTTTGTTAAACCATATATTCTTAGTGTTACTTTTGGATTATTGTCTACTACCATTCTAAAGGCTCGAATGAGGAGATCCAGTTCAACTTTATTTTTATTACTAAGAGTTGTGACAATACTTTGTGATTCTCTCTTGATCCTGGCGGGTCTGTGAGTCATTTCATCAGTAATAAGTATAGGGATATGAAAAATATTATTTCTTTTTCCAAAATAATTTAACACTTCATTTTTTTGCATTTCAGTTGAAAAAACTAATGCATCTGGAATACTTAAATTCTCTGTTTTCTCTTCCCAGTTCATACCAATAATTTCATACTCTTCGGAATTATAGTTCTTATCAATATTATGAATAAAATAAGCCTTATACGCATGGGTATTATCATAATCCTGTACTAAATGAAAATGCTTGATTTGATCAGTTAGTAGAAGTGTTTTTTGCTCATCAATTAGTACCTTTAAAAAGTGATTCCAAAGATATCTTTCATTCTTAAACTCAAATACCAATTTGCTTTTTTCATCAAACAAGCGGATTTTTACCGTTTTTATTTTTTTGTTGGAACCCTTCCCTTTTTGCTTTATTAAGAAAATGCCACCATCATGTTTATAAAAATATTCATAAGCTGTCTCTTTTTTTTCTTTAATTGAGCTTTTTACTAGGTACCCAAAATGATCATATTCATCAACTTTTTCTATTACTTCTTTGTTATTATAGTGATGAACTGTATGCAATACTCCGTTTTTATCAAAGGTCTTCTTTTTCACAAGAAGTCCTTCTTGAAAATATAAATAGCTCTTTCTTTCCGTATCATTATCATCATTTGCTTTAAAAACGGAAAAACCATCTTCTTTAATTAAATGGTTCTCGGTAGCAACTATTTTACTCTTATTGTTATTGGAATAATATTCACGTAAGAAATCATACATGTTCACAAAAATTCCTTTTAAATCCGTATTCCATTTCTCTTCTACTTCCAATATTTTCTGATGGAAATCACGGTCATAGTTATATAAGGCGACTTTTGTTGAATCCTGATTATTTCTATTAAGTAATATAGCTCTCTCAATTTGGATATCAAATAGATTGTCCATTTTTAAACCGGTAAGTATATACTGAGTTATAGGTTGGAACTCATTCATCAATTTCTTCTCCACCTTCATATTAAAGTGAATAATCACTACTTTCTTTTACTTAAAAAAATGGGAACCAAATTCCCCTCTAGGGAGTTTGCCCCCAACTTCTGTAATAATTAAATTTCACTCTGTTGTTTATTTAAAATAATCCAATCAATCACCCTGTCCGATGCCCCACCATTAAGAAATTCAAAATTCTTCTGTCTAAATAACTCAACCTTTTCGAATTCATACTCTTCTTTCTCTAATGAATGGATAAGATCATCAAAAGTTCTAACAATTTTACCTGGGACAAAATCTTCAAATTTATCGTAAAAATCACGAGCTGAGATATATTCTTCTAAATCAAATGCGTAAAATAACATTGGTTTGTTAAGCAACGAGTATTCGTAAACAGTTGAAGAATAGTCAGTAATAAGTACATCTGCTACAAAGAGAATATCATTGATTTCTCTATAGTCTGTAGCATCAATAAATATATCCGCGTATTGTTCAGGTATTTCAAGTTTATTCTTGACTAAAAAGTGCATTTTGAAAATGGCTATCGCATTATGTTTCCTGCAATATTCTGCTAAGCTTTCAAAGTCAAGTTTATTCATTGGATAATAAGCTGTTTTTGGTCCGCCACCTCTAAACGTTGGGCCAAATAGAATGACCTTATCAGCATTCTTTATTTGTGGATAAATATTGTGTATTTTTTCCGTCGTTGTTCTCCTATATTCCTCATCAAAGAATATATCCGTTTTTGGAATTCCTGTTGCAATAACATTTTTTTCATCCATAGCGAACGCTTCAGCATAATACGGTATCACGTGTTTTGAACTCGTAATCGCTTTTGTATATATCCTATGATTGAAACCGTCAATTACCGGAGAAGCAGGCTTACCCAAACGACTATAACCAAAGGTTTTAAAAGCACCATTAGCATGCCATAATTGTATAATTTCTGTCTTATTGTCATATTCTAATTTATTTACCATCGGCTGAAAATCTTCGATAAAAATATAATCAGCTATCCCTAGATAAAAAGGTAATTTAAACTTGTCTAGCCAACTGCTTCTTGAATGTATATTTGATTTAAATACTTGATACAACTTATACTCCTTGTCCAATCCTCGTTCAACCAGTCTGTCATGTACAGCCCCTAAGTTACCACCCATTTCAGATCGAGAGGCGGAAGTAAACAATACCCGTTTCCCATTCTTTTTGACAAGTTTTTTTGAGATATTGAAAATCCAATCAAACATATCTTCTCTAACATTTGCTAGTCTTTTCTTAAGCGTTAATTTCTTTGCCTTCTTTGGCTTTGGATGTTCAAAAAATACATCAAAATAGATGCTACTATCTTTTTTATTCATCTCAATGTGAAATTTATAAAATTTCTTCGGACCACTCTTAAAGTCCTTAGAAAACTGCTGATCAAATGCATTTTTTCCGTTATATTTTAAATTACTTGCCAATTTTACTTTCCGTTCATTGTTGTTAGAATCCGAAATAATTACATTCCATTTCCCATCTGGAATACGATCATTCTCATATATAGTTGTCACATTAACAATCAACTCAAAAGCATGGCCTTTTATTCCAATCTGTTTAATCGGAATTATGGTATTTGTCTTCTCATTTTTTAAAGAGAAAGTATATTTCTCATTTTTAACGGAACCTTCAATCAATCCACTGATTTTCAACTTGACTCTTTCCCATTCAATCTCATGTATACTTGCTGAAAAAGAAATGCCTATATTTGATTCTCCCATACTTCTCCTCCTTTAGGGAATTTACTATACATTTTACCCTTATTTCCTAACGCACAAAAAAAGGAGTACCGTGATGAGGACTTATTTTCATAAGTTAACACCATCTTGAATCCTTTCCAACAAAACATGTTAATGTCTTCACAATTTCTACTTCACAAATACTCTTGTATGGTCTTATTTTATTTAAAAATTTGGTTAACTACTCGACTGCTGACTTTACCGTCACATCTAGGTAAAAATCGTTCTTTAAACATAGAAACAGTATCAAGGTTAAATTCTCCATTCTTAATCCATTGAGCTAGTTTGTTGGAACTAGCGAACAGCGGACCAGGAACAAAATTTTCAAATTGATAATAAAAATCACGCTCTTTTGTGTATTCTTCTAAATCCTCAACATAAAATCCTATTGGCCTATTTAATATACTATAATCAAAAATAATGGAAGAATAATCTGTTATTAGAATATCAGATAGAATCAATATTTCTTCAATCGCATATTTTCCATCAATTTGAAAAACAAATCCAGCATGCTGCTGATTTTCATCAATATTCATAGTCATATAAGGATGTAAGTGAACTAAAATCGCATAATTATCTCCAAGAACCTTTTTCATAACATTAAAATTAATGCAGTAATTAAAGGAACTCCTATGTTGATGACTTTTCCCTCTAAAAGTAGGGGCATATAAAATTAGTTTCTTATTTTCGAGTTCTGGAAAGTCATTTAAAAACTTTTCTTTAATCTTGTTATGATTTTCAGTTTCAAAAAAATAATCAGTCCTTGGCAATCCTAATGGATAAATATTTTTCGCAGGCATATCGAAGGCTTCTTCGAAAAATGGAATCACTTCATCTGTACTTACAAACGCTTTCGAATAATTAGAATGTATTCGAATGTGCTTTAAATATTCCAGGGATGGACCGTAGGGCTTACCTATTGTACTATGCCCAAATTTTTTAAAAGCACCAGCTGCATGCCATAGTTGAATAATCTCCGTTCCACTTCTTGGATTTATCATATATACAGGTAAAAAGTAATCATCAATAAAAAAGTAACGAGAAGTCGCAAGATGATATATAGATGTAATCATTTGTTTATAATATTTCAATCTGCCAAAGACTGTACTACTGTATTTCTCAAAGATAAACACAAAAGAATACTTATTGGTAGTATTTTTTAACTCTTTATAAATATATTCTAAATTTCCATCTAATTGATTAGAACGATAGGATGCAAATACTACCTTATTTTCATTAATAGGACATAGGAATACTATTATTCTGTAGAGATTACCCAAAATCAGTTTCAAAATAATAGATGGAAATATAGATTTCAAGGTATTCACTCTTTTCGTTAAATGGCGGCTTCCCCCCATTTTAAATCTTCCATTCTAGTACTGTTTTTCCCCATGAGGTAGTCAAATCTTTCTCAAAAGCATCATTAATATCTTGAATGGTATTCACTTCGTTTATAGAACCTATTAATCTTTCTAAATAATCGACTGCATCTTGGTTATCAGCAAGGAAATCAACTGTGTTTTTGAAATCAACTTGTCCACTTCTGCTGCTTCCAATGACAGTTATACCTTTTTCAAGTATCATTCTTGTATTCAATTCAACAGGATATTCAGAGACACCTAATATTGAAATAGACCCCTCTGGAATAATATGGTCAATAATTTGATTAATCGCATATTGACTTCCTTTTCCACCTACACATTCAAAGGCGTGATCAAATCCTATGCTCTCAGGAATATCATTTATGTTATAGACCTCATCTACAAACGAAAAGTTATCTAATTTATATTGAGTCTTTCCGGCAACAATTACTTTACATCCCTTAAATTTCTTTTTCAAAAGTAGTGCTGTTATATACCCTAAGTTCCCATCTCCCCAAACACCAAAGGTTTGACGGCGGCCATGAGCCTTCTCTTCAAATCTTGAAATGGCATGCATTGCAATTGTAATTAACTCTGTAAAAGCAGCTACATGTAGATTCATATCCTCTGGTAAAACTACAAATCTATCTCTCTTTAAAAAAACATAATCCTGCATAAAACCATCAAATCCACTTGAGCGAAATCGACTAGAGCGAAGATAATTTTCTGCAATGATTTCATCCGTTTCAACTGGCGAATTAGGTACCATTACTACTTTTGTCCCTGGTTTAAACTCACCCTTTGGATCATAAACTACTTCCCCAACACCTTCATGAATCAAGGCCATAGGTAGCTTTTGGGCAAGAGCTTCCTCTCCACGGGTACCAGTATAATAGCGTTGATCGGCAGCACAAATAGATAGGTGTGTTGGTCGTACTACGACACGATTTCCCTTATTTACCGTCCGGTCCTTATAGGTGATTTCAAATTTACGTGGGGATACTAATCGATATACTTGATTAATCATGGGCAATTCCCTCCTGTAAAATAGCATTAGCAACCTTTAAATCATATGGAGTCGTTACCTTAATATTAAAGACTTCTCCCTTTACGAGGCTAACTTTCTCTCCATACAAAGAGCATATCTTACAAGCGTCTGTAAGTATTTCTTTTTGTTCGTCCGTTAATTTATTATAGTAATTTAATAATGTGTTTATATGGAAACTTTGAGGAGTTTGGCCTTGATACATTATCGATCTTTTTGGAATATTAGAAATGATTTCACCGTCTTCTGACTCAATGATCGTATCAATTGCTTCGATTACTGTATCAACGGCTTTATACTTCTGAACTTGTTCAATATTGTCTTTAATAATGCGATGTGATAAGAATGGTCGTACAGAATCATGAGTAACAATATAGTCATCATCAAATAAACCAAAAGTACTTTCAATATAATAAATTCCATTCATAATTGATTCGTTTCTATCACGACCACCTTCAACTACCACTACACGATCATTTTCACCAATAAATTTTTGTAGAATATCTTTTGAATAATTAATCCACTCTCTTGGAGTAACAACAATAATTTTTTCAAAATCAGGATTCAGTAAAAATTTTTCAATCGTATGAATAATTACCGGTTTATTATTTAAAGTGAGAAACTGTTTTGGCATATTCACATTTCCCATTCGAGTTCCTTTTCCACCTGCTAGTATTTCTGCGTATATCATTTTTCTATCCCCTTATATAATATATATTTATATTCCAATTAGCACAAATTGTCATTTTGTGTCAAAATTTAGGATTTCCGCTCAGTTCAACAATACTAATTAAACTACAATCTCAATACTTTTTCTAGTGGTTTTTTGCATTTGGAATTTATTTGGTAATCAATCCAGTAAGGTCCATTAATAATAATCAGCTCAGAGATAATCAACAAACCTATCTTTGAATTTCAAATGAAGAATTGAACCTAGTAGTAATAAGACAAATAATAATACCCAAAAGTATAACGTATATCGTAAATGGTCAATAAAATACCAATTAGTACCTAAGAACGCAGACCGATATCCTTCAACAATATAATAAAAAGGATTAAACTTCATGTAATTCTGAACTGACTTAGGCAATTTCTCCACAGTCCACAGTATAGGGGTCAAGTACATTAGAACCCTTACTAATGCTTGTACAACCATTTGAACATCCCTTACAATCGTCGCCAAAGTTGAGGTAATTAATGAAATTGAAACCAATAGCACCAAATTTGCAATGATAAAGAATGGTAATTGTATGGAATAAATTGTAGGAGGATAACCACAAGAAAGCAAGATTAGCATGATTATCCCCACAAATGCGATATGGTGGTATAGCTTTGAAGTAATAACATATGTGGGAATAACACTCATTGGGAAGTTCATTTTTGAAATAATATTAATCCTTGTATAGACCGATTTAGATCCCATCAATAGAGATTGAGAAATAAAAAACCAAGCAGTTATCCCCGAAATCATCCAAGGAAAATATTCAATTCCACTTACATCCTTCCCGCCTCTTATACCAAATCCAAACACAAACCAATAAATACTTATTAGGATCATTGGATTAATAATTTCCCATAACATCCCTAAATAATGATTATTATTACTACTTTTCAATTCAAAGATCGATAAACGTCCAATTAAATGTAAATTTGTTACATTTTCTTTAATAATTCTTAATAATGATTTCATTCTTGACCCTTTCCAAAATCTTTAAAAAAATTTTCTTATAACTGATCACCTTTTGCATGTGATTACTTTTTATATTTATCCATTATATAATTAACTAGTTTTTTTGAAGATTCGCCAGTTGAATATTTATTCCATTTATCCGAAAAAGCTTGAATCATACCAAAATCATACTCATTCTTAACTATTGATTGAATAATTTGGTCCGTATCAAAATGTATTGGACCTGGAACGACTGATTCATAGTTCTCGATTACTCCTCTTTCCTTCTTGTAGAACTCTAAGTCATACGGAAAGAAGATCATCGGTTTCTTTAATAGAGCAAATTCAAATGGTATGGAAGAGTAATCTGTTATTAACACATCGGCAATAAAAAGAAGTTCATTCATTCTTTTATATGAAGAAAAGTCATAAACAAAATCTGGATACATTAATTTATAATCTTTCTTAGTAGTATTCACAGCTGGATGAAGTTTAATAAATAAAATATAGTTATCCTTTAAATTTTGATACATCTTTTCTATATCTAAATTGATTTCAAAATCTAATAATTGTGAATCCCTGAAGGTAGGAGCATACAACACTATTTTCTTGCCTTGAATTCGTGGGTAATTTTTTTCAAAATTCACCTTTACTTCTTCTTGCTTGGCTTTCTCATAAAAAAAGTCCGTTCTCGGTATTCCTGTACGTAAAATATTACCAGAGGGTAAACCAAAGGAATCTTTAAAAATTGATACCATCTCCTCTGAACCAACAACAACCTTATTAAATTTCCCATAGACTTTTCTGAATCTTTTGTTTGCCGATTTGCTTCTATATACAATTGAATTGTCCTGCAGACCAAAAGTTTTTAAAGCCCCCGCAGCATGCCATACTTGAATACACTCCACATTTCTTTTAAAGTTAATGACGGATAGAAAGGCAAAATAATTATCAATAATTACAAATTTTGATGTAGCAAGGTGATATACTGATTTAAACCAATTTATTACATTCTTTATTTCGAATGGGATATTTAATGTATCTTGTATTTCCTTTCTAAATTCATATGAGAAAGGAGATGTCGACAAAATAATTATTTTAAAGGGTATTTCCTGCCTTTTCATTTCACGATAAATAAAGGAGGTATTTTCCTCAAACGAGACAACTAATGTGATTTTATTTTTCTGAGGATATAACTTAAAAATGTTAAAAATCAGCTTAAAATAAATTAAATAAGATTTTATAATAGCTTCTTTAATCATTGTTCACTGAAAATAACTCATTTTTAATTTTGGTTGAAGACACCCCTACAGTCCTAGGCAAGTATATTACTTCACAATATTCCTGTAAAAAATCAAAATGGCCTTCCCAATCATCTCCCATGACAAATATATCAATATTATTCTGCAGTACATCATTTATCTTTTGGTCCCAATTCATCTCTGGAATTACTATATCAACATAACGAACAGCTTCTAGAATGACCTTCCTATGCTCAAAACTGTAATACGATTTTTTATTCTTCAATACATTAAATTCATCAGATGATAAACCAACAGTAAGGTGATCACCTAAATCTCTTGCTCTTTTTAAAAGTTGTATGTGCCCACGGTGAAGTAAATCAAATGTTCCATATGTTAATACCTTTTTCAAAGTAGTCCTCCAATCAAGACATTATTGTTTAACCATCCAATTCCCTTATATCTGCAATGTGAATTGTAATATTATAAAGGAAAATGTCAATATTTTAAAGTTTCCTGTATAAATATGTTATATGTTATGTCGAAATATCGGTATTTATGTTAATATTATACTTGATTATTTCATAATTAGGATTTTTTTACTATTTTTGTGAATAAATCAGCTAAAATTTTATCATATTTTTTTAGTATAACTTTTAACTTCTAAATGAAAAATAATATTATTGGTATAGAAGAATTAGGGGATTTGATATGCTTAATGTTAGGGAAGTACTGGGTTTCAGTTTTGTAAATAATACGATGGATGAACTGGTAATGGAACTTCAAAATAGAATCGCACAATCTCAAAAAACGTTTATCGTTACAGCTAATCCAGAAATTATTACGTATGCACAATCAAATAAATACTACGAAGACATATTAAAAAATTCCGACTATATTATACCCGATGGTGTTGGAATTATCCTTGCTTCCAAAATCTTAGGCCGCCCTCTTCAAGAAAGACTTACTGGTTTTGACCTTATGACCAGACTCTTATCCTTATCCACTCAAAAACAATATAATGTTTATCTATTAGGTACCGAGCCCCATATTATTGATTTAAGTGCAGAAAATATAAAAATGGCCTTTCCTCATATTAATATTGTAGGTTTTCATCACGGTTACTTTCATACTGATGAAGAAATTATTTGCGACATTCAAGAGAAAAAACCAGATATGGTGTTTGTTGGTCTTGGTTTTCCTAAACAGGAAAAGTGGATTTCTGATAATCTTCATCATTTTGATAAAGGGGTTTTTATTGGAATTGGAGGTTGCCTAAACATTTGGGCTGGGGTTAATAAACGTGCTCCAAAAGTTATGAGAGATTTAAATCTCGAATGGCTTTATCGATTAGTGAAGGAACCTTCTAGATCGAAAAGAATGTTGGCCATTCCGATTTTCTTAAAACGCATTTTTCGCCATGAGTATAAATAAATGATTAAGCCCTTTTTCTTAAGGGTTTTTTATTTTTGGAAAAAGGGCTTTCTTCTAACTCTGCCTCATCACATAATTCTACGTGTTTCGTGATTTTCTCCCTACCCATTAGAAAACTATGGTAAAATTAATAGAAAAGTGACTATTTGGGGGGATTTTACCAAAATGAAGAAAACGATCGTTCGCACAGTCTCGACAACAGCTCTTTTTTCGACGCTTTTTGCTGGCTCGGCACTTGCTGATACATATAAGGTTCAAAAAGGGGATAACTTATCAAAAATTGCCTCGAAATACAAAACAAGTGTCAAGGAAATTAAGAATCAAAATGGATTAAAGTCGGATTTAATCTATGAAAATCAGATTCTACAAATTAACGGTGCTGCTTCGAACTCGACGTCGACCTCGGTACAGGCAACACAGCAAACGAACTATACGGTTGTCAGCGGCGATGCGCTTATCAAAATTGCCAACCGCTATGACGTAAGTGTCGGCGAGCTGCAGCAGTGGAATAATCTGTCAGGTACGCTGATTCGTGTCGGACAAGTATTAAAGGTTTCGGCGCCTGGTCAAACGGTAACGGTAACGACTCCATCGACGCCAGTGCAACAGAAGCCAGTGACGACTCCATCGACTTCGCAATCGACGGGGACGTATACAGTGAAGAGTGGCGACTGCCTGAGCACGATTGGACAGCAATTCGGGATGTCGGTTTCGGAGTTAAAGAAGCTCAATAATTTGATGTCTGATTTAATTCGTGTGGGACAAACCTTGAAGGTGACAGGTGCTGCTGAGGCGCCAGCAACTCCTGCTGTAGTGACACCGCCGGCTCCGGCGACGGGTTCATATGTGATTAAGAGTGGAGATACGCTTGGAAAAATCTCTTCACAGTATGGGATGACGGTGGCGACTTTGAAGTCGTTAAATGGGCTTTCGTCCGATATGATTTATGTAGGACAAAAGCTGAAGGTAACGGGGCAGGTTTCTGATAAGGATGATGACAAAGGGACTGATACTAGTTCTAATTCGGGGACTGAAACTCCCGCCTCATCCAACTTTGCTGCTAAGATGGTCTCTACTGCCAAAAGCTTATTGGGGACACCTTATGTCTGGGCCGGCAGCAGTACTTCCGGTTTTGATTGCAGCGGGTTCATTTATTATGTAGCCAATCAAGCGGGTAACAAGGTGGGCCGTTTGTCAGCAGCCGGTTATTATGACCGCAGTTATTATGTCGATTCACCAAAAGCCGGCGATCTTGTCTTTTTTGAGAATACATATAAACAAGGGATCTCCCACGTCGGAATCTATATTGGTGACAATCAATTCATTCACGCCGATGAAACGCACGGCATTATGATTTCAAATCTAAGTAACACATACTATAAAGCACATTTTGCGGCGTTTAAGCGATTCTATTAAGAATAAAGCCAATCTTCTATTTTAGGAGATTGGTTTTTTTATTTTTTAGGTATACGAGAGTGCTAGTTTGGGAATAGTAGTAGTAGATGAATTTTGCGTGAGGGGGATGTGGCGATGAAGGAGGGCATGTTGGTGTTTGCGGAGTTTGCGAAGGAGGATGGGTTCGAGTTGAACCGTTATGTAGGGCAATTATTTGAGTATTTCTCGTTGTTATCGACACAGGATGATCGTGAGCCAACCCCGGAATGATGCGTGGGTTGGTTTTTTTGGGTTCGTTGTGAGGGGGAGTTGTGTCGTGGTTGGATTTATCGACCGCTTTTCCGATTTTATCAACCGTTTTTTATTTTTATCAACCACTTTTCCTCGTTTATCAACCGTTTTGGTCCTTTTATCAACCACTTCGCAAATCCCACGCACAAACCCACCTAA
>NZ_CCAS010000030.1 GCF_000612625.1 Neobacillus jeddahensis
AACAAATCACATCGTCGCTCAAATGCGACTTTATAATCATATCAAGTTACTAGCGTAATGTCAATAACTTTTTTTAAATTACTTTTTGTTTCTAAGTTACTGTGTCAGCAACAGATATTAATATACCACCATTAAAAGCAAGGCGCAATAGCTTTTTACGTTTTTTTTGTTATTCTTATAAAATATATTTATTCAGACTCTTTTGGTATAAAAGTGCAAGGAGCCTGGTGCTGGATAATTCTCGAAGCAAGTTTATACCTTTTCTTTTAAAGAAAAAAAGTGTCAGGCAGCCCGACACTTTTTTGAACTATTAGCGATGACGCATCAATGGGAATAATAATACATCACGAATAGACGGTGAATTAGTTAAAAGCATAACGATACGGTCAATTCCAATACCTAAACCACCTGTAGGAGGCATACCATATTCTAACGCTTCAACAAAATCTTCATCCATCATATGTGCTTCATCATTACCTTGCTCACGTTCTTTTAACTGCGCTTCAAACCGTTCTCTTTGATCAATTGGATCGTTCAGTTCCGTAAAGGCGTTAGCATGTTCACGTGCAACAATAAATAACTCAAAACGATCAGTGAAACGAGGATCCTCGTCGTTCTTCTTCGCAAGTGGTGAAATTTCTACTGGGTGACCGTAAACAAAGGTTGGTTGGATTAATTTCTCTTCCACCTTTTGTTCAAAGAATTCATTAACAATATGTCCATAAAGCATATTATCGTTAATTTCTACTCCATGCTCTTTTGCAAGCGCACGCGCTTCCTCCACACTCATTTCTTTCCAGAAATCCGCACCAGTATATTCTTTAATAGCATCTACCATATGAAGTCTCTTCCACTCAGGTTTAAGATCTACTTCATATTCGCCATATTGGATAGTTGTGGTCCCAATTACTTCTTGAGCAATATGAGCAATTAAATTTTCCGTTAGACTCATGATGTCACGATAATCAGCATATGCCTCGTAAAGCTCAATCATCGTAAATTCCGGATTATGGCGGGTAGATACACCTTCATTTCTAAATACACGGCCAATTTCATAGACTTTTTCTAGTCCGCCGACGATTAAGCGTTTTAAGTGTAACTCAATCGCAATCCTCATAAACAAGGGCATATCAAGGGCATTATGATGTGTAATAAATGGACGGGCCGATGCTCCACCTGCAATGGCATGCATCATCGGTGTTTCTACTTCTAAATAACCATGGTCATCTAAATAACGACGCATAGATTGAATAATACGGCTTCTAGCAATAAACGTTTCTTTGCTTTCCTGGCTCATGATCAAATCTAAATAGCGTTGACGGTAGCGTTGCTCTACATCCTTCAAACCATGGAATTTATCTGGCAGCGGACGCAGTGCCTTTGTCAAGAATACAAAGTTCTCAACTTTCACCGATAACTCGCCTACTTTAGTTTTAAAAAGTGTTCCAGTTACACCGATGATGTCACCTAAGTCGACTGAATCAAATACTTTATATTGTTCTTCACCGACTGCATCCAGACGAATATAAACCTGGATTTGGCCTGTTAAGTCTTGGATATGAGCAAATCCTGCTTTTCCTTTACCACGCTTTGTCATAATTCGACCTGCAATAGATACAGCGATATTTTTTGTCTCGACTTCTTCTTTTTCTAGCTCACCGTATTGCTCAATTAATTCATTTGTGGAATGTGTACGATCGAATCGTTTACCAAATGGATCTAGTCCATTTTCACGCATGGTGTTCATTTTTTCTCGTCTGACCAAAAATTGGTCATTTAATTCTTCCTGGCTCATGCCTAATTCAACTCCATTACTTTCTTTATTTATGTAAAACCTAAAGAATACAAGCCGATTTTTTTACATACTATATTATTTTACACAAACTCGACAATTCAGACATCAAAAATGTTCATACATAGAATAAAAACTGCCAGATTTTCTACTGGCAGCAACAATCATAAACAAAAATAAATTTAAATATGAGTGAAACAGCAACTTCAATCATTAAAAGTATCCTTTACCCAACGATCAATTGACTTTGCTCTTTTTCCTCTATCTCTCTTACTAAATCATTTAATAATGTTACAAGATGATCTCTTGTATCACACTCATTGATGGCATTACGCACTTTCCCATTACCAGGTACGCCTTTTAAATACCAAGCAGCATGCTTACGCATTTCACGGACCGCAATGCCTTCATTTTTTAAAGCAATCAAGCGATCTAAGTGAAGAATACACACGTCAATTTTTTCGCGAGCAGATGGATCTGCCATTAACTTCCCTGTTTCTAGGTATTGCACAGTTCGATAAATCATCCATGGATTTCCTAATGCCGCTCTTCCAATCATAACTCCATCGACACCCGTTTCCTCTAACATTCTCTTAGCATCCTGTGGTGTTTGGACATCGCCATTCCCGATAACCGGAATGTTAACAGATTGTTTGACTTCACGGATAATATCCCAATTTGCAGTTCCTTCATACATTTGCACCCGCGTACGGCCATGAAGTGCTACCGCTTTTCCTCCAGCACGTTCAACAGCTTGGGCATTTCTAACCGCATAAATATGCTCCTCATCCCAACCCATCCGCATTTTTACTGTAACAGGCTTCTCTACCTCAGCAACAACAGCAGAAACCATTTCATAAATCTTATTTGGATCAAGCAGCCATTTTGCCCCCGCATCGCATTTTGTGATTTTTGGAACAGGGCAGCCCATATTGATATCAATAATATCGGCATTCGTATTTTGATCAACAAACTTAGCCGCAGCGACAAGCGTTTCTTTTTCGCCACCAAAGATTTGTAAGCTTAGCGGTTTTTCCCGTTCGTCGATATAAAGCATATTCATGGTTTTTTCGTTTTTTAACACAATTCCCTTATCACTTACCATTTCAGCACAAACTAAACCAGCGCCAAACTCCTTTACCGTTAAGCGGAATGCAGAGTTACAGACACCTGCCATCGGCGCCAAAACAACAGGATTCTTTATTTCAACATCACCAATCTTTAACATTGATTAACCACCTATACATTTCTAGAATTTTAACTTAAACCTCGGAAAACATGGCCAATCATTCATAGTTAAACAGCTGCGTTTCTATTCTTTCGGCGCTAAATCATCTATACTAACTTTTAAGGAATGAGCGATTCTCTCAAGTAACTCACTTGCTGGCAAGCGATTTCCTCTTTCAATCTCTCCTATAATGGATACAGATACACCTAATTCCCGCGAAAAGCTTTCCTGCGTGTAACCTTTTAGCTTCCGATATGCTCGTATCCGTCTTCCCCATTTTTCCGCTTCCATATTCGGACTCCTTCTTTATCAGGTAATTCATCTATCAATAAGTTAAGGGGTTTATCAACCCCGGGTATCCTATTAGCAGCATTAATTTCCGTAAGTGGAATCAATACAAACGCTCGTTCTAGCATCCTCGGGTGCGGAACGATTAGCTTCTCTGTTTCAATATTTTCTTGGTTAAAGGTCAGAATGTCAAGGTCTATCGTTCGAGGCCCCCAGTGAATGATCCTTTTCCTTCCAAGTTCAAGCTCCGTTTTTAAGCACACATCTAACAGCTCCATTGCACTTAACGACGTCTGAACCTCGATTACCATATTTAAAAATAAATCTTGGTCTTCATAACCAACAGGATCTGTTTCATACACAGATGAACAATTTACCAATTTGATATTTGAGTAGCTTACTAATTGATTGATGGCACTCATTATATTATCATAACGATTTCCGATGTTCGAACCAAGGGCAATAAATGCTGAATTTTCCACTTTTATCTTCTCCTAGTAATTTCTACTGCAACAGACTGGTAATGACCGGGTATCGGCGGGTCTGGTTTAATCACCTTTACAGTGACATCTGATACGAGAGGAAATTCACTTAGGACGCTAGCGGCAATTTTTTCAGCTACAGCTTCTACTAATTTATACGATTTCCCTTCCACAATATCTTTACACACTTGATAGAGCTCACCATAATTGACCGAGTATTCTAGTTCATCTGTTTCGCCAGCTTTTTGTAAATCAACGGATACGGCTAAATCCACGGTAAAACGCTGCCCTAGTCTGTTCTCTTCCTGGAAGACACCATGGTATCCATAAAACTGCATCTTATTGACATAAATTTTATCCAATCAGTTCACCTTCCCCATCAAGACATCCATCATTTTGGCCATTCTGCTCATTTCTTTCACATCATGAACACGGATGATCTGACACCCCTTTTGAATCGCATAACAGATCGTTGCGCCCGTTCCTTCCATGCGTTCACTCACAGGCAGGTCTAAGGCTTGGCCAATCATTGATTTTCTGGAAGTACCCAATAGAACAGGATAACCGAGCATCACGAATTTTTCTAAGTTCTGCATGGTGATTAAGTTTTCCTGATAATCCCTCGCAAACCCAATGCCCGGGTCAACAATAATATTTTCATCTCTAACGCCTGCTTGTTTGACAATCGCTATGCTTTCATATAGGTCATTTAACACATTACGCATGAAAAAATCATAGTCCCTGTTATGGCGGTTGTGCATTAACACGATAGGGACATCATATTGGGCCGCAACGTGGGCCATTTGATCATCAGCTTTTGCCCCCCATATATCATTAATGATATGGGCCCCCGCTTCGATGGCTTGCTTCGCTACCTCTGCTTTATAAGTATCAATTGAGACGGGAACATGTACACGCTCTGAAATGGCTTGTATGATAGGAAGAACCCGTTCTAGCTCTTCCTCCACCGAAACCGCCGCATGACCCGGGCGTGTGGATTCTCCGCCGATATCAATAATATCCGCACCATTTGCTACCATTTCTTGCGCGTGTTCGACCGCACGTTCTATTTCATTAAATCTGCCGCCATCGGAAAAAGAATCTGGCGTGGCATTTAAAATCCCCATTACATATGTTTTTTTGGTAAAGTCCAAGGTATATGGGCCGCACTGTATTTTCTCTTGTGTTGTCCTCATTCCATATTCCTCCTTTAGCTCGATTCACTATCCTTATCATACATGAAAGATTATTTATTTTACAAAAAGAAACAATCTTTCCCGTGCTGGAAGACTTAATGAATAATTGTTAACCTCTCCCTCAGTCTTCCCACACAAAAGAGGCCTCGGCAATCGCCAAAGCCCCTTCTTATTTATCTATCATTGAACAAAAGTCACTGACCTGTTCTGTTCGCTATTTATTCTGCCTCATATTGGTATAATGGGGTACTTAAATAACGTTCACCATTATCAGGAATAATTGCAAGAACCTTTTTCCCTTTTCCAAGTTCCTTTGCTACTTTTAGAGCAGCGGCGATGGCTGCACCTGAAGATATACCGCCTAGAATTCCTTCTTCTCTCGCCGCACGACGGGATGCTTCGAAGGCCTCTTCTGTACCAATCTGAATCACTTCATCATAAATGTTTGTATCTAATGTATCTGGAACAAATCCAGCACCAAGTCCTTGAAGCTTATGCGGACCAGGGTTGCCGCCTGAAAGAACTGGTGAATCCTTTGGCTCAATCGCATAAATCTTCACTTCAGGGAACTTTTCACGCAACAGACTACCTGCACCTGAGATCGTTCCGCCTGTTCCGATACCTGAAACAAAGGCATCAAGTGTATCCATTTGTTCAGCTATTTCCTTACCTGTTGTTCTTCTGTGTACCTCAGGGTTAGCCTCATTTTTAAATTGTTGTGGAAGAAAATAGCCATGTTCTTTTACAAGCTCCTCTGCTTTGGCAATAGCACCCTTCATCCCTGCTGGACCTGGTGTTAGCACTAATTCAGCACCATATGCACGAAGTAGATTTCTTCTTTCTAAGCTCATTGTTTCTGGCATAACAAAGACAGCATTGTAACCTTTTGCGGCAGCAATCATCGCCAGTCCGATGCCTGTATTTCCACTTGTTGGCTCAATAATGGTATCAACGCCTGGTTTGATTAAACCTTTTTCCTCCGCAGCTTCAATCATCGCTAATGCGATACGATCTTTCACACTGCTGCCAGGGTTAAAATATTCGAGCTTCAAATAAACCTCTGCACTGTTTTCTTCTACTAATCTGTTTAATTTAACAATCGGTGTTTGACCGACTAAGTCGGCAACTGAGTTTGCAACACGAGCCATTAGGGCACCTCTATTCCGAGTATTTTTATTGGATTTATATAAATGAATTTAACAGTTTTATACATGATTTGTCAATTGATTTAGCTTAAAATATTGTGAATAAATCGAAAACTTTTTTAAAATTGTATATTTGTAATTATTTGCTAAATCCATAAAAGAAAACACAGAATTTCTTCTGTGCTTAGTTTGTCTCGTCTTTATTTCCGTAAAACCATTCTACCTTTGCTTCTTGCCAAAATGTGGAAGCAGAAACAGGTGCCTTCATTTGCTCTAGGGCGATTTGTCTGCGAATCTGCGCTTTTACATCCTCAAATGCGTATTTTTTCCCACTTATTTTTCCTTCAAGCTTTACAATTGCATACCCTTGCTCGACTTTTAGGGGCTTACTGTAAGCACCTTTTTTCAGCTTTTTAGCCGTATCAATATATTGTTTAGGATAACGTTCATCCGCTTCGCTTATATAGCCAATATCTCCGCCTTCATTAGCAGAAAACTCCTCGATGGAGCGTTCCATCGCTAGTGTCGAGAAACTTGAACCATTAACTAACTCTTTCACGGTCTTTTCTGCTTCCTTCTTAGTTTTTACAATAATATGCGATAAATGATAAGCAGTAGGAACAGTGAAAAGTTGCTTATGTTGATCATAGTAGCTTTTTAATTCATTCTTTGAAACAGACACATCCTTTGTTAACAGTTCTTCTAAAAGGAGACTATTGCGAATTTGTGCCTTCCACGTCTTCTCATCTTTATTACTATTTGGGCTAAAAGAATTATAGGTGGTTTTCAGCATGCTGAATTCACGCTCAACATCCTCGTTAGAAACCTTAATCTTATACTTAGCCGCCATTTCTCCAATAACCTTCTGATCAATCATATCCTTTAGGACATCTTTTCCGTATTTAGCCTCTAGTTCATTCAGCCAGTCTTGACGTGAGATCGTCTTTTTCCCTATGGTAGCCACAGATTCCTCATTGTTTGCTACACCGCCAGCGTCCGTAGTCCGGCCAAGAAAAAAAGCAATCGTTAAGCAATTAAGCATAATGAGGCCGGCAATTACCATCCATAGCTGCTTTTTCCCCAACTTATTTCTCCTCATGATCAAATTATCTTGCTTCCTTTTTGAGTTCTTCTAGCTCTTCCTTCGAAAACATATATTTTTCATTACAGAAATGGCAATGAGCCTCAGCTTGCCCATCTTCTTCGATCATAGCCGTGATTTCAGCTGCACCTAACCCTGTAATAGCATTGGCAAAGCGCTCTTTAGAACAGTTACATTGAAAGCTCACTGGCATTGTTTCTAATACCTTCACCTGCTCCTTGCCAAATAGCTCCGCAAGGATTTCCTCTGGCGTTAACCCTCGTTCAATTAATTTGGAAATTGGCTCAATTGTTTTTAACCGTTCTTCAAGTGTTGAGATAACTGAATCTGGAGTGCCAGGCATTAATTGAAAAATAAACCCGCCAGCAGCCAAGATGGTATCATCTGGATTTACCAAAACTCCCACGCCTACCGAAGATGGAACTTGTTCAGATGTAGCGAAGTAGTAAGTAAAGTCTTCTCCTAATTCTCCTGATACAAGTGGAACCTGTCCGGAAAAAAAGTCACGCAAACCAACATCCTTTACTACTGCTAACAAACCTTCTGTCCCGACCGCGCGGCGGACATCAAGCTTGCCGTGTTCGTTGGATTCAAAATCCACCTCTGGATTTGTCACATAACCGCGAACTTCCCCTTTGGCATTACTATCCACAACGATTGGGCCAAGCGGGCCACCACCGTTAATTTTGATCGTAAGCTTATCCTCACCCTTGAGCATCGCGCCCATCATAAGCCCTGCCGTCATCGTGCGGCCTAGTGCAGCTGAGGCTGTCCTCCATGTTTGATGGCGTCGTTGCGCTTCACTGATTGTTTCTGTCGTTCGAACGGCATATGCACGTATAGTGCCATCGTAGGCAAGTGCCTTTACAAGATAATCGTTCATTGTCAAACTCCCTTCTAGCTGTCTCTCTTTAGGTTATCCCATGTTTCGTTTATAGATAAGCTGTAAACCCTTCAAAGTTAAAAATGGATCAACCACATCAATAATCGTCGATTCCTGGGCAATCAAATTCGCGAGTCCACCGGTGGCAATCACGGTTGGCTTCTTCCCACTCTGCTCCATCATCCGTTTGACCACACCTTCTACTTGTCCCACATAGCCATAGACAATTCCAGCCTGCATCGCAGCGACCGTATTTTTGCCAATTACCCCTTCTGGACGGGCAATTTCAATCCTTGGTAGTTTGGCCGCACGTGAATAAAGGGCCTCCGTAGAGATCCCAATCCCAGGGGCAATGGCGCCGCCTAAATATTGACGATCCTCATTCACATAGCAATAAGTGGTCGCCGTACCAAAATCAACAATAATGAGCGGACTTCCATACTCATGAATCGCTGCCACGGCATTGACAATCCGGTCTGCACCCACTTCTCTTGGATTTTCATATTTTATATTGAGCCCTGTCTTAATCCCTGGTCCAACGATCAGCGGCTTAATGTGAAAATACTTTTGACACATTCTTTCTAGTGCAAACATGATGGGTGGCACAACTGATGAAATAATAATCCCATCAATATCAGAAAATGTAAGCCCCGAATGATCAAACAATGCTTTTATGTTCATTCCAAATTCATCTTCTGTGCGATTGCGATTTGTTTCAACTCGCCAATGATGTTTAAGTACATCACCTTGATAGACACCTAAGACAATATTGGTATTTCCCACATCAAATACGAAAATCAAATCTATCACTCGCTTTACCATAATTTCTTTTTCCATACACGCAAACATCATAACATAAATTGTTAAAGCATGAAAAAAAGAGCGCTTCAGCGAAGCACTCTTTCTGTAAACTATTTATAGTCTATCTCATCAGATGGCTTATCTAAAAAGGAGTCTTCCTCTTTTTCTAGCTCATCTTTTTTGGTATTAATGTTTACCTTTACATCCTCTGTTTGTTTCGGACCAATCTTCACTTCATCTAAACGAACAGATGAATCTGGCATATGACCATGCTCAACCAAATATTTGATTTGTTCAGCCACGAGTGTTTCTACCTCTAGCAATGTCGTAGCGATGAGATTAAGCTTGTCACGATTTTCAGTAAGGATTTTTCTAGCTCGCTCATAACATTCCTTAATAATGCTTTGAATTTCAAGATCGATTTCGTAGGCAATCGCATCAGAGTAATTCTGTTCATTATGAATGTCACGACCAAGGAAAACCTGACCGCCTTGCGCTTGACCGAATTGTAATGGTCCAAGCTTATCACTCATACCATATTCGGTTACCATCTTACGCGCAATACCAGTTGCACGTTGGAAGTCATTATGTGCGCCCGTACTTACTTCACCAAAAACGATTTCTTCAGCAACGCGTCCACCTAATAAACCAACAATTTTATCAAGTAATTCTGGCTTCGTCATAAAGTAACGGTCTTCTCTTGGAAGCATGACGGCGTACCCACCAGCCTGACCACGAGGAACGATGGTTACTTTATGAACCATATCTGCCTCATCAAGCACTAAACCAATAACCGTATGGCCACCCTCATGGAAAGCAACAATCTTACGTTCCTTCTCGGAAATAACCCGGCTTTTCTTCGCTGGCCCGGCAATAACCCGGTCAGTTGCTTCATCAATATCTTCCATATCGATTTTCTTCTTATTGGTTCGAGCTGCCACTAGTGCTGCTTCATTTAATAAGTTTTCCAAATCTGCACCGGAAAAACCAGGTGTACGCATGGCGATATTTTTTAAGTTGACTGATTCATCTAATGGTTTATTACGAGCATGTACTTTTAGTACTGCCTCACGTCCAATTACATCTGGACGATCAACCGTAATTTGACGATCAAAACGTCCTGGACGTAATAACGCAGGGTCAAGAATATCAGCACGGTTTGTTGCTGCAATGATAATAATTCCTTCATTTGCGCCAAAACCATCCATTTCAACTAACAATTGGTTCAAGGTTTGTTCACGTTCATCATGACCGCCACCTAGACCAGCACCACGCTGACGTCCAACGGCGTCAATTTCATCGATAAAAATGATACACGGAGCATTTTTCTTCGCGTTTTCAAATAAATCACGAACACGGGAGGCACCGACCCCAACAAACATTTCCACAAAATCAGAACCACTGATCGAGAAGAATGGTACGCCTGCTTCACCGGCAGTAGCCCGTGCTAGCAACGTTTTACCGGTTCCAGGAGGTCCTACAAGCAGGACGCCCTTTGGAATTCGAGCACCTAGTTCAGCATATCGACGAGGGTCTTTTAAGAACTCAACTACTTCAACCAATTCTGCTTTTTCTTCATCAGCACCAGCTACATCTCTAAAACGAACCTTTTTCTTTTCATCGTTATAAAGTTTCGCCTTAGATTTACCAAAATTCATAACACGACTGCCGCCGCCTTGAGCTTGGTTTAACAAAAAGAAGAATAAAATAAAGATAATCACGAACGGAATAATGGAAGTAAAGAAGGTAACCCAGCCGCTTGTTTCTTTTGCCGGCATCACTTCCACTTTTGAGTCTGCTTTATCAATACGGTCAAGAATCTTCTCGCTGTTTGGAATGTAGGTTATGAACTTTTTACTCTTCGCTTCAAGTTCACCGCGAACCTCATAAACCCCACGTTCTGGCTGCATAGAAAATGACTTCACTTCACCATTTTCTAATTGTGTAACAAACTTATCATATGAAATCTGATCTGTTGGTTCATTGTTTCCATTGAAGAAACTCACCACGCCAATAATGACTAAAAATATCAATAAATAAAAGATGGTATTACGGAAAATCCGATTCATCTCTTACCTCCTCCCACGGGTAAAAACTATATTAAATAGTATCATAGAAAATCTTACTAATTCAAGGAATTACTCTCATTCGTAAGGGCTTTGAAGGACCTAAACCAATGGACGGAATGAGCCTTCTGTTGTGGTATTACTTATTGATTATTGCTATAAACTTCTGGTTTTAACACGCCAATATATGGAAGGTTTCGATATTTTTCAATATAATCCAATCCATACCCTACAACAAATTCATCAGGAACAATAAATCCTACATAATCTGCTTTAATCGCACTTTTTCTTCCAGTAGGTTTATCAAGTAAGGTAACAATTTTGATTGATTTTGCCTTCCGGTAACGGAATAAATCCACTAAATAACTGAGGGTTAATCCACTATCGATAATATCCTCAATAATTAATATGTCCCTACCTTCGACAGAAGTATCTAAATCCTTTAAGATTTTTACTTCGCCTGAAGAAACAAAGCCAGTACCATAACTAGAAACATCCATAAAGTCCATTTCAAGATAGCAGTCCATGCGTTTTAGCAGGTCCGCCATAAAAGGCATAGCTCCCTTTAACACGCCAATCGCGAGTGGGAATCGATCTTTATACTCTTCTGTTAGTTCAGCCGCTAACACTTGGATCTTTTCTTGAATTTCTTCTTCTGATACTAAGACCTTTTCAATATCCTGATTCATCATAAAAATGTGCCCCCTAGAAGATCATTACTTATTATATGTGAGTTGAATATATTGTTTTGCAGATGCATCTATACCTTCGAAGGAAGATCTTTTCAGACCTGGTAACCAAATAATATCTTCTCGGTCTGTCACAACAGGCCAACTATCTCTGTCCTGTGCAGAAACCTTTTGATCAATAAAAATATCCTTTAATTTTTTCGATCCATGTGTTCCTTTCAACGTCATTCGATCGCCTTTTTTCCTCGTACGGATGATAATCGGCCATTTAATACGGTTTGTATTAAAAACGGCTGTATTATGCCGGGTATCTGAAATTCCCTCATCTATGAAATTTATACTTATGCTCTCTCCAGTTGGTAGTACAATCGTCCCAGGTTGATTTATTTCGAAATAATAGGGTTCAGCAGTTTGCTGATGGAATTGGAACGATAACTGGAAATAGGAGCGAATAAGCTTCAATCCATTTGGGAAATCAAGTTTCCCTGAAGGCTCCGGATGATGAAGTAAGACAAAAACTTGATCGATATGTATAGCAGAAAGAGAAGCTGGTTTTTCCTTGTAAAGATAGTTTAATATTAGTTGAATACCTCTCCTTTGTAAAGGTAAAGGCATCATAAGAAATCTTTTGATGTCAATAGTAATTTTGTCATCTGCCCTTTTTGTCATGACTGTATTCAACCGTTCAACAGCTAATTCCTGAAGAAAGGCTTCATCACTTTGCAGTTCTTCACTAAACCGCTGAAAATGTTCATGAACATGACTATTTTCTGTCTTCAAAAAGGGTAGAACGTGTTTACGAAATCGATTTCTGCTATAAACACTTTTCTCATTACTTGGGTCTAACCGAGGTGTAAGATGATGTCTTTGACAATAATCTCGAATCTCATCCTTTGTGACGCCCAAAAATGGTCGAAAGATTGTACCCTCATGAAAGGGTCGTAAAAACGGAATGCCCGCTCGAGCTTTTCCACTACTTCCTCTTGTCAGCCGCATCAGCATGGTTTCTATCTGATCATCACCATGATGGCCAAGTGCTAAATATGAGGCATCGTACTTTTTCATTACTTGTTGGTAAAAATCATATCTTACATCTCTACCTGCCACTTGAGAGCTTTTTCCTGTTGCTTCCATTATCTCTTTCACATTGATTTGGAGCATTTCGAAAGGAATTCGGTGTTGCTCACAAAAATCTTTGACGAACAGTGCATCTAAAAAGGACTCCTCTCCGCGGAACATATGATCAACATGTGCGACCACGATGGACAGCTTCCTTTTTTCTTTGTTCATAAGTAAGAAGTGGAGCAACGCTAAAGAATCCGGACCTCCTGACACACCTACTACGATTTTTTCGTCTTCGAGTTTGAACGAGTGACGGTTAAGAAATGACTCAACCTTTGGTTCCAACATCATAATTGCACACTTTCTAAGGCATATTTTGTACCCATTTAAAAATTGAATACCAATAGCTTACCACTTTTAAGAATAAACTATCAAAGTATTGGTATTGTAAATAAGTTAGAATTTTTTCCATTTTTATAGCAACCTTATTTAAATAAAGATAAAGCTTTCTATTAATACGGACCAACTAGCATTTAGTTTCATTTTATTACGGTAAATTATTAAAAGTATACCAAGCATATAGTAAACCTAGAACAACAGCGATAAAGAAAAATTCCATCCACCCACTCTTTTTCTTCTTTCGTCGGTACGTCTGTCTTGTGACAGTTGCACTTTTCTTTGTGTTTTTTTGTTGCGTTTGTTTTAACGATTGGTTGCCTACCCCCGCGGTACGCGGGGAGATGGCCGGCTTTTCAACCATCGTATCCAATAAATCCGTTCTCATTTGCCGGGCATTTGCGTAATCTCCCTGCAGTGCTTTAACGATGACCTTTTCAACCTTCAATAGCTCTGGCTTTTGGCGAATGGCCTCTTTTAATTGCTTAAGTCCACCAATCGTTTTGGTAAAACGTTTTGGATAGGCGGTGTTAATCATAATCATCGCAACGGCAAATAAATCATAAGACGGTTCTGCCTTTCTTGTCCCTAAACCCCAATAGCCTCTGTCATAAAACTCGGTAAATTCCTTAATTGCCCTTCCTTGTATGGTCGTTCCGCCCACATCGATGCACCTTATTTTAGGTGGAGGACCCGTCACAATGAGATTTTCTGGTTTTAAATCACCAAACACCCATCCTGTTGCATGAAGAAGATCCAAATCATTGAGCAGCTGCAAAAATAAAACACTTGTCCATGATTTCCCCTTCATTTGAATAAAAGCAAGAAACTCCGGACCTTGAATATATTCCATTACATAAAAAGAGATTCGTCCTCCATTACTTTGCCAATCATCGACATCAAGCAAAGAAGGTCCGAGGGAGTGTCCCTGGACCTTTGCAAAGGATTTTAACACATTGACCTCTGAGGTGATTGACATACCGTTATCACTCATTTTCAAAGCAACATGAGTATTTTTATGCTTGGCAAGGTAAACGACCCCGTTTGCACCAAATCCTAGTTCCTTTATGATCGTATAGGTTTGTGAATGCCATTTTCCAGTTATACTTGTCCCGGGACTTACTTTACATTGACTCTTCAAAGTATGATTCATCATCACGTGAAAGTAGACTCCTTAATGATGGTTTTTGATTAAACGCTGACAAGGCTGTTTTTAGTGCCGGTCCCGTTGGGGTAATCCCGCCTGTCGACAACTGCGAAAATACGCTTGTCAAAACTTGTAACTTCGGTGTCCAATCCAGCAATTTTTCGACATCATTCTTTTTCCCGGGAAATACGTAAACAGAAAATTGATTATCACCTGAACGAGCGTTTAAGCTTAGAGATAAATCAAGGAGCGCCTCTTTAACCGTTGGAAGCTTATGCTTCATGCTGGCACTTGTATCGACAAGAATCAACACTTCTAATTCGACAGTTTCTCCTAATTCATCCACGACCTCCATGACTTCCCCACGTTTCTCTGGTGGTAAATCTTCCATTGTTTGTGACCGTCCCAATATTTCCTGAAGTTGACGGTTCACGACACCTTGAATGGTTTGATTCATGGCCTTACGGGTGACCATTTGAACAGTTTGCGAGAGCCGCTCTGCATAGACGATCTGACTGACTCCGCCACCCGACATGGCAATCCCTTCAATTTCGGTTATTCCCTTTTCATCAATCACGTCCTGCTCCATTACCCCAATGACATTTACCGTAATCCCTTGTTCATTTGCAAGTGCAGCCATGGCAATGGGGTCGTCTCCTTGGTTTGAGCACCCATCAGTAATCAGTAATATTTGCCGTATTTTCCCTGTGTACATAACCTTCTCCCTCCACTTCATGTATTGGTACCATTTTCGACGTGTTCAAGGTGATTTATACATATTTACGGGAAGACCGTGCAAAATAATCAGTTAAGCCTGGCGCTTTAGTTTATGAATCGGAATGGTCGCCCACTTTGGTGTATTATGCTTGATCTTCGCAACCGTCACAGTCATATCATCATCAATTAATCCGGACCGCGAGCGAATGACCTCCTCCATTATTAAATCCGCTACCTCTTGTGGATCATCTGTTTCTAATTCTTGTACCTTGCGCTTCATCCATAAATCATAATTTTCCACATGCTTTGGTCCTTCAAACACCCCATCGCTCATCATAATCAGCAAATCCTCTGCTTTTAATTGCTCGCTCACGACATCTACCTCAAACTCTTGGAGAATTCCCATTGGCAAATTACTGGCCTGAATTTTAATGACTTTATTTCCCCGTTTGATAAAGCTCGGGGTGGAGCCAATCTTCAGGAATTTCGCTGAAGCATTTTTCAAGTCAATCATCGCTAAATCTAATGTGGAAAAAATCTCATCTGTCGTTCGAAGTGAGAGAATGGAATTCACTGATTTAATCGCGACCTTTTCTTCTATACCTGATTGTAGTATTTTTTGCAGTAGCTTAAGTGTCTCTTTACTTTCATAATGGGCCCTTTCCCCATTGCCCATTCCGTCACTAATCGCAATCGCATACTTTCCTAAGCCAAGTTCAATCGTCGAGAAGCTATCTCCTGATATTAAGCCGCCATCCTTAGCTGCATGGGCTACCCCTGTCTCAACTGTAAAGGCCTTGGATGATCGGAAGGTAACCTGACACTGTCCGTGTGGGACGGTAGCGCATTCCTCCTTGTTGACGATAATCGTTTCTCCAAGAATATCGGATAGCATTGGGGCAATTAACTTTTCACACTCACCGTGGCCATTACAGAAAGGGACCGCCATTTCAATATCAACATTTCCTTGTTCGAGACTATAGATTTCTACCTGTTCAATATGGATGCCAAACTCTTGGATGGCCTCCATGATTTGCTCTTCCTGCTTGTGATGATTCTCCCTTTCACGCTGAATCTCCTTTGCGAAGTTATCCATGACTTCCGATACACCTTGTAGTTGTTCTGCCACTAGTTTTCTACTTTCCCGTACTTGCTTCTTTAATCGTTGATTGGCTTGGAAAAAGGTTAATTCTTGTCCAATGGTTTCATAGACTTTTTTAGATCGGGTGCAATGCTTTTCCCATTCCCGAGATAGCCTTAATGAGACATTCCCATCATTTTGATCCATTTCATGAATAATATCTTCAAGGTAGGCATAGGTTGTATTAAAATTCTTTGCCCAGCATTGTTCCTTTTTAAAGCAAGTTTGGCACGTTCGTTCCGTAACATTGCTCATAAAGTAATCCATTTCCCGTTTGTCATCCTCTTCCTCCGGCATCACTTCCATTTGCGAAAAACTTTTCGAGAGAGCATCGAACACGCCTGAAAATTGTGAAACCCGCTGCGCTGTCACATCGCGCATTTTGCGCATATATTTTTGCTGCTCAGCTGTAAACTCAGGTGTACCAGGAATATATTTTGCTAATCTAGAAGTTAACGCTTGTGGTGTTAAGAGGAAGAGAAAGATCGCGGCTGAGCTCTCCAATACCGTTTGTAGGATCGAGCCTCCACCCTCCCCATACATACCAATCAACAGGGTCGCGATAAATAACCCAATGGAGACGCCTATCTTTTTCCCTTCCTTCAATAAGCCGCCAAGCACCCCCGAAAAGGCTAATAGACTCATATGATAAAAACTTGAGACACTGGCAAGACTGAAGATTAACCCTGTTACTACCCCCACGGTGGAGCCGATTGTAGCCCCGGCAATAAAGGAGAAAACTAATACCAAATATCTTGACATAATATGTTCAATCGACAAATCATAAACCTTCCAGCCGATCGTTCCCGACAAAATAGAAGCAAGCATGATGATTAAACAAACAATTTCTTCTGTTTTTAAAAGCTGCCTGCGTTTATGGAACGTCAACAGGGGTATGCTTTGTAAAAAAATTAGCGTCAATATAAATGCTAGACTTGCTTGAACGCCGACCATTAGTAAATCATATAAGGTCAGTTGGTTAGATAAAATAAAGGACTCTGCCAGCTTCCCTACACCAAGAATAATTCCGACGAAAAATGGCAAAGAGCGCATTTCATTTGTCAGCCATTTTTGGCTTATTCGGAAAATCACTAAAAATAACACAGTGTCAATAAAGGTAAAGGCAGCATTGCCCAGTGAAATAGTTGCTGACCCAACAATCAGGCCGATCAATGCAAGAGGGGCCCGGTCTCTTTTGATTAAATAGACGGAGGCAAAGAAAGGAAGACAAAATGGGGTTAACTTCGCCAAAATTAAGGCTCGTCCAAGCAGAAAGCCCACTAACAGTAAGAGATAACCCTTTTTTATAAAAAAGGACTCAAGCATGAATTGAATTTTCTTTAGTCCTCTCCCCATATCCCACTTAGAAGAATGAAGGCTGACTTCTCCGACCGGCTCTATGAAACTCACGTTTGTCTTTTCCATAAATCACACTCCCTATTCTTTTATCGTTGCCCACTATTATAATTTCTATTGGTTTAGAAGTTTGTCAAAATAGTGAACATATTCTAAAAATCGTTCGACGGTTTCCACTATATTCAACCAAATAATATCGAATAACAGGGAAAAGACAGTAGCTCTAGCCAGTTTGCAAACCCAAAACTCAATTGAACACAAAAAAGACAAGTCAATGTCGACTTGTCTTCTACTATTGTTTAAAGTGAAACCTGCTATATCGATGAATAGTGTGCAGCAAGTTAACCCCGTCTAGCTCCTCTTCCTCCACGCTTGGACTCTGTGTTTCGCTTTAAGGAAGTTAAACGATCCTCGCTATCTTTTAGGAATTTTGCCATTTTTGATTCAAAATTTTCTGGTCTAGCGTTATTACGGTCGTTTGGTCTACCTTGACGAGGGCGTTGTGAATGTGAGTTCGAATATTGTTTCCGTTCAGGCTCTGGTCGATCTTTTGCCTTCTTAATCGATAGCCCTATCTTCCCATCTTTCTCAACATTAAGGACTTTTACTTCCACTTGGTCACCGACCTTTAAATGGTCATTGATATCCTTCACATAATTATCAGCAACCTCACTGATGTGAACAAGTCCAGTTGAGCCATCTGGCAGCTCCACAAACGCTCCGAAATTTGTAATTCCTGTTACCTTTCCTTGTAACTTGCTGCCTACTTCAATTGACATAAAAAGAATGTTCCTCCTTAAAATGTAAAAAATCAATCTTACTCTATATTATACAGAAAGTAAAAATTCAGTGTCAATAACTCGTGAAGTTGTTCAATTTTCCTGCTTTTCGTCAGGAATATTAAAAATAATTTCATTCTTTTCCGAGAAAAAGTACTCTTTCCTTGCCAGCTTTCCAATGTAATCATCATCATTTAACTTAAGGATATCCTCATTCAGAATATCCTGCTGCTTTTTAAGATCAGCAAGCTGATGATCAAGCTGTTTCTTTTTTGCTATCTTTGCCTCGAGTTTAGCGGTCTGGGAAATGTTACTTGAAATCATAAGATAAGCTAGTACAACAGCAAAGACAAGAAATAATGATAATCGTCTCATCAATAATTTTCTTTTCCTGGCTGAAGCAATTTCCGCATATTCCTGCTGCTCGACATAGGTGGTCTGGATCTTAGATACATTTTTTTTCCGTTCTGCACCCATTTCCCTTCCCCTCCTTTACTCGTTTCTTTTCTTCCATTTATCTATCCACTTATAAATATAATTCCTTATTTTCATTAAATTTCCTGCCGTTTTATTATATAACTTCTCGACGCTTTTTTTAATAACTTTCGGCAAAAGTTTCCAAAATAATAGCAATATTTTCTGCAATGGAACAAAAAATATTTTCAATACCCATAATAATACCTTCAAAACAAATTTGACAAGGGTGAATAGTCCCCTGCCAAGCGTAAGAATAATCATGATTATTAGTTGGATTAGCCCGACAATAGGTTTATAAATGAGGAACAGGAAGGTTTTTTTCAAAAATCTATACAGCCCAATAATGGATCGAATAAGTGCCTCAAGAAAGCGCAGATAGATCCCTTTAAATAAGCCTTGGTAGGCAGCAAAACCACATAGAAGCGCGATAAAAATATAAAATCGTAATTCGCCATTGTTCACTAAGAACAATGTATAAAAAATAATTAAGGCTTGAATGACCCAAAATAATAAATCATTAATGAAGACAATCCAAGCCTTTTGTTTAGGTCGATTTAAAAAACGTTGATACGTATCAAACATGGCGCCAAACAATGACCCCATTCCAATCATCGAAAGCATGGTGAGAAATTGCGTTGACAGAGTCATCGGAATAACTTGCTAAAGAATCCTTTAGCCTTCTCCCCATGCTGTTCATCCAGGTAGACTAAATCAAATATCTTCCCTTTTATGGCGACAATTCCCTTTTCGACATCAAGATTTTTCATCTGCAGGTTTTGTCCCTTGATTGCTAAAAATCCCATTGACGTTTCCAGTAAGAATTCCTCATTATCAAAGCTTTCGACTTGTTTAACCCCGGTAATTTCAAGCAGCTTTCTCCCTCTCATGATGACATCATGATCTGGAACATTGCTCTTTGGTGGATTGCCTTCATAGTATTGGTTCATCCTTCATCCCTCACAATCATTTGTACAACCCTTTTGTACATTTGTATGAGCGGGAGAGGGGAATTAGAACAAGCTAATCTTAGAGACTATCGTTCGAGCCCAATTTCTCTTCTTTTAAAATTGTAAACATCTCGGCGGCTTCATCCTTGCGAGATGTTTCTTGGATCCGATCAATTCTTGCCGTTACCTTCCGCTGGCCCAGGCGAATCGTTAATTCATCGCCTACCTTTACGGTCGTGCTGGCCTTAGCCTCTTTCCCATTCACTTCGATTCTCCCTTGATCCGAAACTTCCTTTGCCAATGTGCGCCGTTTAATCAACCGAGAAACCTTTAAAAATTTATCTAATCGCATATTTGAATACCTCCTATAGTCCCTTTGTCTTTGCTTCATCCCAATACAGATCAAGCTGGTCGAGCGTATGTTCAGCAAATGATCTGCCGCTTGCTTGGACCATTTTTTCTACGTAGTGGAACCTTCTTGTAAACTTTTCATTTGTTTCAAATAAAGCTTCCTCTGGATGAAGCTTCAAGAATCTCGCTACATTCACAAACGCAAACAACAAGTCACCAAATTCTTGCTTCGCCCGTACAAGCCCGTCATCTGTACCATCCAGCTCCGCAATAAATTCATCGAGTTCTTCTTTCACTTTCTCCAATGCAGGGGTTATTTCCTGCCAATCGAAGCCAACCTTTGCAGCCTTCTTTTGCATTTCATACGCACGCAGCAAATTAGGCTGGGCCTTTGATACACCTTCAAGTAGGGAAGCGGCAGCTTCGCCTTTTTCCTGGTTCTTTATCTCTTGCCAATTTTGCACGACCTCGTCAGCATTGGCCGCCTTCCCTGTACCAAACACATGTGGGTGGCGGCGGATCATTTTCGCTGATAACACCTCAATAATGTCATCAATCGAAAAATAACCGTCATCCTCACCAATTTGAGCATGGAGCATCACCTGCAGCAATACATCACCGAGCTCTTCGACTAAGTTATCAATATCCTCATTATTGATTGCTTCAATCACTTCGTATGTTTCTTCAATCAAATACCTTTTTAATGATTCATGGGTTTGTTCCTTATCCCATGGACAACCATTCGGTCCTCTTAATACGGCAATGATCTCCCTGAGCTTAGCAAAATTCTTCAAAAGAATTGATTCTTCCTGCACTGGTGGAATATAGACAGAGGTTAAGTTATTTATGGTAACATTTCGGTCCAACTCGTATAAGGGTACTTGTTGAATCACTTCCTGGCTGCTTCCAGCTGCCGTTACGATTGTGACCGGGTAATCATCCGGTAATTTTTCCATTAAAGTAAGCTTTACATTGGAGGCAATAAATTGATCGTATACCTGACTAATGAAGATATGCTGCTCGATTTGCAGCTGGCTTGCCTGGAGCGCCGTGCCATCAAGGAGCTGAAATCCTTCTACTGGATCAATCTTTAATGAAGTAAAAATAGCATCAATGAAACTTTGTCCTCCACCGATGATAATGTCCACGTTCTTCTTCGGACCATATTCCAATAAGAGCTGGACAGCTCGCTCTGCCACAAGAGGATGACCGGGAACCGCATAAATAACCGATTCATTTTCTGCCTTTACTAATAAAGTCTGGGCAATTTCTTCATAAACTGCCTCAAACTGGTCATGTTTTTCATAGACTGCATCAAAGGAGGTATAGACCAACCCTTCTTTTTCTAAATCGGCTACAACCGGATGTTCCTTTGTTCGTAAACACAAAGGCTTCCCACTGTGAAGTAATTTCTTATAAACTCCAACCGGCAGCTGGTCTAAATCGCCCGCCCCTAATCCGATAATTTCAATGTTATTTCCCATTGTTTAACTCCTCTCCTTTCGCGCTAAAAGATGTATTAGTTTACTTCCAAGCGGGAATAATGCCAGTTCTTCCTCCCGAAATACGCTATCGCGAAGAACGATGTACAAAAACAACAAACCACCGATTGTGACGGCGCTTAACGACTGCAAAGCAGCCCCAAGTCGGTCCAAGCCAAGAAAAGTGACAGCCACATCCGTTATGTAAAGATAGCCTTTTAATACAAGTACCATCACAACTGTGGCGGTTAGCACGGTCCGGATAAATCCAAATGGCAATAGGGATCCGTTTGTCATTTTTCTTAAGCGCATAAATAATAGACTCACGACGAGACCTAATGTCAATAGTGAAGAAATCGCCGCTCCCATTATTCCGCATAATGGAATAAGCAGGACATTGAGAAAATATTTAACTGGAAAAGCTGCTATAACAACAAAAGCGGGAAAAACAAGAATGCCCATCCCCTGCATAACCGCTATGACCGTTGAAATAATCGACGTAAACAGAATAACAAAACTCAACACACCTAATACGCTGGAACCTGATTCATTTTCAAACAACATCGTATTGGTTGGTTCCATAATAGCCCATAAACCCGCTGCCGCACCAGATCCCACCACGATACTTACCTTTAGTACTAGTTGAATTTTATCACGCAACTCCTCAGGTTTAGCTGCCAAACGGGTCCGGCTAATAAGGGGAACAAGCGCTAACGACATCGATGTCGCTGCCACTGTGCCTAACTGGATTAACGGTTGGCCACGATCAAAAATCCCCTTGACGGTTTTAGCAAGGTCCGGCCCCATTCCATCTGCTACGAGTAAAGAGTATAGATTTAATGAATCTGCTAACTGAATAAAGATCATCAGCATCCCGCTTATACAAATCATTAAGCCTTGAAAAATAAGGGCTTTAATAATTTCTTTGACCTCCACAGCATAACTTTGAAGGATCCCGCGGCTCGGCATGATTACTTTCCATTCTTTACGGACCAGTAAGAACATAAACAGAATAAGGCCAGAAATAATACTGCCTGTGATCGAGCCAAACATGGCCCCGCCACCGACAAGATAGAGGGAATAACCTTTTTCGATAAAAAGATAGGATAAGAAAAGTATCGTCAATACTCGAATCGTTTGTTCTCCCACTTGCGATAGTGCAGTTGGAACCATATCACCGCGCCCCTGGTAGTAACCTCTTAATAAGGAAACCATCGGAAAGGTTAAAAAGACGATTGAAACAACCCTTATTAGGATCGCTAACTGGGGATCGTTCATCCAACGGGCAATCCCCTCCGCCCCGACATAAAGAGCAAGGAAACAAATAACACCAAATACTTGTAAAAAAAGAAACGATACAAAAAGAAGCAGACGTGACTTTTCAGCTTCGCCTTTTTCCCTCTGTTCTGCATAAAGCTTGGAAATCACAACTGGAAAGCCTGTAGTTGCTAGTACCATTGCCATACCATAAAACGGGTATACTTGCTGATATATGTAAAATCCGATATCACCGACAATATTTTGAAAAGGGATCCGGTAAAAGGCGCTGAGGACTTTCGTCAAAATCGCGGCAATCGTTAGAATGAAGGCCCCTTTAAAAAACGTATTTGATTGAATGGAGGACTTTTGCAAATGATCACCTCTTAAATAAAAGTGAAACTTCAAGGTATTATAGCACATAAAAAAGACAGCTTGCGCTGCCTTTCGTGTAAATTTGATATTTGTCTATCACTGTTCCTTAGAATATGAAGCTTCTCGTTTTCTATATCATGATTCCATTTGTCGAGCTAAGAACCCAGCAGCGGTTTCAACCGCCTTCTGTTCAACTTCTCCGAGGGTTCCTTCTCTTGAGAAAATAATAACAGCCCCGATTGGATCACCATTTGCGATAATAGGGCCAATGGTGTAGGATGATACCGTTTCATCATTCCCGTCTGCCAAGGCAATGTCGCCCTGCTGGGTATGGAGAACCGAGTTGCGTTCTTCCATCGTTTTTTCTACTAAATCACTGATATTCTTGTTTAAGTAATCTTTTTTAGATCCACCCGCAAGGGCAATATACGTATCACGATCACAAATTAAAACAGGATTACCGAGGCTATCAAATAGGGCTTCTGCATATTCTTTGGCAAAATCGCTTAATTCGCTGATTGGTGAATACTTCTTTAAAATGACTTCCCCGTCTCGATCCACAAAAATCTCTAACGGGTCCCCTTCACGAATACGTAAGGTTCTACGTATTTCTTTGGGAATAACAACACGACCCAAATCATCGATTCGACGAACTATTCCAGTTGCTTTCATCCAATGTTGCCTCACTTTCATCTGATGATTTTTCAACTTGGTGATTGATCATATTCTTAGAATTTGATAACTGTCTAGCTTCAGCGCCTAGGAGTCCTAAGCCAATCCGTCAAGGAGGCTAAAAAACAGCCTTCTCAATGGCTCGTCTGTAACCTTACGCCCCTATGCAAGGCGCTTCCGCTTTTCGAACCATCACCAACTTTGAACTTAGTATCTTTCATCTGGAAAGTTCTATACACAATCATAATATTTTTTCACATATATGAGAAATATCTCAATAATGGATAAATATAGCTAGAAGCCAACTCGTTCGTCGAATTAATTATTTGACGGGATTTCCCTTACTCTTCTTGGCTAAAGGAATTCCTTTCACCATTTCGTTGACAATATGAAGCCATTGGGCAGTATCATACTCTTTAATCTTAATCACAACTTTAAGCTTAGAGCCCTCCATGCCAGGATTCACATTTCGCCCAAATTGGTTCCCAATATGGAAGATCTTGCTACCATCAATCGTGTTGGTAATCTGCTCATATACTAAAATAGTTACCTCCTGCTTCACTTGCTTAATTTGCTCCACACCATTCGTTAGGGCATGTACTTTCATTTCAGCAATTTGGAACAGATAGGCCACTTCATTAGGATATTCTCCAAAGCGATCGATCATTTCGGTTTGCAGCTCTTCCATATCCTCAAGAGTCTGCACGCCTCTAAACCTTTTATACATCTCAATCTTTTGATGGCCATCCTTAATGTACGTATCTGGGATATAGGCGTCAATTTCAAGGTCAATTTCGACAGTCTTCTTCACTTCCGCACCAAGATCCCCTTTGCGCTCCTCGATGGCTTCTTTTAACATTTGCGAGTAAAGATCAAAACCAACCGAATCAATAAACCCATGCTGCTGGGCACCTAATAGATTCCCCGCACCCCTTATCGATAAATCGCGCATCGCAATTTTAAAACCAGATCCTAATTCTGTAAATTCCTTAATCGCTTGAAGCCGTTTTTCAGCCACTTCAGTCAGGACTTTATCCTTGCGGTACGTAAAATAGGCATAGGCGACACGGTTAGACCTGCCCACCCGGCCGCGCAGCTGATAAAGCTGCGAGAGACCCATCCGGTCCGCATCATAGACAATTAAGGTATTCACATTGGGAATATCAACACCCGTTTCAATAATAGTTGTACTCACAAGGACATCAAATTCCCCGGCGAGGAAACTGATCATCACGGATTCCAATTCATTTTCGGTCATCTGTCCGTGGGCAAACGTAACTCGGGCATCTGGGACAAGCATCGAGATTTCCTCAGCCTTGCGTTCGATATCCTCAACCCTGTTATATAAAAAGTAAACTTGTCCGTCGCGGGCCAGCTCACGCTCAATGGCTTCTCGCACCAAGGAACCATTGTACTCCATGACATAGGTTTGTACTGGAAAGCGATTTTCCGGCGGCGTTTCGATAACTGATAAATCGCGGACCCCCAACATCGACATATGAAGCGTTCTTGGGATTGGCGTTGCCGTCAAGGTTAACACGTCCACATTTGTTTTCAGTTTCTTAATTTTCTCTTTATGGGTTACCCCAAATCGTTGCTCTTCATCCACAATCAGCAGCCCTAAATCACGGTAAACAATATCCTTTGACAACAAGCGATGGGTTCCCACCACAATATCAACGGTACCTGCTTTTAAGCCTTTAATCGTCTCCGTTTGCTGCTTTTTCGAACGGAATCGGCTCAATAGACCAATATTGATGGGATAATCCTGAAAGCGCTCCCTCAATGTTTCAAAATGCTGCTGGGCTAAAATTGTCGTCGGCACAAGAAAGGCAACCTGCTTTCCGTCAGCAATCGATTTGAAAGCCGCTCGGATGGCCACTTCTGTTTTCCCATAGCCAACATCACCACAGAGCAAACGATCCATTGGACGCGCATTTTCCATATCCTTTTTAATTTCATGAATAGAGCGAAGCTGGTCTTCGGTTTCTTGGTAGGCAAACGATGTCTCAAATTCCCGTTGCATATCGCCATCAGGGGAAAAGGCGTAGCCAACTGCAGCTTCCCGTTCGGCATACAGCTTGATGAGATCATCGGCAATATCCTGAACAGAGGATTCAACCTTCTTCTTCACCTTTTTCCAATCACTGCCGCCTAACTTATATACCTTTGGCTCTTTCCCTTCTGAGCCCACATATTTTTGAACGAGATCAATTTGATCAACCGGTACATAGAGCTTATCTGAGCCCTGATAGCGGATATTCAAATAGTCTTTATGAATTCCATTGATGACGAGCGTCTCAATCCCTAAATATTTCCCAATCCCGTGATTAACATGAACCACATAATCACCAATTTTAAGCTCGGAGTAACTCTTAATCCGCTCAGCATTGGAAAGCTTTTGCCGGCTGGATGATTTTTTCACGCGCTTATTGAATAATTCTTCCTCGGTGATGACGGCGATTTTCTGAATGGACAGTTCAAACCCTGTTTGGAGGTTCCCCATCATAATTTGAACCCTGCCAGGTAATGGTTTCTGGTCCCCCTTTACGACACTGCCTTCAATTTCATAGTCTTCTAGAACACGCTCTAATTTTTTGACCCGCTCCTCATCAGCCCCTAAAAAGAGGACTGCATAATTCCCTTTTTTCCAGCGATCAATTTCTGCTTTTAACAGATGCATTTGCCCGTGGAAATTTTGCATTTGCTTACAGGCGATATTAATAATGTTTTGCGGATTTGTATTGGCTACATGCCGTAAAAATAAGGACATGTATAGAAGCGGAAACTCCTTCTTTTGTAACAGGGCATGTAAGTCATGAGAGATATGTAGATCATGGACAATTTGCCCCTCTGCTAGTAAACCTGTATACCATTCAGCTTCTTCTTTGACCAGAGAATCATTCATCTCTTGAACTCGACTAATCTCATCTATAAAGACAAGTCCGTTATGCGGAAGGTAGTCTAGCAAACTAGTAGGCCTGTCGTAGGCTAAGGATAGATATTTATAAACCTGGTCAGGTTTTTGCTTGTTTTTTAGCTGTTCGAGTTCATGGCTGATATTTTGACTCAGCTGCATTTTGGCTTTATCATCTTTTAGCTTCTTTAAACTCTTAGCTAATCCCTCCTCAAGCTTGCTCGTAATCCGACTATAGTCCACATCTTCCAGCAAGGTTTCTGTCGCTGGTCCGATTAGAACCTCCTTAATCTTTTCCTTTGAACGTTGATCATCCAGAGAAAAGTAGCGGATCGAGTCTATTTCGGTATCAAACAATTCAATCCGAAGTGGGTCGGCTTCTGTGAGCGGATAAATATCGATGATTCCGCCTCTTACACTGAATTCCCCAGGTGTTGTCACCATTTCAGCACGGCTATAGCCCATTTTTACAAATGTTTCTAGCATTTGATCGATATGGAGATCTTCCCCCAATTTTAATGACAGCTGATATTGCTTCCATAAAGACATTGGCGGAACAATTTTCTTTAAGCCTGCCATCGGAACGATGATTACCCCTTGCTTTTGTTTACTCCAGTGATTCAAGGCCTCAATTCTTTGTGCCCTTAATTCAGGACTCGCGATCCCTAATTCGGCTGCAATTAGCTCATTAGCCGGAAAGAGGAAAACTTCTTTTTCACTTAATAGATGAACGAGATCATCATAGAGTTTTTGTGCTTGTAATAGATTGTGGGTGATGAGCATGATTGGTCTTTTCGTTTGTTCGTAAATAGACGCAATCAGCACTGTCCGCGACGAACCGGATAAGCCAGCAATCAGCTGTTCACGCAAGCCTTCCTCCACCCCCGCAATAATAGAGTGGATATCTTCCTGTTTCAAGAATAATGACTTTAAACCCTCCAAGGTCTCTCCTCCCTCCCTTTTTCGTATTAATTTAATATAATTAAAATTTTTATAGTAGAAATAATAAATAGAAAAATGCTTTGGAGAGCTTCCAAAGCTAAAAAGAAAGCGCAAGGCGCCTGCCTATCGGTTCGGCTTGTGACCTCGAGCCGACGGCGCCTGGAGCTGGACATTTATCAAAGTAGAGAACTGGAATCTCACTATATCAGTGAATCAGAAAATCGTATTGATGGTAATCGGGATTCCGCTCTAACGCTTCCTGACAGTCTTCACAAATGGCTGTTATCTGAATATCACCAGATGAGTCATACGTAACCATTTCCTGTCTTTCCTGATCGGTTAATTTGTGAAGACCAAGAGTTTCTGAATGTATCGATGTTTGCTCAATGGAGCCAATTTTCGTCCCACAATGACGACAATGGTAATGGATGGCCACGCCTGTCCCTCCTCAATCTATTATTCATTAATAGTATGAACTAGATAGAAGGAACTTATTCATTTGCCATAACTCCATTTATATCTACTAATAAAGTGTCACCCTATTGTATGAAAGTTCAGCTCGTATCATGAACAATTACTGATTATATTCATTCATTACTTGCAGGAAAGGCTTCTCTAACCAAGCAACACAGGCATCTGCACTTTTCCTTACAGCTTCCTCGGTTAACGGTCGTTCCTCTGAACGAAAACGCCCAAGCACATAATCAGGGACACTCATCCCAGGCTGCGGGCGATCAATGCCAATGCGAATGCGATTAAACTGCTGCGTCCCCAGATGGGCAACGGTCGATTTAATCCCATTATGTCCTCCCGGGCTTCCTTTTTGCCGCAGTCTTATTTTCCCGACTGGCAGATCAAGATCATCATAGATTACGACGAGATCCTCTAATTCTATTTGATAATACTCAACAACTGCCCTGATTGATTCTCCTGATAAATTCATATAGGTTAGCGGTTTTAAAAGTACTATTTTTTCCCCATTATGTACGCCCATCCCATACAGCCCTTTAAGTTTTGACTGATTTAGCGGAATTGATAACTGATTGGATAATGAATCAATGACTTCAAAACCGATATTATGTCTTGTTTGATCATATTGCTTCCCTGGGTTACCTAAACCAACGAATAATTTCATCCTTAGACCCCCCATGTCTTCCGGTTCAGACCATTTTTTAAATATTTTTCGTAACATCGCCATTAATCCTTTCACGATGTGTTAAAAGACGTAACCCTAACAAGGTTACGTCTAGAAATCTTTGATAACAGTGCAGCTTCAGTATTCAGCAAAGGGTCGTTCGTGAAAACAGACACTTTCGCTTGGTTATTCTGGCTTCGTTTCTCTGCCTTCTTCGTGATCTGGGTGACCGCCATCTTGTTGCTCGCCTGCGTTAATTTCCTCCTCCTGCCTTGGCGGAAGAATGGAAGCGACAACTTCATCATCTTCGTGGCTAATGCTAAAGGCACCTCCCGATGGAATGTCACCCACCAATACGGTTTCCCCTACCTGAAGATTTGTAATATCCACTTCTATTTGCTGTGGGATATTGTCCGGGGTAGAAGTAATCGACAATTGGTGGACTGTCTGTTGCAGGACGCCGCCATCTTTTACTCCGACAGCATCACCAACGAGAACAAGTCTAACCTCCACGTTAATCTTTGAAGATTTGTCTACCGCAAGAAAATCAACATGGAGAATCTCTTTTTTAAAAGAATCCTCTTGATAATCGGTCAACACAACATCAAACTTGCTGCCATCTACATCAAGCGAAATGACACCATTTCTTCCAACGGTGCGGAGTGTTTTTGTTAAATCAGCTGAACTGACAAACACAGGTTTATTTTCAACCTTTGCACCGTAAATAATGGCAGGTATATTGCCATTACTTCTAATTTTTCTTAGTGCAGAATGTTTAAATTCCATCCGTTCTTTCGCTTGTAATACCGTACTCATCTGTTTAGTCACCTTCCATTTTTAGTTAAAACTATCTCTAATAAAAATACCCTAAAATAGGAAGGTCTAAACATTTATTTGCACAAAGCAGGCGCCGATATTTTTATATTAATCAAATAAAGTACTTACAGATTGCTCTTCATGGACACGGATAATTGCTTCCCCAATTAAAGGTGCTACCGAAAGGTGAACAATTTTTTCACTCTTCTTATCTTCTGGAAGAGCAATTGAATTCGTTACCACTAACTCTTTAATCTTTGAGTTTTCAATCCGTTCAATCGCAGGTCCAGATAAAACAGGGTGGGTACAGCATGCATATACTTCCAATGCCCCGTTTTCTACCAAAGCATTTGCAGCTAAAGTAATCGTTCCAGCTGTATCAATGATATCGTCAATTAAGATCGCCACTTTTCCTTCGATGTTACCGACAATATTCATAACTTCCGCTACATTCGGTCTTGGACGACGTTTGTCAATAATGGCAATCGGTGCTTTTAAGCGCTCTGCCATTTTTCTAGCTCTTGTAACCCCGCCATGATCCGGAGAAACAACCACAATGTCACCAATCAAATCCTTATTTTTAAAGTACTCTGATAAAATTGGAACACCCATTAAGTGGTCAGTCGGAATATCAAAGAAACCTTGAATTTGTGGAGCGTGCAAGTCAAGACAAATCACACGGGTTGCACCAGCAGTTTCAAGCAAAGTTGCTACTAATTTTGCTGTAATCGGCTCACGAGCGCGGGCTTTGCGGTCCTGACGTGCATATCCGTAGTAAGGCATAACAATATTAATTGTTTTAGCAGAAGCTCTTTTTAAGGCATCAATCATGATTAATAATTCCATAATGTTATCATTAACAGGTAAACTGGTGGATTGAATCACATATACATCACAGCCACGGATACTTTCTTCAATATTAATTTGAATTTCACCGTCACTAAACTTTGAAACGGAACATTTTCCAAGTTCTACTCCGATCACCTTAGCAATCTCTTTTGCCAGCGGCAAGTTCGAGTTTAAACTAAACACCTTTAAATTCGGATCTAAATATTGATTTGACATGATGGCCCTCCAATTATTATTGCTTATTTCCTTACATTAAGCTTTTGAACGTAGTCTTCCTTATTCACCTGATGGGCACGTGCAATGGCCAGCGCTTCACCCGGTACATCCTTGGTAATGGTTGAACCGGCAGCTACATAGGCACCCTTACCGATTGTCACTGGGGCAACTAAATTGGAGTTGCAGCCAATAAAGACTCCATCTTCAATTTTCGTTAAGAATTTATTTTTTCCGTCATAGTTCACTGTAATCGAACCGCAGCCAATATTGACATCGCTGCCGACTTCAGCATCACCAATATAGCTTAGATGCGAGGCTTTGCTTCCCTTGCCAAATACAGCCTTCTTGATTTCGACAAAGTTGCCGATCTTTACATCATCATGAACAGTCGACTCAGGGCGAATATGGGCAAACGGTCCGATGTTAACATGGGAACCAATCAAACTTTTATGAGCAACAGACTGACGAATCACTGATTCGCTGCCAATTTCACAGGCATCAATTTCAGTATTTGGACCAATAAAGCAATCAGCACCAATCGTTGTTTTACCTTTGATCATTGTTCCTGGATAAATCACCGTATCCTGTCCAATCACAACATCCGTCTCGATATAGGTGTTAGCTGGATCGATAATGGTGACACCGTTGCGCATATGTGCTTCATTCGTGCGTTTACGCATGATTCGCTCTGCTTCCGCTAAGGCAATACGGTCGTTTACTCCTAGTGTTTCTTCTAAGTCATTCGTTTGGTAAGCTGTAACTACTTCCCCTTGTTTTTTCAAGATCTCAATGATGTCTGGTAAGTAGTATTCCCCTTGAACATTATGATTGTTTACATTTTTCAATGCTTCAAATAAAGCACGATTATCAAAACAATATGTACCTGTATTGATCTCGTTCACTTTCCGTTCAGCATCTGAGGCATCTTTGTGCTCGACAATTTTTTCAACAAGACCGTTTTCATTGCGAATGATTCGGCCGTACCCTGTTGGATCGTCAATTCTTGCCGTAAGAATAGTCGCTTTTGCAGCTAAGTCCTCATGGTGTTTAATTAAAGCCTCCATCGTTTCCGCTTTAATTAATGGCGTATCACCGCAAACAACAATAGTCACGCCGTCTTTACCTTCAAGCATACTTTGTGCCTGCATGACTGCATGGGCAGTTCCAAGCTGTTCTTCCTGCAGGGCATAGAGACTAGTATCGCCTAACTGCGCCTTCACCATTTCAGCCCCATGGCCAATGATCGTGACCATTTCCTGAACGTTAAGCTCTGTTACTTGATCAACTACATGTTGGACCATTGGCTTTCCGCATACTGGGTGTAACACTTTATATAGCTTAGATTTCATCCGCGTACCTTGCCCTGCGGCCAAAATCACAGCGTAACGATTAGGCATGTTCAAGTCCTCCAATTTACCTTTTTATCCACTAAAAATATTAACGTATATAGACTCGCTTTTCAAGGAGTCATCTGCAAGTGTCTAATTTTGTAATTTTTAATTTATTTAAGGAGAGAGAAGCAGTGGGTTTGATTCGGAGGATTGGTGAAGTGTTTTTGCAATATAAAAAGAGCCTTCAGAAGAAAGGCCCTAGTTGTTAAAATCCTTAGGAAGCTCCGGCTTCTTCAAATTCTACTTCCATTTCGCCTAATCGGTGGTATTCCGCCAAAACAGCTTCTTGGATTTTACCGCGTGTTCCTGAATTGATTGGATGCGCAATGTCACGAAATTCTCCATCTGGAGTACGTTTACTTGGCATAGCTACAAATAAACCGTTGTTTCCGTCGATAACACGGATGTCATGGACAACAAATTCATTGTCCAACGTGATTGATGCAATCGCTCTCATTCGACCTTCCGTATTAACCCGGCGTAATCTTACGTCAGTCACTTCCATTTGCTCACACCCTTTTCTTTAGATAAAAAGCTAGTTAAATAAATTCCACAATAAATTCTATATTCCTTCTTAATTTTTAAAATATTTTTGAAAAATTAGGGCAAAATAGTGAACTTTTGTGAAATTTCAACTTATTATCCGATTCCATGACAGGAAAAAGGACACAGATGGACTTTTTTATATAAGAAAAACGCTCGTTTATTTCACGAGCGCGATTACTTCAATTTCAATTAAGACATCCTTTGGTAAACGAGCCACTTCCACACAAGAACGGGCTGGCTTATGAGTGGAGAAATATTCGCCATACACTTCGTTTACAGCAGCAAACTCATCCATATTTTTAATAAACACAGTTGCCTTTACAACCGTTTCAAGCGAAGCGCCCGCTTCACTTAGGACAGCCTGTAGATTACGAAAAACCTGATGAGTCTGTTCAGTTACATCGCCTGTTACCAACATGCCATCAGCAGTTAACGGAATTTGGCCGGAGCTATAAAACACATTATTGACAACAATCCCTTGAGAATATGGTCCAATCGCAGCTGGTGCTTGACTTGTTTGCACTACTTTCATGTTAACCCCTCCACATATTAAAATAGTTTCCTGCTTGAACACTGATTTTCTTTTCTTTGACATCAACATCAGACAGTTGGACAAGCGACAAATATTCATCCACTAGTCGTTCTTGGATTTTTTCCGACTCAACTAAAACAGCAATTCCCGCGAGGTGGGCATTAAATTCCTCGAGCATACTTATCATTCCCATGACTGTTCCGCCCGCCTTCATAAAATCATCCACAATAAGTACGCGTGAGTCCTGCTTCATGCTTCGTTTTGACAATACCATAGTTTGAATTCTTTTAGCAGATCCCGACACATAATTAATACTGACAGTCGGTCCTTCCGTAACACGGCTATCTCTTCGGACAATCACAACGGGGACATTTAATTGACTTGCTACCGCATAAGCAAGTGGGATTCCCTTTGTCGCGACTGTCATCACTACATCAATTTTCGCATCCGCATAGGCGGAAGCAATGATGCGGCCTGCCTTTTGTACTACTTGAGGATTTCCCAAGATATCGGTTAAGTATAGATAGCCCCCCGGTAAGAGCCGCTCCGGATCACCAATTAACTGACAAAGCTCGTTAATAAATGGTTCTACCTTTTCCCTGCTTACTTTGACGAAGAATTTAACACCACCGGCAGCCCCAGGTACTGTTTGCAAGGAACCAATTCCTCTCTGTTCAAACGTCTCTTTCACAATCGCTAAATCTTCACTAATGGAAGATTTAGCTGACGCATAACGCTCGGCAAAAAAGGTGAGCGGTACTAACTGACGAGGATGATCCAGTAAATAATTTGTCATATCGATCAAACGTTCACTGCGGCGAAATTTCATAATTTACCCCCAAAACCCGAATATTCTAATCAAAGGATACCATTATTGTACGCCTTCAATCAAGGGAGTGTCGCTCTCCTAGCATGCGGACAGCAAAGACTTGATCACAAAATCCTCGTAGTCCGTTATAAATACGATGCATACGCGAATCATGCTGAACGATACCAAACACGGTTGGCCCACTGCCGCTCATTAAGACTGCATCGGCTCCAAAACGCTTCATTTGTTCCTTAATTTGGGCAACTTCTGGATGAAGGGATAAGGTTACATCCTCTAAAACGTTCCCCATATTGTCACAGACTCTTTGATAGTCATGGGTATGAATAGCCTCAATCATACCGCCAATATTAGGATGCTCTGTTCCTTTTACATCGAGCCGACGGTAAACCTCGGCAGTTGACACCCCAATAAAAGGCTTTGCCAGTATCACCCAACACGTTGGCGGTGCAGGTAGCTCTGTGATAACCTCTCCTCTTCCCTTTGCCAAAGCCGTGCCACCGTATACACAAAAGGATACATCCGAACCAATTTCACTCCCTAGCTCTGCTAATTCATCCAAGCTTAGGCCCAGATCCCAAAGCTTGTTTAAACCTCTTAGAGTGGCCGCTGCATCACTGCTGCCACCCGCTAATCCTGCCGCGACCGGAATGGTCTTTTCGATCGAAATCATTACACCCTTCTTCACGGCAAACCGATCCTTTAAAAGCTGCGCCGCTTGATAGGCTAAATTACGCTGATCATCCGGAACATATCGATTATGGGAAAGAATATGTATTTTATCTTGATTTAATAAGGTTAGTTCAACCCGATCAGCCAAATCAATGGTTGTCATGATCATTTCAACCTCATGATAGCCATCGGAACGTTTATGTAAAACATCTAATGCTAGATTAATTTTGGCCGGTGCTTTGACTAAAAGCTTCACTACGTCCACCTACTTTAGTTAATTCCTCTTCCAAATTCCACATTTTGTCCTATTTTACCACAAAACGATAAATGTAAGACGTGCGATATCATATATCTTACTAAAATTATTATTTTATCATTAGTTTCATCTAGAAAAAAGCCATGATTTGGACAAGAAAAGCATTCAATCCGTTCTACCCAGATCGGTGTAAGAAAAGCGCAAGGCGCCCGCCTATCGGCGACAAGCACAAGACGAGCCGGCCGAAAGGTTGTTCTTTAACCTTTTGGTCGGATTGGCTTGTGACCTCGAGCCGATGGCGCCTGGAGCTGGACAATTCTCAAAGTCAAAATTTATACTTTCTTATCTTAAAAAAAAAGCCAGTGCCGGAAACTTAGGGTTCCCTGCACTGGCCTGCTGTGGTGATGTTCTGTTTAAACGAATCGTGGACGTGCCTATTTTATGACTTAAGACTTGGGACCTTGAGCGGTCAACTGTTCCTGCGCAAGTTCAATGGCACGCTTGACCATGTTTCCTGCATCCTTTGCCTTGATCCCGCCCCATCCCTCTCTTTGGACAACATCGTAAAAACCAAGCTCTTTGGCTAACTCCTCTTTCAAGTGGTTAGACATGATTCCTCTGCGTCTGCCCATCTAAACGACCCCTTTCATACCACAGCATTATTAGTATGTAATAAAGGCAAACTTCAATCAGTGGGGGTTTTTTCCAGCGCTTTCTAATGAAAGGTGGGATTCCGCCATCATGGCGGGCATGCTTTGTTTTTAGACAGCAAAAAGCAGTAAACGAATGTTTACTGCCCATTTATTGCTTATATACTAGCTTAAAGCTACATGTCCTGCTGCATCATCGTAGAAAGTAATTTGAACTGTTTCTGTTAAGACATCCGCATAGCTGTAGGAAACACGCTCGAATGAATTTTCATCTTGATCTAGTTCAATAACAAAAACAGATGGGTAAGTTTCTGCTAAAACACCGGAACGTTCGATAGTCTTCCTACGACCGCCATTTGCTTTGAGCAATAATCTTTTCCCTAAATTCGTGTCAAGAGCCTTTTTAATATCGGCTAAGGTTTTTGGCATTCGGTCCACCTCACTATGGAAAAGTATAACACACCGACATAGTTCTGTCAAATAAAAACATAAATTATATCAGTCCAATAAAAAGTTTGTCAATATTTTTTCTTCTACTTTTTCTTCTAATTTTCAACATTCCTATCGTTACCTGATTACCAGTGTTCTATGTATGCGTTTATAAAAAAGAAGCCCCACTAAAAAAGCGAAGGCGTCCCGTAGCGAGGTGTGAGTTGAACTTGACTGCTCCTTAAGTATTACTCATTCACCTTGCGCTTTTCTATCAGGCTCATTCATCCTCTGCTAAAATCGGTCGATAGGGCATACCCGTTCGGAGGACCCCCCTTGTATCAATTCCGCCAAGTCCTTTTTCTCCTGTTAATGTATTTCGTAATACATCCCAGACGTTTATTCTTTCCATAAACGGAGTAAAGCTGATTTTGGCCACTATATAGACGGGATCGAGTGCATGTATATTAATTCTTGATGGTGAGCTCGCGAAGTTTGCCCCAGCATAAATGAGGGATTCAAAATGTGATTGGCATGCCCCGGCAAAGATGACCAATTGGTCTAAATGGGGGACCTTTTTCCGCGCTTCCTTGACGGTTTGGACGAAATGCTTCGAATGACGATAGGCATTGATATCCGTCACCTTTCCCTTTGCCTTAGAATAAGCATCATGCCCAGTGATCACCAAGATATCGGGGCGATAATGGTCGATTAAGCCTCCAATTTTCTCTGGCATTTCTTTTTCACCACAATGTATACCTAACACAGGTATTCCGATTTTTTCATATAGGGTCATGCACTTCTTTAAATAGGATGGGTCCCCATCCAAATGGAGTACCTTTCCTGGGATTTGAAAATAATTACTCTGCTTGGCATATCCACCTGTGGCCTCGTATTCCTGTCTTGATTTTATTAACTCTACTTCTTGGGTAAAAAGTTTTAACGACTGTTCCTCAAGTGTGCGGTATTCCTGGCGCAGTTTTACCCTGTCATCTTGATTAATAACAATCAAATCGGTGTACGGCGCATCCGCAACGAGTCGAAAATCCTCACCATAAAGGATTGCAACATTCTGGTTATTAATTTTTCGAATATCAATAACACGGAAGAGCAGATCACAGTTATACGATTTTCTTCCAACGATATCCATCACCTTTATTTCCATTGCCGTCACTCCAATAAGACCAGCAAAAGGGCCTTTCGTTTAGGATTTCTCTGATAGGCTATGCAAGGCAAATTGTCCATGTGAATAAGAACTGGAAACTTCACTAAAGTTATAGGCAAAAAAAAGACCCTTTTACGGGTCTAATGGAAATGTGGATATAATTCATCGCTTAGTAGGCCAAATTCCTCTAGTGATAATGTTTCCCCACGACGGGTTGGTTCAATCCCGCTTGCACTCAGAGCGGCAAGGATTTCTTCCTTTTTCTGTTTCCCATCTGGGAGCTGGCTTGTTAAGTTATTAAGGATTGTTTTCCTTCTCTGCGCAAAGCTGGCCTTTGTCACTTGGAAAAAGAAACCTTCATCCTTCACTATCACAGCGGGCTGCACTCGTTTTGTCAATCTGATAACCGCAGAATCAACATTCGGCTGCGGGACAAAGACTGTTTTTGGGACAATCATGACCGTTTCTGCCTCCGTATAATATTGAACGGCAATTGACAGTGAGCCATAATCCTTGGTACCAGGCTTGGCTGAGATTCGGTCTGCTACCTCTTTTTGGAGCATACACACGATTCCTCGGATGGGCAGGCGTTCCTCGAGCAGCTTCATAATAATTGGGGTGGTCACATAATAGGGTAAATTAGCAACCACCATAATATCATCGATGCCCGCAAACTGTTCATCCATCACCATTTGCACGTCTGCTTCTAATACATCCTTATGAATAACGCTGACATTCTCATAAGGTGACAGTGTATCCTTCAAGATTGGTAATAAGCGTTGATCAATTTCGAAGGCAACGACCTTTTTACTCGTCCGGGCCAACTGCTCAGTAAGCGCACCAATCCCCGGGCCAATTTCGATCGCCCCGGAATCTTCCGTCAGGTCCGCAAAGCTGACGATTTTTTTTAAAATATTCGTATCGATTAAGAAGTTTTGACCTAGGCTTTTCTTAAAAGAAAAACCATATTTTTCGAGAATAGCCCTTGTTCTCACAGGGGTTGCGATATCTTTATTCATTATGTTCCTCCTGTCGTACAACGCTTAGTGCTTCTGCGAATTCCTGTCTGCTAATTTGGAACATCATTAAGCGTTTATGTAATTGTTTTCCATTTGTATAGCCGATTTTCAATAATTCTCCAAGTCTAATCCTTCGTTCCTTTGCACCATCACCGCCAATGAGGCCAGCTGTTAGTAAGTCATCCTGCGAAATCTCCTCCGCAATCATTTCACGCATCATTTGTGCATCTCGTAACGCTTCTCGGATCGCCTCTGGGCTAGCATGTTCCACTCCTAGTCCCTTGCCATTCTTGGCAATTGCTGCTTCTTTTGGAAGAAAGGCGTGTTTACAGCCTGGCACAGCCGCTGCAATCGTCTTTCTAATTTTTTCACCCGGAAAATCAGGATCTGTAAAAATAATCACCCCACGGGTCTCTTGGGCTCGCCTTACTTTTTCAATCGTTGACTGATTTACAGCTGAACCATTTGTCTCAATCGTATCTGCATCAACAGCCCGTTTAATGGTGGTCGTGTCATCTTTTCCCTCAACGACAATAAATTCTTTAATCTTCATAGCCAAGACAAATCCTTCGTAATATTTTTAAAAAATTTGATAAAAACTTGAAACATTTTTGTAATGTCCATCGTCTATATTAGTAAACAAATTCATATAATGAAGTGTGAAAGGCGGAATAGCACCCTGCTATCTCCACTTGCCACTGTCATATAAAATTAATATGCATCGTTGTAAGTATAAAGAAAATCTCAGAAAAAGCAAAATGCTTTTGCAAGAGAAACGCGCAAGGCGCTTGGAGCTGGGCAATTCTCAAAGCCAAAACAGATAAATTCCGTTATTATAAGAAAAGCTCCAACACCCGGAGGTACTGGAGCAACATGAACAAATAGATTATGCAACAGCACAGTCAATAGATTGACTTACTGTAAAATCTTTATCTTGACCTTCTTCCGCCCCCAGCGGTAGGCTTCCTCTTTAGATGGCATTAATAAATCAACGATATAACCTTTAATCCCACCACCTGTGTCTGCAGCAACGGCGTAACCGTAACCTTCCACATACACCTTTGTTCCAAGTGGAATGACCCTTGGATCAACAGCAATTATTTTCATATTCGGATTAGCACGGATATTTAATCCTGTCGCTGTACGCCCTGAACAGCCATTGCAATAAGCCGTATAGGCAGTTGCAGTCACATAATACTCTGTTCCCGTTTCTGTGCCACCACGGGAAACCTGAACAGCTAAGTCCTTTGTTCCGACAGCCACAACCTTATCTTGTTTCTTGGTAATACTCTGCTCATTCATCAGTTTTCTGGAAACTTCCTTACCATTTTCCAAAACCACTTCAAATTGTTTAGACACAAGCCCGTGTCTCCCTAGAGTGACAACTTTTTCCTGGCCCTTTTCTAAATTTTCATCCTTTTTGGTTACCACGGCATATTGAACGGGTTCTTCCACTACATCGGTGACTTTTTCTACTCGAATGACGTTAACGACACCATTCTTTGAGATGGGTGCTGTTAATGACGGTTCAACTCGGTCTAATTCATTTAGTTTGATACCCTGTTGTGTTAAAAAGTCAGCGACCGTAGCCGAAGTGGTCCAAACCTTTTGTTCCTTACCTCCGTCCACATATGTAAGATGAATCGCACTCTTTACTTCTATATTCATCTTATTCCTAATTGCCGTTTGCGGGTTGGGTGCAATCTGATCCTGTTTTTTTACTGATATTTTCTGTTCCTTTAGGAGTTCAGCCACCGTTCCGGCCGTTGTCCAGATCGTTTTCTTCTCGTTGTCTTTGACAATGTGAACCTTGTTCGCCTGTTTCCAAACAACTTTAAGATGGTTCCTTACCTTCTTATTTGCCGTTGGATACAGGTAGTCTTGTGAGTGAAAGGGTACATCCAGTTCATCTAACAATTCATTGATGGTATCTGCATGTGTTTTTACGACCTCTGGCTTGCCATTAATCGTTATTGCCACAGTTTTCTTTGAACCTTCAAATAAATGAATGCCAAGAGCTGTTAGCAAAACTAGGAAACTAGCAATAGCAATGATCAAATTCCTCCCACTCAAAGACTCGGAAAAAAGGTTTTTCATGTTTTGGAATACGATGAAAAACGCCTCCTTTTCTCGGAGAGATTTATAAAACCATGCTGTCGGCTGTCAATCCTTGCATACCTTGCCAAGGTATTTCTAATTATGCATAAACTTGGGGAGGTTGCAAAGAAAAACTTATCGACACGGTTATCCTATGTTGAAAAGGAGACATGTAGAACTTTTTGTTATCAGAAAAAATTAGGACAAGCTTCTTGTGCCTTCGACAAATTCCCTTATCATTTTATGGCGAAACATTTTTTAGCATTTCGTGTCGTGGCTTCCGCTACTTGTTCAAATGTCAAACCCTTTATTTCGGCAATTTCCATAGCGACTAACTTCACATACCCAGGTTCATTTCTTTTTCCTCGATACGGATGTGGAGCCAAATACGGACAGTCTGTCTCAATTAACAGCTTATCTAATGGAATCTCCGCTGCGACTTCTTTTGGTTTTTTTGCATTTTTGAAGGTAACAGGCCCCCCTAGTGAGATATAAAAATTCATTTTCACGCATTCTATTGCCACTTCCGGACTGCCGCTAAAGCAATGCATGATCCCGCCTACTTCCTCGGCACCTTCTTCCTTGAGGATTTCCACGATGTCGGCAGTGGCCTCCCGGTTGTGTATAACGATCGGGAGTTTAACTTTTTTGGCCAAGCGAATTTGCTTACGGAAAACGTCCTTTTGAATATCCTTTGGAGACTTGTCCCAATGATAATCTAAGCCCATTTCACCAATGGCGACCACCTTTGGATGTACTGCCAGTTCCTCAATCCATTGTAAATCTTCATCTGTCATGTCAATCGCATCAACAGGATGCCAGCCTACGCATGCATACATAAAATCATAAGTTTCCACTAATTCCATCGCTCGATTAATGGTCGGTCGATCAAAGCCGACAATGACCATATTTGTAACGCCTTCATTTTGGGCCCTGGCAATGACCTCTTCTAAATCCTCATTAAATTGGGTGTCATTTAAATGGGCATGTGTGTCGAATAACATACTAAATCAAATCCCTCTTTTCTATTTATTTCTTCCCATTGTGTACGTCTGGTTGCACAATGTCAAAAAACAGCAACTAAACAGGATAAATGTTCCACGTGAAACATTAACATCGAAAAGTTGACAATTTTCGATGTAAAAAGCGCCCTATGGGGGCGCTTTTTGTCTATCATTATTTTACCTTAGAGCCATTTGGTAATGATTGATCAACCGTTGCAATCGAAAGCTGACCGTCCATTGAACCTGCCAAGATCATTCCTTGCGATAATTCGCCGCGAAGTTTAACTGGTTTTAAGTTGGTGATACAAATGACTTTCCGCCCTACCAGTTCCTCAGGCTTATAGTATTGTGCAATTCCTGAAACGACCTGACGTTTTTCATAGCCAAGATCAAGCTGAAGCTTGAGCAGTTTATCCGCCTTTTTAACCGGTTCAACTTCAATCACCTCTGCCACACGTAAATCAATTTTCATAAAGTCATCAATTGCGATTTCAGCCAGTTCATCTGGTTTCTCCGCTTTGACCTCTTCCTTTTCCTCGACAACAGGTGCAGAACCATTCATTTTTGCCTTAATAAATTCTACTTCTTCGGCGATCTCCAACCGTGGGAATAGCGGTGCAGCCTTCTCCACCTTTGTCCCACTTGCAATCCCACCAAAAGTCTCAAGACTATCCCAAGTAGTTAACTGTTCATCGTGTATACCTAGTTGTGAAAAAATCCCGTCAGGTGTCCGTGTCAAAAATGGACGTAACAGAATGGCAGTTTGGCGGAGTGATTCAGCCAGATGCACCATTACACTAGCAAGCTCCCCTTTACGGTCTTCATCCTTTGCTAAAGTCCATGGTTGCGTTTCATCAATATATTTATTGGTCCGGCTCACTAACTGCCAAATGGACGTTAATGCCACGGAGAATTCCATCTTCTCCATCGCTTCCTCGTACTTCGTAATCGTTTCCCGATTTACTTGTAGCAATGACTCGTCAAATTCACTAACAGAGCCAGCATAATCCGGGATGACCCCATCAAAATATTTGTCAATCATGGCAACAGTCCGGTTTAACAAATTCCCAAGATCATTAGCTAGGTCAAAATTAATTCTTTCAACAAAGCCCTCTGGCGTAAACACACCGTCTGCGCCGAATGGAACCTCTCTTAATAAATAATAACGAAGCGCATCTAAACCATATCGGTCCACTAATGTCACTGGATCGACGACATTCCCCTTTGACTTGGACATTTTTCCATCCTTCATCAACAACCAGCCATGGGCAAAGACCTTTTTAGGCAGCGGTAAATCTAAAGCCATTAACATGATTGGCCAGTAAATCGTGTGGAAACGAACAATTTCCTTTCCAACAAGATGAACATCGGCCGGCCAGTATTTAGCATACTTCTCATCATTGTCCGTACCATAACCAAGGGCTGTAATATAGTTAGAAAGAGCATCAATCCACACATAAATAACGTGTTTTGGATCACCAGGCACTTTAATACCCCAATCAAAAGTTGTCCTAGAAACAGCTAAGTCTTCCAATCCTGGCTTGATAAAGTTATTGATCATTTCATTTTTGCGAGATTCCGGTTGGATAAACTCAGGATTTTCCTCATAAAATCGTAAAAGCCGATCAACATACTTACTCATTCTAAAAAAGTATGATTCTTCTTTTACTTTTTCTACAGAACGACCGCAATCAGGACAATTCCCATCAACTAGCTGCCGGTCAGTAAAAAAGGATTCACACGGAGTACAATACCAACCTTCATACTGATCTAAATAAATATCCCCTTGTTCTAAAAGACGGGCAAATATTTTTTCAACCACTTGTTTATGTCTTTCTTCCGTTGTCCGAATAAAATCATCATAAGAAATATCGAGTTTGTTCCATAGCTCTTTAATACCATTGACAATGCCATCGACATATTGCTGTGGTGTTATCCCTGCTTCTTCAGCTTTGCGCTGGATTTTTTGACCATGCTCATCTGTACCCGTTAAATACATCACATCGTAGCCGCGCATCCGTTTGTACCGGGCCATTGCATCACCAGCAACTGTGGTATACGCATGACCAATATGTAAATTCCCACTTGGATAATAAATCGGCGTTGTTAGATAAAAGCTCTTACCATTTTTCTCCATCAATTTCCCTCCTCATTAGAAAAGCGCAGTACCCATTTAGCGACGTATGGACTAGTCACTGGGTACTTGAGCTTGACAGGTTTTACAGTCTAAATGAACCAAAACCCCATTAAACTATTATTGCCTCTTTTTACTGCTTCTATCATCAAAATATACCGAAAAATAAACATTTGTGCAAGAAAGCACCTTCATTGACTTCCATTTATTAAAAAAATTTTCCTAATACACCCATAATTCTCAAGGAACGACCGAACCATATGTAGGATAAGCAAGAGTAATGTAGAAGATTGTCGAATTCTCACTTTTCTACAATAATAGTAGTTTTAATTATAGATATTATAATTATCCTATATAAATGAAATAAGTATTTAATTTTTCCTTACAAATCAACTACTGCTCCATAAGGAAAAATTTCCTTTTATTTTTTAAAATAAAATAATTGACGGATATGGGAAGTACTGGTATTATTGATTTATAAGAAATTTGTCGAATTGTGACGAATGAATTAAAAGATAGATTACTAATTTTGTAAAATTGAGAGGAGATCATCATAATGAAATCTACAGGTATTGTTCGTAAAGTTGACGAATTGGGTCGTGTGGTAATTCCAATTGAATTAAGACGTACACTTGGTATCGCTGAGAAAGATGCTCTTGAAATCTACGTTGACGACGAGCGCATCGTTTTGAAAAAATATAAGCCTAATATGACTTGCCAAGTAACTGGTGAAGTTTCTGATGATAATTTAGCTCTTGCTGGCGGAAAATTAATTCTTAGCCGTGAAGGTGCAGAGCAATTACTTGAAGAGATCCAAAAAAACTTCGAAGTAGCTAAATAATAAAACAGCTCCAGCACTAAAAAGTGCTGGAGCATTTTTTATTTATCCTCAACATGATAGGCCTGGTATACTTCTCGTTTTGTGATACCACGATCCTTTGCGGCCTGCTTAATGGCCTCCTTTGAAGGAATATCTTTAACTGATATGTAGTGATTCACGTGTTCCTCAAGTGATAAATGCTGCCACCAGCTAAGCGCTTCGTCCTCCTCTTGTTGATCCGTCCCATCCACAATCAAACAAAACTCACCACGAATTTCATCCTGATGAGCCCAAGCAATGGCTTCCTCAAGGGTTCCACGAATAAATTCCTCATATTTCTTCGTTAACTCCCGGCACAGAGCAATATTTCTATTCCCAAGTACATCAAGCATAATCGCTAATGTCTCTTTTAAGCGATGGGGAGATTCATAGAAGATTAACGTTGCCGTTTGATTTTTCAAACCTGCTAACTCCACTCGTTTGTCTTTCTTATTACGGTGTAAAAACCCATAAAAGTAAAAGGGCTGACACGACAATCCCGAAGCAATTAATGAGGTAAGGGCTGCATTCGCCCCTGGTAATGGGACAACCGCCACTTGTTCATCAATCGCTGCCAACACAAGTTCATAGCCTGGGTCAGAAATAGCTGGCATTCCGGCATCACTCACGAGGGCTACCTTTAACCCTTGCTTAACCTTTTCGATCAGTTTTTCTCCACTTGCCTCTTTATTATGCTCGTGATAACTGACAATCGACGTTTCTATTTCAAAATAATTGCACAGCTTTTTCGTATTTCTTGTATCTTCCGCCGCAATTAAATCTGCTTCTTTTAAGATTCTAATTGCCCGGTAACTCATATCTTCAAGATTACCGATGGGAGTTGGAACTAAATAGAGAATTCCTTTATGCTCCTCATTCTCAAAGCTTTTCTGCTGCCACATGTTCATCACCATTTTCTCTTAGTAAAAACTCAAGCTTTTTCTTTCTAGGTAATTGTTTAAATTGGTACTCAGCCTTTAAAGCATCACTTTTATGTTCATACCCTTTAAAATAGGTAAGTTTGACTGGGCCCCTGCCACGTGTATATTTGGCTCCCTTTCCGTCATTATGCAGTCTAATTCGGCGTTCGAGATTATTGGTATATCCACCGTATAAACTACCATCTATACAGGTTAGAACATAAAAATAGTGACTGCTACTCTCCATATAAAATCCCTCTGATTTCAGGAGTATATTCATCTGCCTCGTTATAAACGATCAGTGGCGGGAGAATTTTCAAATCCGGACTGCCATCCTTGATTGCCTCCACTAAAATGGTGTTGGCTTCTTTTCCCAGCTTAGGGTAGACAAACTGAATCCGCTTTGGCTCCAGTCGATACTGCCGCATCAGCGTAATGATATCCATCAGGCGACCTGGACGATGGACAAATGCCACCTTCCCACCTTGCCTCACTAATTGACTTGAGGCTTTGATCGCATCTTCTAACGTGCACAATAGTTCATGTCGGGCAATAGCCAGATGCTCATTCGGATTTATTTCTTGTTTGGATGACGTTGTAAAATAAGGAGGATTGCAGGTTACAACATCATATTTTCCAAACCCTTGTTGCTTTGGGATATCCTTGAGATCACCGTGAATCATCTGTAAACGATCCTCAAGTCCATTATATTCAATACTGCGAATGGCCATATCAAATAAACGTTCTTGTATTTCAACCCCCGTAATCGTTGCTTTTGTCCGAGCGCTTAAAAATAATGGAATGACCCCATTGCCACTACAGAGGTCGATTATATTCCCCTTTTGAATTGGTACATAAACAAAGCGTGCCAGTAAGACAGCATCGAGTGAAAAAGCAAAAACAGAAGGGCTTTGAATAATTCGTAAATTCTCAGCAAGTAAATAATCAAGCCGCTCATCTTCTTTTAGGTTCACCAAATAGATCAATCCAATCTAAAATGTATGTATGAAAATAGAGGCTGATGTGGTCAGCCTCTTTAGGTTATTTCTTATTAAGAAAAGAAAGACAGAATAGACAATCGCCATCCTTCCGCAAGCTTCCAAAATGAAGATTACAAATATGAAACCCTTCTTGATAAAGACGGGCGAGGTTATCATATCCTTCACCAACATCAAATGGCTTACCAGCAGGAGACAGGCCTGGGGGTTCAACGCCCTTTTTATTCTCTAATTGTTTCTTTTCTACTTCCGTGGTTACATCTAAACGGCGCCGCAAATGTTCATTTTCAAGCTTTAAATAATGATTCTCTTCTAGTATCTCAGCTAAATGCTGCTTTAATTCCCCTAGTTGCTGATAAAGATGGCCAATTTGTGTTTCCATATTACTTACTGATTCAAAAATTTCCTTTTTATCCACGGCTTCCACCTCATTAATCTGTGGATTGTATAGAAAAGGCACCTTCTTTAATGATTTCATCCAAAGTATACTCCAGAACCCGTTCTTGTTCCTTTAGTTCAATCTGAAGTACCCGCTCTAATATATTTAATCCTACCACTTTTCCTTTACCTTGTGGTGTTTCGATGATTTCCCCTAAATCCGGCAGAGCCTCTTTAGCAGATTCATATTCATCATTTTCATATTTTAAGCAACACATAAGTCTACCGCACAATCCAGAAATCTTGGTGGGATTTAAGGAAAGGTTTTGATCCTTCGCCATTTTAATGGAAACAGGATCGAAATCACCTAAAAAGGTCGAACAGCATAGCATTCTGCCACACGGTCCAATCCCGCCAAGCATCTTGGCTTCATCACGAACGCCAATTTGGCGTAATTCAATACGCGTTCGAAAAATAGCAGCTAAATCTTTAACAAGCTCACGGAAGTCAACTCTTCCATCTGCCGTAAAGTAGAAAATGACCTTGTTTCGGTCAAATGTATATTCAACATCGACTAGCTTCATATCCAGTTGATGCTCATTCACTTTTTCATTACAAACCTGATACGCCTCTTCGGCTGCTTGCTTATTTTCCTCTACAATCATGCGATCCTTATGATCAGCAATTCTCACCACTTTTTTTAATGGAAGGACAACATCGTGCTCCTCTACTTGTTTTCGGGCGATAACTGCCTTACCATATTCAACGCCACGAACCGTTTCAACAATGACAAAGTCGTCCTTTTCGATTGAGAGGTCTCCAGGATCAAAATAATAGATTTTCCCCGCTTTTTTAAAGCGTACTCCTACAACATCATACAAATGAAGATCCCTCCTGCAATTTTAACACAAGCTGTTCCATCATCAGCTGAGGATTCATATTTGCCTGCAGCTTTCTTTTTGCTTCAAGAATAGCTGACATTTGATCCGATATGCGCCGTCCAGATGTTTGCAGGGCAAATTGCCTTAACCGCTCGTCTTCTTCTATGAAAACCATTTGCTCCTGCTTATCTAATTGTATATATAGTAAATCCTTAAAAATAAGAAGTAAAAGATCTAAACCACGATGAATCTGTTCTTTCTCTTTGAAATGTGAAAACCAATCGCTTTGAAGCATGACCATCGCTTCTAGCGGATTTTTTTTCAGCACCTCATATAATTTTACCACTATTTTTTGGGCTTGTGCAAACCATTCATCGACATTTAATTTAAGCGCTTCATCTAAGTTATTGGTTAACTGGGCTAATAACGGTGCCTTTACTGGCGCGACGCCATTTTCAACAAGTTGTTTCATCATTACTTTAGGTGCTAATGGCTTAAATGTCAATATTTGGCACCTTGAAAGAATCGTTGGTAAGAGCTGCTGCAATTGTTCGGTTAACAGAAAAGCAACCGTTCCAGGGTTCGGTTCCTCTAAAAACTTTAACAAGCTATTGGATGCACTTACACTCATTTTATCAGCATGAGAGATCAAGTACACCTTTTTCAAGGATTCTACTCCCTTTTTTGAAAACTCAGTTTGCAAGCTTCTAATCTGATCAACCTTAATGGATAACCCATCCGGTTCGACAATATGAACATCCGGATGATTTCCACTCTGAATACGTCGGCAATTGTTACATGTCTCACATGGTTTATAGCCTTCGATAAGGGACTCGCAAAATAGCGCCTTCGTGAGTAAAAGACCGACTTCCTTTTTACCTGTCCCTCTCATGCCTTCAAATAGGTATGCATGGGCCACTCGATTTTTCAATAAGCTGTTTTTTAACATTTTCAAGACTGTAGGCTGCAGCTCCTCTAGTTGATCCCATGTTTTTTCCAAGCAAATCACTCACTTTATCAGTTAATACATTCATTTAAAAATGCAGATATTGTTCAATCGGTAAAACAAATACAGTTGCCCCTCCAACCTCTACTTCCACAGGGTAAGGAACATAGGAATCGGCATTTCCCCCCATCGGTGATACAGGAGCGACCAGTTGATCTCTCGACCTGCAATTGTCCTTTATAATTTGGAGTGCCTTGTCAACCCGAATATCCTCGGTCCCGATCATAAAAGTAGTGTTTCCCGACTTCAAAAATCCACCTGTACTAGCTAATTTGGTCGCTCTAAAATTATAGTCTATTAAGGCTTTAGATAAACGATTGCTATCCTGATCTTGAACAACGGCTATGATAAGTTTCATTTTGAACACACCCTCTTCTCCATATATTACAATGCTAATGTCCTCTATCTTTATTATAACAGGTTCTCGATCAGCATTCCTTTAATAGAGTAGAATAGATGATTAATTTTCAGATAATTAATTTGTACACTCGTCGCTAGTGACTGGAGCCAGTTAATTTTACGATAATCAGCATTCCTATTTACCATCTTTTATTATCAACCTATAGAGGCTATTTTTCTGCCAATTTCTCTTCTACAATCTGCAGGGTTCTCTTAAGCACTTCCTCAATCGATCCAGAGGCGTCCACCCGCTTCATCCGGTCAGGGAATCTGTTCATTAAGATTTCATACCCCTCTCTAACCTTTTGATGGAAGGCAAGATCTTCTAAATCCAACCGGTTAATCTCTCTATCTTTATTCTTATTAATCCGTTTAAGCCCCACCTCTGGTTCTATATCAAAATAGATGGTCAACTCCGGCATGAGATTCTCAATCGCAAATTGATTAATCGTAAATACCTCGTCCATACCTAACCCTCGCGCATGGCCTTGATAGGCCAATGAGCTATCGACAAACCTGTCACATAAAACGATTCTTCCTGCCGCTAATGCAGGCTTTACTTTTTCAATCAAATGCTGCCTACGAGCTGCTGCATAAAGAAGGGCTTCCGTTCGAGGATCCATTAACGTGTTTTCCTTATCTAAAATGACCTTACGAATTTGTTCGGCAATTTCAATCCCACCTGGTTCACGCGTTAATAGGGCATCGTGAAGCTGGTTCGCCACCAAATCAATAATTGTCGATTTGCCCGCTCCATCTGGTCCTTCAAACGTAATAAAAATTCCATTGCTCATCTATATTAAACCTCCAAAATGTAACTATCTCATGTTGCTCAGTACGACTTGGTGCCTCGAGTTATCCAGCATCTATGTTCATCCTAGTACAAATACCTTTATCAAGTCTTTTTTTAATGAGGAGCCCCCTTGAAACCTTGCCCCAGATCGTACCAGTCGATTCAGTTCTTGCTGTTTTTCTTTTGTTACTTGTTCCCCCTTTAATAACAAGGGAATTCCTGGTGGATATGGAATAAGTGACTCTGCACAAATAAGACCCACTGCCTCATCTATCGGTACCTCTCTTACGGCAAACGTCTCCATTTTATGATAGGGGATAGCTAGCTCCGCAATCCCTTGACTTTCCAGATGGACCTCTTCTCTTTCCACCTGAGTGGCCAAACCAGAGAGCGCCTTGCTTATTTTCACTGCTGTTTCCTCTAATGGATAATGTTCCCCTTCCTTTAATAATGGAAGGATGAACAACACATTAAACGGGTCTGCTAATTCTGTATAGATCCCCATCTCTTCAAACCTCTGTTGCAGTTCAAATCCACTTAACTCACACCGTGACTGTATGGTTACTTTCAGGTGATCACCTTGACAGTTTGGAAAATCTAACACTTTTATTGCAGGGATTTCGAGTAAGCTCTCTTTAAAGTCATTTATCTCACTTAGTAAAAAAGACAAATCCTTTTGTTCGTATGTAGCAGCATAATTTCTTGCGATATCAAGCGAGGCCATAATCGGGTAAGAGGGGCTGCTGGATTGCAACATTCCTAAGTATTCCTTTACGTTCGCTTCATTTATCAAGTCACTATTAATATGTAGAAACGAACCCATCGTCATCGCGGGAAGTGTCTTGTGGGCTGAATGGATCACCATATCTGCCCCTAATGCGAGGGATGATGCTGGAAAAGGTTTCCCGACGATAAAATGAGGCCCGTGCGCCTCATCTACCAATACAGGGATGTCCTGAAGATGGGCCAAATGAATAATACTTTCTAAATCATAGGTCATTCCATAATAATTTGGGTAAGTTACAATCACTGCTTTAGCGTCTGGATAGCGGTTTATAGCCTGTTTAACGGTTTCAGTACTAACCCCAACAGCAACCTTCCAATCGTGATTATATTCTGGCTCGAGGAAAATTGGTCTCACCCTCGCTAATCTCAATCCATTTAACACTGACTTATGGCAATTTCTTTGGACAAGGACAATTGATCCTTCTGTACAGGTAGCCATTATCATCGCGAGGTTACCTACGGTTGAACCATTCACAAGAAAAAAACTCTTTTTCGTATGATATAAGTCCGCTAATAGCCTTTCTGCTTCAAAGATTGCCCCCTCAGGCGAGTGTAAATCATCTAACCCCGATAATTCAGTCGCATCAATCTTTAAGATCTGCTCAAAATAGTGATTTGCGTCCGATTGCTCAATAAAACCATATTTATGTCCAGGGACATGAAAAGAAACAGGTCTTTTGTTGACATGTTCCATTAACGCTTCATATAAAGGCTTCTTCATTTGCATATTCATTTTTCTCTTCCTTCTGTGAGTCTCATTCATTTTAACAAAAAATGATAGCCATTCCTATTTTCCACAAAAAAATAAAGCCCAAATTGGACTTATTATGAAAATATTTCAGGGGTTGTTATTTTTTTTAGCTGTTTGAGAAAATGTTTATATTTAGGATCATTTGTATCTGTTTGAATTAAATCGTTTTCACAATCAGTACAAATAAAAGAAGTGTATAGATGTATGCCTTTTGGTTTAAGATTTTCACAAATAATGCATGTTTTTTCATAATGACTCTTTGCTAAAAATGAACTCATCCCGTCCACCTCCATACACCCATTCTGTCCTTAAATATTGATTTGTATACAATTTTTTGAATTATCTTTTCGATAGGCTCTTGTAATATAGTATGTTGTAATCTTCAATTGGGTGTATGTCTATACACGTTTTCTTAAAAAACACTTCGTACTTTTTTACTTTAAGCCCTATCTTTACCATCTAATACAAAAAGGACAACCCTTTCGGGCTGTCCTTTTTGTTGCCTGGCAAC
>NZ_CCAS010000031.1 GCF_000612625.1 Neobacillus jeddahensis
ACAATGCTTCTTTGTATAATTTCTCTATTCTTTAATGTAGATAGCATGAGCTTGAACTTTTCCTGATTCTGATACTGCTTTTCTAGTTTTTCAAGAGATACATAAAAATGACCAAGAATAATAATTGCCTTTAATTTTTTCTCAGCCCTGATTACATTATCCAGCTTTTCATTACTCAATCCGTTTTTAAAAACTTCTTCGTTTAAGACAAGATTTTTTATTATATCAAGTTCTTCAAGGTACTCCTGTTTTAGTTTTTGGTCAAGCGGCCAAATATTTTCCTTATCCCAAGGAACATTTATGATTTTCTCCTGGCTGATGAGAGGCTTGTAAGGAAATTCCGTTATGTCCGTATTACTGTCTTTCCGAAGTTCCACTTCAAGTTTTTCCAAATTCTTTGTAAGGGGGCGTTTATAGTTGATTAGTTTGTTTCTTGTTCTCTCCAGAAACAGTTTTTGATTCGTTTCTTCTTCAATATTAAAAAGTTTCGAAATTACAGCCATTCTGTCTTTGTCGGTCTTTTTAAAAAGATGTGTGCTTTCCTCTTGCTCAATATAGTGGTACAAATTAAACCTGTCACTCATATCCTTCATGCCAAACATATCATTGAGCTGGCTATCGGTTAAAACCTCTTTGTTTTCCTCATCCTCAAAACTAGTTAGCCTGTAAAGCTTATATTGGGAAAAATCCTGTGGCTTCTTCTGACTCACCAGTAAATTGGAAGGGGGCATAAGGACTCTCTGCAAAACCAGTTTGTTTTCTGGGGAAAGTTTATCAGTAAATTCGATAGTAATTGCGGTCGGAAGGGTTTGATCCTTGCTAAACAAATGATCTTGGAACCCCTTGTTCCCCGCAACAATCCTGTTGGATTCTATACGCCTAACGGAACCTGTTATCAACAATTGGATGGCATCATAAATGGTTGTCTTTCCAAAACCGTTCGGACCGTCAAGGACATTCAAATTAACGCCTTCTAGTTCGACTTTTGCTTCGTCAATGGATTTGAAATTTTTCAAAAAAATCCTTGAGATTATATAATTATTCACCATCGTCAACCCCCACTGCCTTCAATATTGCTTCAATAGAAGGGTCACTTCCGTTTTGTTCTCTCAACCCCATCAGCGCATCCCAGGTTCCTCTGTCATTTTCGCCGAAACTCTCAAGGATATCATTCAAAAGCAAATCCATCTCCTTATGCTGGTTTTTGATGCTAAGATACGGAAGTTTGATAAACATTTTTGAAACCAAGTCATACACCAAGGCGTTTTCATTTGTTTCTCGGTTTTTAAAGGTCGAAAATTTCTCTGTATCATAAAGGATTTTATATAAAAATGATGTCACATCTTGGCCTGATTCTTTGAATAGAGATGTGAGCAAGGATTCCTGTTCACCCGTGTATGTAAGAATATATTTCTTGAAAGTATATGGATCTTCTTCAATATCGAAGATTAAGGATTGGATGGCAGGAGGATGATCTAAAGAATCCACTTTTAGCATAATAAGTAAGGAGAGGTTCTTGTCCATCCCAACGATTGCACCGTTTTCCTCAGATACTGCTGAACGGAATCGCTGTATATTTTCAGTTAAAGTGTCTTCTGACATTTGGTCTTGGTTCATAAAAGAAACTGTAAGGAAATCAAACCCGTTTCCATCCAGACGATCCGCCTGGAAAGCTCTCTCATCCTTTAAGCAGTTTTCATCAATACTAAACCCATTCTCAAGTAAAATCCTTTTCATGAATGACTTCATGATTTAAACACCTCCATTGCTGTTTCTACCTTCATAAAATGCATTCTTTTATATTTTGTAATGGTATCCTTTTCCTCAAATCCAGGTATGACATTTTCAAAATCATGTCCTGCATCCACAATCTTACCTTCAAAGGGACCCTCCAGCTCATTTGTAATAACTTTGTTTACATCAAAAAGCAAATACGTCAGTTGATTATCATTTTTTAATGCCTCAAATATTTTCTTCCCTTGATTTGCAGCCTCGTTCTTCCCCCAAGTCTCTGCAATGGTGGTAATAAGGTGATGGATCCCCTCCTTATTCAAGACAAACATCTCTTTTACACCCTCGATTTTAAGTGCGAAATGTCCCGAACTCATTACCAATGGGAAAAGGGTTTTATGGGCCCCTGCCTTTACAATCAGCTCTCTCAAAATAATTGCTTCTAATTTCTTAGTGTTCGCATTGACCGTGGGAGTCAATTTTTTGCATAACAACAAGAAGTCATGATCATTCAGCCTACATATCCACTCCCAATTTTCCTTCCATGCCAAACAGTCCTCGGGTTCTAAATCGAATTTTTCGCAAAATTCAGCAAAGTAAGCAGAAAGGATGTTTTTCAGCATACTCGCAGCGGTCTTTTCTGTAAAAGCAAACACATACTCATTAGTGAGAATGTCCACAAATGTTGAAAAGGAGATGCTATTATCTTTTTCTTTATCTGCATGCCCTTTTGCAACCAACTGGTTGATTTCATGGATGAAATTAAAATAAATAAAGTTAATATTCTCATCCGATTCAACAAATTCGTATTTGCATAATTCATTATTCTTTTCTAAAAACATTCTGATTTGTCTTTTTATTTCATCCTCAATTTCTAGCCTGCCTATGACACTTCTAAATTCATTGCCTTCTGCTTGGTTCAATAATAGCTTTTCAATTGTTTCGTCATATTTCCCCTCTTTAAATAGAAGATTATTATACTCTACCAGTTGCAGCTTATTCTTTTCAGATTTGATCCCTTCAAGTTCAGTTTTAAATGCATCCTCTTCCGGCATTTCAATTTGATGGCACGTGTGTAGATAACATAAGGTAATCGCTGGATATTTAGCACACTTCCCCAATAAATCATGTATTGCTCTTTTAAATTTTCCAAATGTCGCTTTGTCCTGGTAAGCCTTTACTTGATGGATTGTCAAAGGGTATCCCTTATGATTAATGCTGAAATCCTCCAATGATTCTATCTGCAATTCGTAATCTTTTAATTGAATGCTAGATAAATCCATCTGATTCAATTGTTTCATCACCCAATAAATCGAAACTTGACCTTGATAATCAAACCCGCTCCAAGTAGGAACTGCACTGTGGGTATCTAATTTTTCAATTGCTACATTATCTTCAACGATATCCATCTTTCCACTCCACCCAAATATAAAAGAATATTTTAAGATTACTTAAATTGATAATATCAAAAACTCGACATAATATCCCCAGAAAAATTACAATTATTGTTGTTTTTTGGAAATTGTAACAACTTTTTGTCTAATTTAAAAAGCACCATTCCATTTAACGGGGTGTTATATTTTTTCTAAAAACCTTATTTACATATGATATGGCTATCCGTAATGTATTTAAATGAAGTTTTTCTAATCAATTTGCTTTAATAATTTGCTAAACACCTTGTCCATCCTTAAAACCTCCCTTATTCCCTTATAATATTTATATAAGGGAATAAGGGAGGTTTCAATTATCAACATTTACCTTTAACACAGCCTAAACAAAACAAAAAACCTTTCCTAACTATAAAGTTTCGGAAAGGTAATAAGCATCAGCATTCTGTATGCACAATTCAAAACGCAAATATTTTTAGTAGTTCTGCCCATATGTTGGATTCAACAAAAAAGTTCCCCCAAACCATTAGTTTGAGGGAACTTTTTATGAACCACTTATTACACAGGTGCCACTGCACGATTATTTGAAAGTAACAGTTACGGTATAATCTAGATTTTTATAAAAATCTTGCAGGGCAATGCGGGCATTATCTTCAGCAGTTTTTAAAAGACCAGACTCTCTAGCTTTCTTTTTTATCTTTTGTTTAGCAAGATCTTCTTGTTCGAACCCTTCCTTCCCATTTGGTTCACTACGAAACAGGCCTTCATTTGAAAAGATTTGAATGTTCTTTGAGTCGATAGATGGTTCTTGGACAATGGTGGCATGCGGTAAAGTGATATGAATCTCCTTCGTGTCGGTATCCAAAGTGATGTCCTTTTTAGTCAAATTCTTTAAGTCAACACCTGCAGTCACTTCTCCAGAAGCAACCAAGAAAAATGTCCTTTTTGTCCCAGGAAAATAAAATGAGATGTTTTTTCCAAATAATTTACTATCTTCTTTAGATATAATCGTTTCGATATGTGCTTGTACCGTTGCCAATGTAGCTAATTCTTGGACGCTCTCTACCACTGTTGCACTTTTTATTGTTTCTTCTTTTTGAAAAAAATCTCCTGCAAATGAAATGACTAGACCAACAATAACCCCTATTACAATCCCCAAAATCCAAGTTTTAGCCAATCGGAATTTTTGAAAAAGATGAATAGGTCTAGCTGGTTGCACTGCTAAAGTGGAAACTGTTTCCTTTTGCGTTTGTCTCAGCTGATTCATGATATAATCTAGATCACTCTTGGATAGTTTGTCTTCTTCGTTCATACGTTTTCCCCCCATACTCAACCTTCCATTTAGTAAAATGAGATTCTGTACCCACACGAAATAACTTTTTTTCATGAATCTATTATACTTTAATTCGACATTTTTTGTTGAATTTATTTTAATTTCACCAATTATTCACAGGGGGTTCAATAAAATTCCATCCACAAACATAATTTAAAATGATAAATCTTTGATTCTATGGAAATTGATGAAAATGATTTTATAATTGAAATGGAGCCACCATGTAATTACAAATTAAAAACAAAACACCAGTCCTGTTATATGGATTGGTGTTATTCTGTTTCCCCTAAAAACAACAATCTTTACGAAAAGAGTCAAAAAATAAAAAAAGAAATGAGAATTCCCACATTCGGCTCCCACTCCTTATAAAACAACCGATATTAGCGAATAGTGCTTTTCTCTTTTGGCTAATACCGGTTGTTTAAGATCAATGAATATTTCATTTTCTCTACATAGCTTAGATGGCAAATGAATTAAGGTGGTGACCCTAACTTAATTCAGGCAAATGATCATCCATATAAAATTTCATACTCTTCTTCGCGCCCCTATATATGGCTGCTCAATTACCTTTATTGCTTCGTTATTCGTATGCAAGATATATAATTCACGGCTTTGATTTTCCGCATGGAGTTTTTTATATACTTTCCATGCTTCATTGCCATTCTCAAAGTCATCGATTACCGACATTTCTTCAATGACTCTTTCTTTCCCTCTTGTTTCTGATCTTATTGCTTCTACTAAAACACAACGTTCTGGAAAATGCTGACGTACTTCAGACCATTTCATCCCCATGTGTCTCCACTTTATGAATTAAATTCCTTTTATTATATCATTTTTATTATGTTAAAAGTTGGATACTGCCACCAGGAATCTAGCACCTTGTGTCTGGCACTTAACCTAATATTTTTTTACTTTTTCGTTCATTTAAGAGGTGGTAAAAAAATATTTATATGATTTGCGGAAGGTGGTAAGGAAATAGTAACTTGTTGAAGTTTATGGATAAAGAAATGAAAGAGAGGAATTCAAAGAATACTCTAAAATAACGTTTAGCAAAAACAACCTCTTAACTAGAAAGAACCATTTAAGAGATTGTTTAAAACGTTGGGATTGTTTTATCATTCATCTTGAAATTAGTATAGTTACGGAAGTCATTATAAGTTGGCATAATAGTAGTTGTAAAATGATGATTTTATAGAGGAAGATTGCCATTTTACAAGAGAGGAATAAAAGATTCGAAAAAATAATATCATATTTAACTTCATATTTAATTTGACTTTACAAAATCTTTTCTACAAATATGTGAACAGCTTGATCATGCCCTTGCAAAATCTGAAACAACTAAAACTGACAATCAATAATAAATAAAACGGCCGCAATTGCTACCGTTTTATTCACTCAATACTTTATATATTAAACAATTTCATCATGGAATTATCGATGATTTACTCAACTCTCTGCTTTACCATTATTTATGATAAGGTTCTTCGTAACATCTGTAAAATCGGTTTCTTTATATTATGAGGAATTCTAATAAGACAACGAGTCAATGGTTACCAGCTTGGGCCTGAGAGATACAAAGATAGCGATAACTTTTTGATAGCCGTACGATGTTTAAAAAAGTCCTTTTCAGAAGAAGTGAATGGAAGACGGCAATTATGCCAGTAACTATGAGACAGCTGGCAACTTCAAACGATTGAATTCCATTTTATTTCTTCTTTTGACAATATGCAGCTATAAACCCGTTAAAGACACTATGACTTAATCTAAAACCATATTTTTCGTAGAGTTTTCCAACAGACTCATTACCATTCGCCACATATACCCATAAATCATCTACATCTTCATGACTATTAAGCCAATCCATAGTCATGTTGGACAATTGTTTCCCTATACTTAAATGTCTATATTCATCGTCCACATAAAGTATTTTAAAAGTTCCAATGGTCTTCGGTACTTGATAGTTTTCCGGATAAAATCCTATCCCATCCAGTTCCGCTGCCCAACCAGGTTTTCCCTTCACGTTTTCTTCAGTTACATTTCCGAGTGTTGCAAAGGCAAAACCTACTGGTCTTGCTTCATCATATGCGACTACCAGGTGTTTTCTCAAGGTGTTAGCATATTCCGGCTTCAATCTGTTATTGTAGTTCATAATTGCCATGATATCAGGACGTATCGTTGCATGATCTGCTTGAAATCTCATCAACTGATTACATAATCCCTCCAAGAAATCAATGTTATCGGTTGAAATTACTTGGTAATGAATATTTATCATAGTGCCTCCTTATAATAGCTTACTATCGGAATAACTATATTATAGATGTTGCCAGAGGAAGGCAACAGTCCCAAAAAGCCACGTATCAAACTCGACATCATAAATCTACTATTTTATTACGCATGGACATAGAGGGACCATCACATGACAACCCCGATGGTGAGGACGTTCCTTGCCACACATTCATATTTATCGCGAAGGTTTTGATGATTCCCTTTAGAGCAAGAAATAACAACGAATACAGAGGATTAAATCCGAGTGTTAATAGACTTTTTTACTTATTACCATATTAGTAACCGCCATTCGTTACTATATAAATCTTTCTCTTTTGTTTTATCAAGCCAATTTAAAAATCACTTTTTCCTGTCAAATACCCTTCAATGATTTAGAATCCTTTGCTTTCTCGGAAAGCCTTCGCCCGTTTTATCTCTTTTCTGCTGTAACAGAAGCGGGCGATGAAATAAAAAAGGCAAGACCGATTTAAAAAATCTGGACTTGCCTTTTTTCGTTTGGACTGATTGTGTGTCAAAAATAATATAGCCACCCCATTTTATTATTTTTCCAGACTAGGTGACTGCAAGAAAAACCGTACTTTAAATAAGCTAGCTATAAAATATACAATGGAGCCGATTAAAACGTACGTCCATAGTTGATTGATAGCAGGGGTGTTCCAGACGCCTAAAAAATACAGTAACGAAGGGATCGTTAATGTTACCCAAGACTGTATGAAGGCAACTTTGGCAATATAGTGGTCAATATCCTTATGGAGTGAATTGGATAAAAAGAATAAACACCAAAGATAGGCCCACATTCCCCATGTTAAAGCACTGACGGCATCATGGGAATGTAAAATTTCGGTGAGCGTGTAGACCACAGCTATAATAGCCACCCATAAACAAAACCAGCCGAGACCTTTACCATCAAGCCCCTTTAATGCGGTTACTCCTACATATAAATAGGTTAACCCAAATAAAAAGATGGACGCGATCGAATACAGTTCCCAATGATCTTGACTCGAAACAATCATTAAATAAAATGGAATCATTAATTGGATGATTCCTACGAAAATATTAAAGATCCCCACACTTTTTGCTTCTGCCTTTCCTGCTAGCATAAAACTATTAAGAAATAGAACAGCACCTGAAAGAAATAAACCAACGAAACTCATATCATTTGTTGTGAAAAGATCTTTTCACAACTTCCCACCTTTCAAAAGAGGAAAAAGCAGTCTTTCATCCTATTAAAGGAGAAAAATTGCTTTTTCAACAAAATAAATCAATCGCTTTCATTCTCACTAGAACAATAATATTTAAAGTATAAATAATATTAAAATAGATAATTACTATAACAGCCGTAACCTAGTATGTAAACAGTTCGATAAATTGTTATAATTTTTTTTTGATTAGCTAAAGTTTGGATTTTCACAATATAAGTATAGTTTGAAATCTAATTTAATCTGTCATATAGGTGTTAACTAATTCGTAACATCTTTCCTTTGTTGAGTTGTATAAAGAGATATAATTTGCAACGTTTTCAAAAGTTCCCCCGTCATACTTTAGTCTTTCTTCATTAGCCATATCTTCTTTCTTTTTTATCCATTTAATTTGTTCATTTTTTAAATCCTTCATTGCCCCTGGAGATAACTCCTTTTGTAGTAAAGCATAAATCTCATTTAATATTTTGTCATACGTTTCGTAAGAAATTCCATAGTAGTTTTTCATAGCGTTTGTTACACCTTTATCTGAATCCTTCTTTTCCGGCATAGCATCAAGTTCTTTTTGGATGTTGTCTAATCTTTCTATAAACTCGTTCCTTCTTCCCTCTATTTTTGATGTTTTTTCTTCCTGAATCGTTTCATTTATTTTATTTGATGTAGAAACACTATTATCGGATTTCACTGTACTGTCAGTAGATGAATCAGTAGATTCAGTGGAATCGTCCTTACTTTCTGAAATGTTATCAGGTTCCGACTGACTTTTGGTTGATGTAGTATTATCAGATGTATTGCTACAAGCAGACATTCCAACCAATAAAATAACTAAAAGGGTTGTCGTAATAAAACTTTTGCTTTTTTTCATTTCTCCAACTCCAATCTCCTTTTTTATGTTCCATACAAATTATTTTAGCATAACCAAAAATATCCTTTTAAATTTTTGTGTTAATCCCTCCCAGGCTTTACTTTTCCAAATGAACAAACCGCCCATATTGTTTGTTAAACCCAAGCTCAACAGTTCCAGTCGGCCCATTCCGATGCTTTGCAAGTATAATCTCCATTCTGTCTTTCTGTGGAGAATCATTCGTATAGTAATCATCCCGATAAAGAAAGGCGATCAAATCAGCATCCTGTTCAAGTTGACCGCTTTCCCTTAAGTCAGAAAGTATCGGTCGTTTGTCCTGGCGGCTTTCAACTCCACGGCTCAGCTGGGAAAGGGCAATGACGACTACGTTCAGTTCTCTCGCCATCGTTTTTAAGGCTCTACTTATTTCACTAATCTCTGCCTGCCGGTTATGTTTGTATTTTGGATCACCTGCGATCAGCTGCAGATAATCAATCACCACTAGGATTCTTTTTTCACGATCGTACTCACTGCGAATCTTGCGGAGCTTTGACCAGATATAGGGGACATCCATCCCTGCCCGGTCAAACATATGGAGATTGACCTTTGATAACGTTGCGATACTGTCCGTAAAATGCTGCCAATCTTCCTCTTGAAACTCCTTTTTTGGGTTCTTCATTTTGAGACTATCGATGCATCCTGTAAAACCAGCCATGCGTTTTAGCAGCTGTTTTTTTCCCATTTCCAAAGAAAATACGACACTTACATCTTGAAATGCCGCATGCAGGGCCAGATTCAAGGCGAATGCTGTTTTCCCCATACTGGGGCGGGCACCAATGATCACTAAATCGGATTCTTGGAACCCGCCCGTAAGCCGGTCTAAATGGGCAAAACCGGACGGAATGCCGACGATCTCGCCCAGATCTTTTTCACAGTCCGTAAATAAATCCACTAACGACGGTGTAATATCCCCATTATCTTCATCAGCTTCATCCTCTTCGACAGCCATTAATTCGTGGATCCCCTCGTGTAACGTCTTACTGATATCTTCTGCTTGTGCCTGCTCAATTATTTTTCCGGCAATTTGAATGGCCTTTCGTTTCTGGGCATATTCCCTGACCAGTTTCTCATAAAAATGAAAGTTGGCGGTCGTCGGTACACTGTCAGCTAATCGGGTAATATAACTGACCCCGCCCACCATTTTAACGTTCGGAATCCCTAGTTCCTCCACAACCGTGATGATATCAATCGGCTTGCCTTCTTCATCCAAACTGCGGATCGCTGTATATATTAGTTTAAGTTTCCAGGAATACAGCTGTTCCGGACGAAGACTGCACGCTTTCACCAATTCCCCTTCTAAAAAGAACGCCCCTACCACAGCCTCTTCTGCTTCTTGATTAAATGGCTCAAGCCCTTGCATCCTTCGCCCCCCTTTCAATCCCCAAGATGGCTCTCATTTTTGCCAGCTCTCTTTGAACAACGATTTCGCTTGCCGGTTTCAGCATCGAAGTCAATTTCATCGTTTCTTCCGCATTTGGAATCGTCTTTGGATTCGTAGACTTTAAGAGCAAATCAGACACTTTAGGCGGAAAGGCCGCCCCCTCTACAAAGGCCAACAGGTTTCCATGGATCTCGTCAAAAGTGTGACCCTTTAATACTTCATGCCACAGGTTCACTTTTTCCTGGTTCACAACAAACTGATCATAAAAAACAGCAATTCTCTTTAATAATTCAAACGTCTCACGCTTCATCATCTAGATCAAAATCCTCCTCGTTCAAGGATTTCTCGCAGGACTTTTGGTTGAGATACGATTCAAATTTACTGCCAAATAACGTGGCCGGCCTTAAGTATTTGCACATTCTCGGGTCATACATCCATTCTATAGTCTTCAAATCTATGACCTTTTTAAAATCCTCAACTGTAAAGCCTTCTCGTATTCTTGCTCTGATCATTTCCTGCGTTTTATATGTACTGGGTTTGTAGTCTGCTTTTGTTTTTTCATTAAGGTAGTGGATGATCTCGACGACAGGAGTTTCTTTCTCTGAAGTAATCTCTGAAGTACTCTCTGGTATTGCTTGGTTCAGGTTTGTGTCCTCGATTATGCAGGCTGACGTACTAGATAATTCAGTTTGAGCAAACGACGGCTCAGATTCTGTTGGCTCTAATGCTTCTAGCCGTTCATAATCGATCGTATACCACTTGGTCTTATCGATTTTCAGTTGATTAAAATTACCTGACCGTAAGTAGCCTTGGTCCTCAAGTGAGCGAATCGCCCGTTTGATGGTACTCTCCGACCAAAATGGAAGCTGCTTCTGCCAATCCTTATAGGTATTGTAGATCCATTTTCGTCCCTCGATGACATGAGTACTGGATGTAATCCAATAGTGGATTTGCTGTAGCACCACCGCTTCGTTTATGCCGAGCCGCACTGCCAATGAAGGAATAATCATCACTGGCGCCTCATTAATTAATAATTTACTCATCTTCACTCAACCCTTTCTTTACGGCCGAATCTGCATGAACCATCTGGAGCTTCCTGTTCATCAAGTTGATTCATCCATCGGACCTTTGTCATGCACTTTCTATATATAAAGGACGAGCGAAAAAGGACAGGTGCTTTTTACTATTTTTTCGACAAAATAGAAAAGACCTTATCCGATGATGGATAGGGTCCATTTTCACTTAGGTGATCAGTGGGAAACTCCAACTGAGGAATTTGTTCGATTTATGCTAAATCAAATCTACGATGGGGTTAAAACGAAGAATACCATTGAAAAATTTGAACCAATTTTAATTTCGCCCTATCATGGTGAAATTAGAGGAGCACAATTACCTCATGCCGCCATAAATTTTCTGCGGTAACCTATACAAACCACCCAAAGTGAATTGACTGATCTTATTACCTTTGTCAGTTCCCTACTGAGAAGAGAATTATTTATTCCCCTTCTGTATAGACCAGCACTTGATTCTGTACTTCTAACTAAAAATTGAACCACGAGAACCGTCCCCTATGTTACCACTAGGAACGCCACCAAGCGAAACCGCGGTAGCCATTCTGTGTCTACTTTCTTGACATAGTATCAATCTTATTACCCATGATCATTAGGAGATTTCGTGTTAATGTGATACACTCTATTTACCATTTGATTTACTGTTCACATGTTCCCCACTCACGCGCGAGTGGGGTTCCTTGTTTTTTAAGATAAATAAAAAAACAGACTCAAAAGAGAGCCTGTTTTTATCCTAATGGTTATTAAGCTTTTTGAACGTTAGTAGCTTGAGGTCCACGTTGACCTTGCTCTACTTCAAAAGTAACTGCTTGACCTTCGTCTAATGATTTGAAACCTTCACTTTGGATTGCTGAGAAGTGAACGAATACATCGTCTCCAGCTTCGCGTTCGATGAATCCAAAACCTTTTTCTGCGTTAAACCATTTTACTTTACCTTGTTCCATGTGTGTTTCCTCCTGCTGTGTGCTTTTGCACACAATATGTTACTATCCTTGCTACTAGTGATCATTAAGACGAAAAGTTCTACTAATACTATCCTTTACACCGAACAAAAATAATTCTTCCTTAGAATACCATTTTTCGAAAGGGTTTGCAAGTGTACCATTACATCTGCCGAAAATGTTGCGTACAGTAGAAGAAATATAGAAACCGTTCAATATCAGCTTTTGATAATTCCAATTTAATCTACAAAAAAACTCTCATACCGCCGAAGTATTATTTACTTACGTTACATAATTGACTATATTAGGTCGATAAATGCTCAATTATCTATGGTTTAATTAATGGTAATACAGTGCTAGTCCGGATTGCATTTGTATGATCAATTTCATTGACATCCTGAAACCTAAAAGCAATTGTGTGTTTCCGCCATTTTTGTTATGATTACATTAATTATTTATGAAATGGAGGTTTTCCTTTTGACAGCATCAATGAGATTAAGATTCCCTATTTTCATTCGTTAATTAAATACGTTTGAAGGCTCTGCCTATGTTCAGAGCAACGGGATTGGTCTGTCTATTTTTAAGGAAACCTATATTTAACGGTTATTTTAAAAAGAGGGGATAAGTCTTCCCTCTTTTTTGTTGTCTTTAAAAATAATTTGAATAGAGCGGGACGATGTTTATGTATGTAGGTGAAGCATCTTATTTGAAAAAATTTGAGTAGAAATGAGTTGTTAATCAATGAACGCAACAAATAACACTCTCAAGGAGAATTGGTTAAAAAATATCATTCTCTTTTTAAGCAGCCAGACGATTTCTCTTTTTGGATCGTCTTTGGTTCAATATGCCATTATGTGGCATATCACTTTAAAGACTGAATCTGGATTGATGATGACGTTGTACATTATTTGCGGTTTTATTCCAACTTTTATTTTGTCACCAGTTGCTGGGGTTTGGGCAGATCGCTATAACCGAAAAATACTGATTATGTTATCAGACGGACTCATTGCAATGGCTACACTCATTCTTGCCATTCTCTTCTTAATGGGATTTGATTCCATTTGGCTACTTTTTGTAATGGCAGCGATTCGTGCCTTTGGAACAGGAATACAAACGCCGGCAGTGGGCGCCATTTTACCACAGATTGTTCCAAAGGATAAGCTGACGAAGGTAAACGGAGCAAATGGCAGTATTCAAGCTGTTATCATGTTCGTATCTCCAATGGTTAGTGCCGCCCTATTAGGAATGGCTTCAATTGAAATCATATTCTTTATTGATGTCATTACTGCAGCAATTGCGATTGTCACACTGCTTGCCTTTTTAAACATCTCTGTACATGAGAAGGCAGCGAAAAAACAAACAACGAGCTATTTGAGTGACTTTAAACAGGGTTTACAATATGTGAATAATCATGCTTTTTTGAAGAAATTCTTCCTATTCTTTGCCGTCTTCTTTGTACTGATGGCACCTGCAGCATTTCTGACACCGCTCCAGGTTACACGCACCTTTGGCGATGATGTTTGGCGACTAACTGCAATCGAGATTGCCTTTTCCATTGGCATGATGGCAGGTGGTGGTATGATCGCATCTTGGGGAGGATTTCAAAATAAAATAAAAACGATGACGTTTGCAAGCCTAGTTATGGGAGCCTGTACATTGGCACTAGGTATCATTCCAGTTTTTTGGATTTATTTAGTTTTCATGGCTCTATTTGGGGTTGCCATGCCAATATTTAATACACCGACGACCGTTTTATTACAGGAGAAAATAGAAGAAGATTATTTAGGAAGAGTGTTTGGCGTAATGGGGATGATTTCAACCTCGATGATGCCGCTTGGAATGCTTATATTCGGTCCAATCGCCGATATCATCAAAATTGAATGGCTCCTAATAGGAACTGGTGTATTCATCATCATCCTAGCCGTTTTCTTAGGCCGAAACAAAGGACTAGTCGAAGCGGGAGAACCAGCATTGAAAGAATCATAACTTATCCATTCATTTAAGGATGTCCCATTTTAACATGTGTCACATCAAGATAATGGACGAAATGAAAAAAAGCTTCTCTCCCCCATGAGAGAAGCTTATTTTCATTATTAAACTTGTTTCCACTATTTCTGGTATGGTTCACCGTAAAGGAAAAATATTGACTTTCTTTGTAATGAGGAATGCATTTATTTTGTCCAGACTTTCAACTTAACAACAAAAATACCACCGATTTTAATAAAAATTTATTGTTAATCGATAAATAACATGTTAATATCAAATAAACAGGGAGGGAAAACCGTGGACACAAACAATTTGATTACTGAAAATATTGCTAACCCACAGGTGCTGGAGAGAATGTTTAGAAATGACCCCAAAGCTTTTAAAAAATCATTCTTACACGCCTGGGAACAAAATCCTGATTCACAGGTTCTTGCCGTTTGGTATGAAAGATTGCATTTCAAGGAGACGGCGCATGCAGAAAAAGCCTCCTTGCTTCAGAAAGGCTTCATATTCATGGGCATATTAGCCATTTTAGCCGGGATAACCACCAGGATCATTTTCCATTATGTCGAACAGCAAGCAATAGCCCCAATTAATCTTGCTTTTGGGATTCTTCCCTTTATTGCAGCCTATTTCGTATTTAATAATGCTCCCAAAAAGAATGTTCTTTATATCCTTGCATCCTTGTTCCTAATCTCCGGTTTATATCTTAATATGCTGCCATTAAATAATAAAGACAGTATTTTTCTTGCTTATTTACACCTTCCCATCTTCTTATGGGGATTGCTTGGGCTTGCATTTACAGGAAATGAATATGCAAAAGGCAGCACAAGATTAGCCTATCTTAAATTTAATTTAGAATTTTGCATACTCTACGCCAGCATGGCCATTAGTGGAATGCTGTTAGCAGCATTCACCATGCAATTATTTAGCTTTGTCGACTTGGATATAGAAGATTTCTATTTTAGAAATGTCGTGTTATTTGGTGCTGCAGGTCTTGCAATTGTGGCTGCCTACCTAGTATCAAAGAATCTTAAACTTGCTAAGAATATTACACCGTATATAGCTAAAATTTTTAGTCCTCTTGTCTTAGCTACATTATTGGTCTATCTTATAACAGTTATTTGGATTGGAAAAAATCCATTCATGGATCGTAATTTTCTGATAGTATTCAACGGAATACTCCTTGGTGTATTGATCGTTACCATATTTTCCATTACCGAAAGCGGTTCAGATGAGAAAAGGAACATTTCTGATTATATAAATTTTTCCCTAATTGTTCTTGCTCTTATCATTGACAGTGTGGCTTTGTCAGCCATAGTATTCCGGCTTTCTTCTTACGGGATTACACCCAACAGACTTGCTGTTTTAGGCGTAAATATACTTATCTGGGGAAATCTGATTTGGATTATGCTCTCCTATATGCGATTTCTACAAAACAAAACCGGACCTTCAACCATCCAAGATGCGGTTACTAAGTATTTGCCGGTCTACGGACTTTGGGCAGCTTTCGTTGCATTTACTTTTCCATTAATTTTTAATTAGAACGGCTCCCTTAATACAGCGATGTTGTTCTTCCTTATAAAGGCCAAAAATATACAAGTTTTTATTCCTAACTTGTACATTTTTGGCTTTTTATTTATTCTAAAAAGACCTCATTTACTTATGGTACCGTTGACTTTTTTAGATACATTTAACTCCCCAAAAGCACTACAATACAGCTGTTTTTAGGGAGTTGGTTTATTTAGATTAGTTTACAATACAATTATTTCGCAATGGGTTGGGTAATTTCAGGTCCCTTTTTCTCTTTATGTTTGTTGTACAAGTACGAAAATAATTTAATATATTGGCCGACAAGCAATGCGTTTAAGACTGTACCTTCTCGAATAAACATAATTTTACCGGCTAAAATCAATCCGAAAATGATTGCTAAGGCAAGCAGTGTCAAGTCAAAACACGTTTTAACGTTACCCCATTTAAATCCGGTCCGTAGCTTAATAAATAGAATTAACTAAATAATCGATAGGCATTAGAACAACTTCAGATTGAAGCATAAGAAATACACCAAAAGCCAAAAATGCATCCCCGACAACAAGTGTTAAAAGTTTAGCCCAATACACCGGAAGATCTAAGTAGGCAAATGTAAGCGATAAATTGAAATCTAGACAAACTGCGAAAACTGCGGAAACAACCAGCCCTAAAACATGGTATAATTTAAAGCCCTTTCTGTACACTAAAATTGCCAGCCCTAAACAGATACACTCTAAAATAAAATTCGCTCTTCCTTGGGTTAACCAATCAGTATGCACGACGAAAACCCTTTGGAAAGCACTTTGTGGTGAAATTCCGATCCCAGCTGTAATGGCAAAACTAACACCAAGTGACACCATATAAATACCAATAATATAAATAATCCACCGTTTTACTAAACTACCTCTTTCTACCTTTAAAACGCTTTCACTTTGCATAAAAACCCTCCCTTTACCCCTTAAGAAATTTTAATAGTGCTAGTTAATCATTTAATAACTTGGGTGGAACATTTCGCATATTGTGTCTCTTGGTAGAAGGTTATATTCTTATCTAAATACCTGGTGGTGAGATGGATAAATTTCATAATTTTTAGATAACGGCAGACATACTGCTAGCATTTGGCTCCATTTCTATTTCATTAGTCGGAAGCGGTGCAGCGAAATAAATAGACTTAAAAGCTTGTTCACAACCGGTTCACCTTCATTGCGGTTGCCCATTTCTTCCAAAGCTGCATCAATAGCATCGGCGCTGTTGGTTAATTCCTCAACAGTCATATTAGCCATCGCGCCATAGATTTCAAGCGGCATCACACTCTTAATCGTTTTATCATCCGTAACAATACATCCTCCTGAATATTGATCCACTTCTTTTGCGCAGAAGCACATTTCGTCACTTTCCTGTCCGACTACAACAAAATACGGTGATGGCGCTGACCAGAAAGTGGCTACGGCACCATGTTCGACATACACACCTTTAAATAAACCATTCACTACATGCCGTTTTCCATCTGCATAACGTTGGATAACAGACAGACGGCTTAATTTCTCCCCTTCATATTCCGGAACAATCTTGCCATTTACCATTGGCACCCAAATTTCTTGGTGAAACTTGGCATGACCGCGTCCGTATACATCGAATAAATACACTTTTGCCTTTGTCCCATCTTCAGAAACCTCAAAAGGAACAATGTCTAGCTCTGCTGGTGTTAAGTCATTTAAACCTTGTACGCCCTTCGTACACATGGCAGAGTAGTCTATTTCGACTTTCTTTACTAACTTTTTATCTTGTGCGATTAATTCACCATCTTTAAATACATACAGGGGATTTATTTTCGATAAGCTGTCTGTCAAGACAATATCCGCAAAACGCCCCGGTGTCAAGGAACCAATTTGATCTTCCATATGGTAGGATCTAGCTGTATTTAACGTGGCCATTTTAATGGCCTTAATTGGACTAATCCCCATCTCCGTACAAAGCGAGATAATCCAATCCATATGTCCCATCTTAAGTAATCGTTCAATCGAGATATTATCTGTACATAGCATAAAGTTATCTGTTGGAAACTTGCGGTCTACTATGGAACGAAGCAATGTTTTTATCACTACACTGCTGCCTACACCAAATTTAATTTGGGTTGAAAAACCGTAACGAATGCTTTTCTCAATATCGTCACCGTTCCAGACATCATGATTATTGGATGTACCAATGGCAGGCAAATAATTTAAGATCATATCCGGAAGACCCGTTAAGCCCCAATGTCCGTTCATGAATCCCCCTTTTTCTCTTACCCAGGAAGCCTTGTGGAAGTCATCCTCATCCCCCTTGCTATAAGTAAAATGTTCAAATTCACCTAATCCGATTACCGGATCCATATTTAAGACTTCCTTCGTTACCTATGCAGCTACTTTCTTCCCTGGAGCAAATGCATATAATCTGTATGGCAATTTTTCATAATCACGGAACAAGCCTTGAGCCGCTCTTACCCCATCCTCACCGGCTGCACTTAGAAGGTCTAAGGTCTCAGCAAAGATAGTCGTTGTTCCATTCGGGACCATTGCCTCGCCGAGCGCTACTGGATGAGCCAGCTGAGATTCAAAATGCAAATGAGCATCAATTAATCCTGGAATAGCATAAAGCCCTTGTCCATCAAATACATCCTTCACCTTGGCTATGGATTCATCCGGATTCAAAGCTACAATCCGTTTATCATAGATTAGTAAAGATCCTTGAAAGACCGTTTCCCCATGTACATCCAAAATGTTTACATTTTTAATAAGGAGATCAGCCTCTTTTCTGCCGTTTAAAATCTCGTAAATATCCCGAACCTTTTCAAGATGATATGTCGCTGTTTGTTTCATGATTAGTTCTCCCTTTCATTATAAATTTATATTTTTATAAGAAGAGCATAGCTCTTACCTTATCGAAAATAACGAATCAGTTAATCGTTTAACTAAGTGGGTAAAATCTATGTTAACGAATTAGTTAATCGTTTAACTAATAGATAAAAAAACTTTGTAACCTACATTTCTCATGATCAGGAAGATTTCCGTTCAACAATAAACGGTTCTAATACGGTTACCGGTTCAAACTCTTCTTTTCGAATTTCACTCAGAATAATTTCTGCACTTCTTATGCCTAATTCCAGGTTCTGCAAGTCCACACAAGTAAGCTCAGGTGTCGAAATTTGTGATAATAGAGAATTCCCCAAACTCAAAACGGCCATATCCTCCGCTATCCGAATGTCCGCTTGCACTAATGCTTTAGTCAAATAAACTGCACTTAATTCATTTAAGACAAATACACCATTAATATGATTTTGAAGAAGGATAGGAACACAATCTTTTGATAAGTTCATATCGTCTTCGATTTCTATCATCAAAGGCTTTTGCTCGCAATCGCTTGCTTGATGAAAGCCATTCAAAAATAATTCAAGCACCTCGTACGGCAGTTTTTTGTGAACTAAAGCAATTCTATTTTTACCTTTTGAAAGCAGATGCTCTGCCCCGATTTTCCCTGCCTTGGTTAAGTCCGGGTAGACGATTGGAAAGTCAGAGTACGAAATACATCGGTTTGCATAGACAACCGGTATCCCCCATTCGATAAAACTATAAATACTTTCTTTAAACGATAGATCAGAAAATAACCCAATAATGATAATTCCCGCTATCATGTTTTCGCGCATAAGTTGAACAACATCTGCTTCACTTAAATGGAGATTGTCAACTTCATAAATAAATAGATTATAATTATGTTTTATTAAAGTTTGGCTAATTCCGGAAGTGATCTCAGAATAATTAAGACTATTAATCTTTGGCAGGATTACCGCAACATTAGTCGTTTCCTTCCGCTTTAATGCTTTTGCAACCACATTTGGAACATATCCTAATTCCTTAATGGCGGTCTGGATCCTTTCCTCTGTTGATTTTTTTACAACAATATTTTTGTTTAAATATCTGGAAACAGTACAAGCGCTTACATTAGCATGTTCTGCAATATCTTTCAAAGTTGCCATTTCCATTCTCCTTGCCATAGGTTAAACGTATTAGTAAATCGTTTAACCTGATATAAACATAAAATATCATGTTGTAAACTGAATTGAAAGAAAATTATGTATAATTTTTAAATAAAGATACGAGGGGCACCTACCCCATAAAGTCCACAATTTAATGAGGCAGGAGAAAGCTCAACTAAGTTGAGTATTCTCCTGCCTTTTTACTTTTACAAAAAAACTAGGTACTCTTTAACTTTTCTGTCTCCTTCGTAAAAATATCAATACTTATTTTTAAAAAATGGAGAATGGTTTTTAATTCACTTTCATTGTAACTGGAAAATAATTTGCCCATTTCTACCCCAAACGATTGGAAGATTGGAACCATTTCTGTTTTGGTTTTCTCTATATTTCTTTTTATGATTACTTTCCGTCGATCATTGGGATGCTTATCTCTATATACAAAGTTTTTCTTTTCCAGTCGATCCACCACCGTTGTAACCATTCCCGTTGATAATCCTGATTTACTAGCAATTTCTCCTGCGGTAACCCCCTCATTTGTAATAATCCCTAACACTTTATAATCTGTAACATTTAAGCCTAACTTCTCTGCTATTTGTTGGTGAAACATAATTAAAGCAAAACTAAACTCTTGCCCCATTAGGTTATTTTCAAAATTTCCACTTTCCATTGACAGATAGTCCCCCTCCCATTATCATTATATTATCTCTATTTTAGAGATACTTTATTTTGGAGATACTCGTTTATTGGGTAATTTTTTTTAGTATACCAAAAAAGGAGGAAGCAATCATGCTCATATTGGACAGTTTTCAAACTTTACTTTCATCTTTCCAATTCTACTTCTCAAGTTTTATGTTTATTGGCCTGGGAATACTAACAACGGTTGGAAGAGTTTCACAAGTACTTTTAAAAGAAAAATTTAGTAAACGAGCTTATCTTCTTACGGAGTTTTGCGTAGAAGGTTTAAGACTTATTCAATACGTTCTCTTTATACTCATCGGTAGAAATATTATTTTTACTATCAATAATCTCTGGCAGACTATTATCCAAGGCTTTCAAGAAATAACTTACCCTCAAATTGTTTGGGACCTTGTGGGATTTTTAATTATTTTCGGTCTTTATAACATTCTCATATTTGTAGTATTTAGTAAGAGGAATACTAGTAACATCATGGAAAAATTCTCTATTAAACGGTATCTCGTTAAATCTGTTCAACTAGCATTCATACTTGGTTTTAAAAATTTATTTCTTATCCCAACAAGCATAATTTACCTGTTAATTATTTTTAAAGTCATCTAATACTTTTACAGTTAACTACATGCTATTCGGTTGCCTTTATAGAATCACTTCGATTATGTAAAGACTTTACACTTATTTCCCTGCTTCCTCATGATATTCCTTCACACTAACACCAAAATGACTGTTCGGGAGATAGGCTATTTCTAGCGGTTTTCCGGACAAATTTGCTGCGTAATAGTTTCTTGAAATATTCAGGTTATAGACGTCGATGGTGAGATCACTAAATTCCAACTCCATTATAAATTGGGTTCCGGTGTCAGGGTCATCATACTCCACCCCAATGGGAATCGCGACCAACTTTTCAAACTGCTTGTTTTCAAAAGCCGCTTTATCTTTATAGAGAAGGGTCGAGGTTTCCATAAAGGAATAGCCGGTTACGATCAACACACCTGCGGCGAGTAAACAAACAATCTTTGCCAACCAGTTCCTTGTCCCAACGATCATCCCGATAAACGTAAGACCAAAGCAGAGACTCAGGCTGGCAGAACTGTAAGCACCCAACATTTCCGACAGAATGAAATGTTCTTCGACTAACTTGGACATGCCCCACAAAATGAACGTGACAATCAGAAAAAGAAGGCCGATGATTATGAATAGGCCAGCAATGGCCTCCCTCCTATTCTCAAATATCCGGAAGCCCCGTTTTACCTTCTTTTTCTTCTTTAGCTTTATGGTCATTGGCTGCTCCCTCCTTCTAAACATAGTCAGAAAGCCAATTCAAACCGAACGGCTGCCCAGCTGGCCAAAAAAACTAGCCGGGCCTTTCCTACGGTCCTTTACTCCTATTGCCATTGCTGACGCCATTCTTCGACCTTCGCATTAATTTCCTCATAGACTTGCTTTCTTTCCGACTCTTTGTCCTCCTTAATGGCTTTGAAGTGTTCATTTCGTAAATCATGCATCGACTCCGCTAACTCCAGGACTTGCTTCTCCACCTCATCGGATATCAATTTCTCATCATACAAGAAATACGCAGCATGTTGAATACGATTCAATTCTGCATCGGAGGCAGTATATAAGGGATTATAGATTTTATTCATTCGATCCATCGCCCCAATCCATTGCTGCATGGTCACACCTTGCGTCCAAGCAAGCTGTCCCAATGTAGGCTGCCATTTTTTCGTGATTTGAACTTCGAGCTCAGCGGGATTCTCTACCGTGACATACTCTCCCGCGCCGGAATCGGCCACTTGTTTTAGCTGCTGCTGACCTTCGTTATCTACGTTAAATCCAATAATATTAACCTTTGCTTTGATATTTTGACTTTGAAGCTGCCCCGCCGCAGCAACGGGATCTCCATCACATGTTTCCACTCCGTCACTCACTATGTAAACTAGATTCGAGTAGTCGTCTGAAGGATAGGCTTGCAGAATTTCTCCCGCTTTATTAATCGCCCCAGCTAATGGAGTCCAGCCACTCGCCTGGAAAGAGTTCAACGAGTTTGTGAAGTTTTCAGCTTGATAGGCTGATAGTGGATACACCGCTTCCACGGACGAACAGGATGTGATCTTATCGGAATCGGCTGATGTGCCCACATGTCCATATGTGATCAAGGCAAGATTGGCATCACCGGGAATTTGCCCCACGAACTTGGCAATCGCCGCTTTCGCTAACTCCATTTTCGTTTGGCCGGTGATTTTCCCTTTCATACTGCCGCTTGCATCCATTAACACCAACACATTCATTTTCTTTTGTTTTGTGGTTACCTCATCCGCACCATTTGGCAATTCCGGCATCACGAAACCATGTTCATATGTAACTAATTGCTCATAATAGTTTTGATAATTTCCTGAACCAAGCTGATACACAAGGTAATCATATACCTGCTCACCGCTTAGGTTTTTATGTTTGGTCAAATAAGTTTTGAACTCCTTCTCGGCAATCGGATTGAACGTTTGCTCTAGAAAATCCCGGTATTGCTGACTGTCCCAGCCCCCCAGCGTTTCCAACTGCTGGTCCATATGTTTTTCGACCAAGGCGCCAGCTTTTTGGTCAACCATTTCTTCCACTGTCCTTGCTGCAAGTGGAATCTTTTCCTCCACCGTTTCTTTGGCTGCCGTTGTTTTGGCAGACTTTGGATTCTCTGTTTGCGTTTGCTCCATCGTACACGCTGCCAGTACTACAAACGACAGAATGCACACTAGGATTGCGCCTCTTTTGAAAAAACTCATCCCTTCCCCTCCTTTTAGAAAAAATACCATTATTTTCTATACGTTCTAAAGAATGATTGGTTTCTGAGACTTTTGTCACAATTTATACCGAGATATTAGGGTGCGTTTTCCTATCAGGAAAGCCCTCTTGATACACAAAAGAGTTAGGAAAATTTCATCCTAACTCTTTCTATTAATCCTTATTCATGACACTTTATTAGTTTATTATTGGCTTTTCATTTATATATGTCTTTCAATAACCAAAACCTCATTTACTTATGATAAGGCAACCATATTGCGAACCATCAAGATTACCGTCTGGTCGTCCATTCACATGCTTGCTCCCTAATATTAAGGGCGTTTCCCTACTAACCGTGATGAACACTCCTCACTTCATTTATCGATGGATTTTTGGCAATCTGATAACCAAAGTCCTATTCTGGAGCACTTTCCGCAAAATGGGAATCCGCAAGAATCTACATTGGTATAATTATACTGGTATGGCAGATCGCAGCTTGGAGGAACGGGTAAAACAACTCCATAGGACAGAGCAAAGGTTCGCTCAGCTATAACCACACAATCCAAGGGGACGGTTCTTGTGGTCACACAAATCTTCTCTGATGCACTTATTGGTTGTGTGATATCATGATGGACCCAATACTATTCTGATCTAACAAAGGATATAAACTTATCAAACATTGGGGAGAAGCATTTCCCAAAGGCCTTACAAAGAACCAAAAAAGACAAATTGATTATAGTCGTTGCTAATGACATTTTTTTAGTTGAAATGTAAAAGCAGTGCTTTTATGACACTGCCTTTTGTAAATTTAATTTTGCTTTTTTTGTTGTGCTAATTTTACTTTATCCAAAGTACCAGGCGGTTGTTCAAGCCATTCATTTTGAATCATCAAATAAGCAATATCTTTAGCGTACTGTGCAATCTCAAGGGAAAGTCTCTCATAATTTAAAATTAAATCACTTCGTTGACTTGCAGCGGCGGCTGTTGCATAGTTGCCCGTTCCTGAAGCAGTCAATAACCCTTGATGAAATATGATCAATTTATCAGAAAACACCTCTGCTGTGGAGTTGGTTATCGAAACATCAGAAGATACAGGTGATTGTGTATTATTATCAAGTAATGTAGTAGAGAAAATTTTCACGTGTTTTTCAGAAATGTCCTTTCCTTGTAGCATTAGTTTAATAACTTCTTTCCTCGGTGATGATTGTGCAAAAGCTATGGATAATTTAGCCCCGATTAAATTGGTTTGAATATTCATATTTAAGTGAGAAAGTTCAACAGCATTTAGTGGTCGTTTATTTGAAAATGGATTTAAACCGCTTAAATATTTTTTGCTGTCCACATAATCCTTTTGTTGAGGATAATCAATATAAGGTGAACGGATATATAGTCCTTTTTCAAGAAGAACCCCTGAACTTTCATCATATAAATCAGAAGTCATATGTAGAGCATTCTTAAAAAGTTTTCTAATGTCCTTTCTTGCACTCATTGATAAAAAACCACTATAACCTAACATCCCAGCTTTAGACATATGGTTTACATAAGTTATCATAAATGAATCTGTAAATAATCGAGGGGCATTTAGGTTCACATCACTATCTGAAAAACCATTCGGAATAGGGATATTCTCTTGTTGATAAACTTCGGTAATTTGGGCAAGATATTCGTCTGAAATGCTATGGCCTTTTTCAATAATTGACCTTACTTCAGAATCTTCAACTGTTCTTAGAAAATAGTTTAGAAATTGAATAGACATACTATTATTCATATAAGCTGTCCAAAGAGAAGCTATTTCTGACGAAGTAAGTTGAATCATCTTTTCATCCATTATATTTGAATTCCTTCCAATATTAGAATCATGTTCGTGTTATTATTTGTAAAAAAAGAAATTGTATTCAACTTAAAGTAGTAGAATTGCTATGACAACTAACCGTTTTCGAGTTATGTTTTGTAAAATAATCCTAAAATCGGTGCCTGACCCCCAGCGTATTAAAGCTTTAACGCAATGGGGGTCAGGCACCGATTTTGATATGTGGCCTGGGAGATTAATTATTTGTCGCTTTCCTTTTATTCGTTAAAAATAAAGCGGGAATAAACATAATCCCAATCACAATAACGGAAATGAGAAAGCCGACTTGATATCCATGAAGAATAGTAGGAATCGTTGGTTTCAATCCTGATACAACAGTGGCCACTACTGTTGCTAAAACAGCAGAACCAAAGCTCGAGCCGACATTTTGAATAATTCGACTGGCGATACTGGCTTGGGGAATTTGCCCTTTTTGAAGCCCCGTATAGGCATCCGTCATTAAAGGCATTGTAATCCCACCTACACCAATTCCGCGAATAAATAACACGACCGCAATTAAAACAAAACTAGTTTTTTCATCAATAAAGATAAAGGGAATCGAACCTGCTAGTGAAATAACAAGACTCACCATTACGACGGACCTTGCCCCGAGCTTATCAATCAGTTTCCCAATCGTCGGCCTTGCCACAAGCATCCCTACACCTTGAGGAATCATCGCAAGTGCAGCTTGAATAAGGGTAAACCCCTTTATATTTTGGAAGAATAAAGGAAGTAACAACATCGGTCCATTTGTTGCTAGCCCCACCAAGAACATCCCGATAATGGCTCCTGAAAAACTTTTACTTTTAAAAAGATTAAGCGGCATGACGGTTTTGTTCTGTTTCTTCCCATTATAAATAACATAGAGGATGGCCGTCATCAGCCCAAGCCCCACATACCAATAGGTTTGGTGATTATGAAAACTAGCAAAATGGGCAGCACGTGTAATGCCAAAAATCAAGGAAGAACTCATCATCGCCAGAAGAATGGTGCCGATCCAATCCATTTTACTCTCTGAATTAAATGGCTCAAAATCGTCAAGACGCTTGGATACTAAATAAAGGGCAATTAAACCGACTGGAATGTTGATAAAGAAAATCCACCGCCACGTCGTCCATTGGATGAGAAATCCACCAATCACTGGACCCAAAAGAGGTCCAAGAATTATCGGCGTTCCAACCACGGCCATCAATCGACCAAGCTTATCGGGACCAGCGACTTTCATCAATAAAGTCGTCATTAATGGAATAATAATCCCCGCACTCACCCCTTGTAAGACGCGAAAGGCTATTAAACTCTCAATATTCCAGCTTAATCCTGCCAGTACACTGGAAAGAATAAAGCCTAACTCTGCATAGAGTAACACTTTCTTACCGTTAAACTTATCCATAAGCCATCCTGATACTGGCACTGCCACCGCAAGTGCTAACACATACCCCGTTATCACCCATTGAATAATCTCGAGTGATGTATGAAAATCGTGGCCAAATTGGTTAACCCCAATATTAACCATCGTCGTGTCCAGCATTGGAGCGATGGCGGCCATTGCAATGGCCCAAGCGGCGCGGGTCACTTCTTTTGGAAGCTTATCCTGTTTTTCCTTTTTCATCATTTTACCTCTTCTCTTTTTAGATACATGTTGTATCTTAAATATCTCAAGTAGTAATATACAACAAAGTTTGCTAAAATACAATAAAGTACATGAAGTATCTTAAAAATATTTTGAGGTGGTAAAATGGCCCAACAAAGACGTCGTGGAAATGAACTTAAAGAGGCAATTTATTTAAGCGCCATTGAACTATTAGAAACTGAAGGCTATAAAGCCATTACATTTCAAAACATCGCCAAAGCGGCTCAGACAAGTCGCAGTGTCCTCTATCGTGCTTGGCCATCACCATTCCTTCTTTTATATGAGGCCGTCAAATGGAAAACCTTTCAAGATGGAAATGGAAGCATTTGGAGTTCCAACTATAACTCAGGCAGTCTCCGTGGTGATTTAATTGCACTATGCCAACATTTTGTTAAGAATTCTTTGGCCTTCTCCGCTGAATTTTTGAAAGGCTTTTTAAACGAATTGATTGAGAATCCGGAAGTGGTCCATTTATCGGAAAAGATAACGGTATCGAACTTGCAGGTGATGGGAAAAATCATTGAGAGAGCCAACCTTCGTGGTGAGATCAAGCATGAGGTTAGTGATATGGTGAAGCTGCTGCCTTTTGAGGTATTGCGATACCATCTTGTTTTTATGAAGGACGATGAGGTAGATGACCCATTCATCGAGCAGTTGGTGGATGATGTTATGCTGCCCGCTATGACAAAAGGTAATAGTGCTAAAACAGACCACGCCATGCCGTAACATGGCCAAAGGCATAAAATAATCCCCATCTGGTTGACAGATGGGGATTATTTTATGCTTTTCTTTTTTTGTAAAACTATCTCTATTTGTGGTATGATTCACCGTGATGGATCTAAATGAGGTTTCAAGTTTAAATGTATATTCGTTTTAATATTTTTACTTAACTACCATTTCATTAAAATCTATTATAATATTAGATTCGTACATGAAATCAACGCCGAGAATACCGTTAAATCCATAAGTTTCCTTTGTAATTCCTAAATGTAATTGGAAGGAATCGAATAGATGGTTATTAATTCTTATATTTGAAACAATTTGCTCATAACAGAGTTCACTTTCCCCACCAACTCCGTACATTCTTCTTGGTCTGCCATTTTTCCGATCGATAATAAGTCCGATCTCTTCTACTTCATCTGTATCAAAAATGGTTGTGGAGCAGCCTGTGTCTAATAGTACATCATGTATACACATTGTTTTTCCCTTATAAGTTAGAGAAACAGAGACTATTGGTAATCCCTCGAACATCTCAATCTTCATTGAAGTCGTCTCCTAACTCCAATAAATTTTTGTTCTTTAACTTCAATTTTTATGTGATCAGTATGAAAAATGTAGTATTCACGAGAAGGTTCAGCTAAATGCAGTTTTTTGTATTCTTTCCATGCATATGTTGATTCGGGGAAGTTAGAAATGACTGATAGTTCTTCGAGATAGCGAATTGAATTTTTCGAGTAGGCAGAAATAGCTTCTACAAGCACCCATTGCTCCGGGTATTGTTCACGTACTTGCTCCCATTTCACTTGTAACACCTCCTGATTCTTTTATCATTAGTATATCATTATTTTATTAAATAGAATAAATCTTATAAATGGCCATTCGTAAATGGATTGAACAGAAAGAACACCTAGATAATGATTAATTTTTGCAATTAAAACAAACAGACGATTTACTTATGATACGGTTCACCGTAACAAATCTAAATAAGGGGCCGGAGCCTTAAAAAAAAGAAAAGTGAAGCTATAGTCAGCTCCACTTCTGTCTTCATTTTTCTGTATTTTAAGACTAACTTATTTTCTTTTGTTTCCGCCCGTCGATATTTTGTATTTTTTCATATCTGCTATACATGAACCAGGCAGCAATGGAGAAAATAACCGGTCCTGCCACACTCCAAATCGTTGTTTGGATATCTCCTTCTATAGCAGGCTGTATGATACTAAAGAAATTGGCCAGTCCAACGGTTAGAACAACAATCCATGTCCAAATATTGACGCTCAATCGAGTTTTATATACACTAAACGGCTTTTCGATTTCCACTTTTTTCTTAAAATATGGAAATGCAAGTGCGATAAAGATATATGGTATCGTCATCGCCACGTTCGTCATCGAAACGAGTATGTTAAAGAATGTCGCCATGGTGCTTCCACCGAAAGCGATGAGGGCGATCATCACACAAACAATAGCAGCTTGAATCCACATTGCATTCACTGGCATACCATTCTTTGTTTCACCAATTTTTCCAGGCCACAAATTCTTAGGTGTGCCTTCAATCATTTGCTTTAACGGTGAAAACATCAAGGTAAAGAACGCACCAGACAATGCCAGAAACATGGAAAGTCCAATATATCTTGCAACCCAAAGGCCCAAAGTCGTAGAGGTAGCATGACTTGCTCCAAAAGCATCACCTAAAGAATATCCTAAATTAGCCATAACAATATAACTGGCGTTTCCTAGGTTTACATTCTCAATCCCCATAACATCCGCCCAGTTGGTGAATATTCCAATTAACAGGATTCCTAATGCATACCCTACAGAAATGATCCCTGCGGATAAAAGAATGCCCTTCGGAAACGTCTTTTCTGGTTTTTCGGTTACATCCACTAAACCACCTACTGCTTCCAGTCCACCAAAAGCAAAGAGGGCATAGACGACGAATGCTAATGATGCAATAATATCTCCTGCATAGATGGGATTTGGCGTTTGCATAAATGACTCCAGGCTTGTAATCGGCTGTGCCAAATGTCCATGATTACCGATAAGGACGGCGATTGCCCCGACCCAAAGAAAGACATTCAATAACAAGACAGCTGTACCACCTATAGAGGTGACTTTCTTAATTTTATCCAGACCCTTTGTTGAGGTATAGGTTACGATCAGAATCCAGACAATTCCTAAAACCCCTAGAACCTGAGGCCCTTTAAGACTTAAAAAAGTCCAGTTTTGCGTTGTATCTTCCCCAAAGATCGCATTTGACACCGGAACCCACATACCGGATGCGACATTCACCATCCACGTGATATAGGAAAAATACCACATAAACGTTCCGATAAAGGCAAATTTGGGACCAATGGATTTTTCCATCCAAGAGTAGATCCCACCCTTTTCTTTTTTAAAGGCGGCACCAAATTCAGCTACCATTAAAGCAAAAGGAACAAAGAAGGTGATCGCTGCGAATATGAACCAAGGAATAGCGGCATATCCCATTTTATAAAATGATCTTGGAATGTTGTTGAATCCATACACAGAAGTAAAAATCATTAATACTAGGGATACTAGAGTCAATTTTTTAATTGTGTTTGTGTTTGACACACATTTCCCTCCTAATTAAAGTTAGCATGTACCTAAAAACTTTTAAATATTTTCATTTCATCAAAGCCAAATTTTACAATTATATGGATGGGAGTAATAAATAAGAAGATGATAGATTGATATAAAACTATTTTAAAATAATATACCTTTGAAACCAGGAAAGCAATGAACAGAAATAACAAAATAATGTAACCGTTTTCTTTTATTGATTTTATTATATAGAAAAAATTATTTATAGGACTGAATGAATGGGACAATTATATAAACATTTTAAAAGCCCCACCGTGAGGAAGGGCTAGGATACTAACTAAGTAGGAAATTCATTCATATTGACCGGTTGTATGTAGGGCATTTTCAATAACAAGTAGGTTATCACGAAGCTCTTTCACTTCACCACGGTTGATTTTTCCCTTTTCAAAGTATTTCTGGATTAATTCTCTTTCAATTTGGGAAGCCAAATCAAAGGATTCTTGCACTTCCTCGGCTGAATGATCACTCTCTGGTCTTCCGCTATAGATAAGAATAAAAAAATCTATTATCTCACGTGGAAAAGAATTTTGCTCAATAAACTCCTCCAACCGGTTCAATATCGCTTTTCTATTACTTTCTTCAAGCAGCATTTGTTGCTGTCTTTTTTCCTTGAATGAAAGATTCTTCAGGTGAATGTAACGCATACCTTTTTTGAACCATTTACTTTGGAAGAGATGTGTCTTATATTTGTCCTCTTTCGTTAGGAAATAAAGGATTCTATTTATTCTCTTCAAAAGCGGAAAAGCTACTTGAAGATTAATTTCGTGTTGTTTAAGCATCGTTTCAATATTTTCTAATTGCCACTGCAAAATAAGGACCCTTAATTGTTTTTCCTGTTCATTTAATTTCTTTGGATTAACCAATGAATACGATCATTGTACATCTTCATTACTTTTTTAATACTGGCCTTGTTCTCTTCTGTTTGGTATTTCAGTAACTGTCCAATGACTTCTCGTAATAGATGTATTTCAGTCGAATGATCGAGAGACTTTTCTTTCGCTTCTTTCTTAGGCGCAAACAAGGCAGTGTAAAGTTCGCGAGTAACATCGTCATAACAATGACACCAGCTGCAATAAAAATTAATAAATCTCGTTCTACAAACGTCTCTCCATTTCCTAAAATGAAAGGAAGAGATAGAGTACTCACCAAAGTAATCGTTCCCCGCAAAACGGAAATCGTATAGAGAAAGATGTTCTTCATATGTGACTTCCGTGTTTCAGATGACTCTAATTTAAAATTAGGGAAACAAAGCACCCATAAGAAACGTAACAACAGGATTAACGCAGTAATACCAAAAATATACAACAAAAGGGTGCCTTTAAGAAATTGTTCATTTTCCCAAATGGTATGCATGACTTCGGGTAATTGGGTTCCTAAAAGAATAAACACAAGACCATTCAAACTGAACGTAATCATAGACCATGTATTCTTTGATAATAGGTTCAATTGAGCAATTTCTGGATTCAGCCTTTTATAACTGAAAGAATGGACAATCCCACCCGTTACAACTGCTAAGATCCCGTTCACCCCAATGTACTCGGCAATCATGAAAATTAAAAACGGCAGCAGTATCTCCATCAACATGTAAGACGTAGTATTCTCAAGCCCGAGTTGTCTTAACCAGCGCATCAAGAGAATCTTTAGGAAACTAATAACTGCACCTAATACCACACCACCAAGCGACAGCAGAAGAAAGCTTGTGGCAGCATTCATAACAGAAAAGTTCCTTATACACACGTTAAACTTATCCATCATTATACCCTTACCAGACTCTATTACTTATTTTAAAAAGAGCCAACTATAGCAGAAATTTAATTTCCATCATAACAAAAATTTATAAACGGAGTATGAACGATTCAAATTTATCCTTTTATAAACCCTTCCTCAAAAGGCAACTGATATTGATGATGCTATCAAAGCACTATCGATTAAGTTGACCACCGAAGAAATTCACTAACGGAATAATTAAAATTAAAAGACATTTTTATGATTTCTAAACCTTTATCGAGTCAAGACGATATCTATTATTTGGGAATCATTTTTCAGCAAGGATAATCCTAAAGGAGAGAAAAATATGACAGAACTAAAATCAAACAAAAAGGGACTTTCAATCAGAATAAAGTGGATTCTCTTTATTTGTATCTCTATATTGTTGGCGGTAAGTGCTTCTTTTGCCTTTAATTACTTTACTGTGAGCAAAATATTAAAGCAGGACGATGCTGACTTAAATAAAATCAACGCGATTCATGCCGCGGAACAAGTAAACCTCAATCTCAATACCTATAAAACGTCTATCGAACAATTTGCTACGCTTGTATCGAACGATATTAGTTCAAAAGACGCGATTCCACGAATTCAATCATTAATTCAAAGTTATAAAGAAAAAAATAATACACTGATTGCCGTATATTACATGGATTTCACTACAGGCAAGCTTCATATTGCACCTTACGCCGATATGGACTTAGATGTTAGAACCACTCGAACATATAAGCAGTTAAACCAAAACCCCGAAACCCAATGGATGGATGTTTACAAAGATACACAGAGTAATAAAATCATGACTTCTATTGTCACTCCGATCATGTCTAACGGAAAAATGGTTGGGGCATTGGGTTACGATATCGACCTTTCTTCAATCAGCACTATTCGTGAAGAGATTGAAAGTCAATCAAATGCAAAACTTGTCATTTTAGACGCACATGGCTTTATTGTTAGTTCATTTATAAAAAATGCAAATGGAAAAAATATAAATCCTGCACAAAGTGGCTCGGTTGAAGGGGTAGAAGATTTAATTTCCGATAACCAAAAATTAAAATCTGTATTTGGCTGGGTTGAAGATGTATATAAGAGCTCAGATCTTACCTCTCATATGTTAACATGGGACGAAAAAGACTATTCAGGTGAAATATCCACGATTCAAGATCTGAACTGGAAAGTGATGTCCTTTACCCCAACGGAAATTTTCGCAAAAAAAATTAATGATTTTAATTGGACAGGCCTCTATTCCATTTTATTAGGACTATTGATTGGAATTCTGTGCTCGATCTTTCTTGCAGAAAAACTGAAAAAGATCATCACTACTTTACTGCGCGTCATTGAAAAAACAGCCGATGGGGATTTAGTTACTACGGTTGATATTAAAGCAAATGATGAAATCGGACATTTGACAGAAAACTATAATAAAATGCTTCAAAATATGAACAATCTAATCAAAAAGGTATCAGGAAATGTAAACTCAATTGATCAAGCTACTGGTAACCTATCAGTCATTTCCAATGAGCATAAAATTGCTATATCCGAGGTATCAAAGGCTATTGGAGAAATTGCGACGGGGGTAGGAACCCAATCTGAACAAATTATCAAAGGCTCCAATGCCATTTCTGAATTAGGTGAAGAAGTTGAAGAATTATCAAAACAGTCTACTATTATAGAAAAAGAATTAGACGAAGCCTCTGAACGGATTAGTACTGGCAATCAGCAGGTGGTTAATTTAGAAGAGTCCTATCAAAGTTTAGAAAAGGCTTTCCAAAGAGTAACAGAAATGATGTCTAAGCTTAATGAAAAGTCAAAATCTATTTCTAATGTTTCAAATTCAATCGGCCAAATAGCCGAACAAACTAATTTATTGGCCCTTAATGCTTCTATTGAAGCTGCAAGAGCTGGTGAACATGGTAGAGGATTCTCCGTTGTTGCTGATGAAGTTCGTAAGCTAGCGGAAGAATCAAAAAAAGCAACGCAGGATATTCAAAGTATTATTAATAGTATACTTTCCGATACCATTGAACTAGTCGATGTAATGGGGGATACCAATCAGATTAATAAGAATCAAAAAAGTGCTGTAACAACAGTAAGCAGCTCCATAAATCAGTTAACAGAATCACTAAATAAGATTATGACATCCATCAAACAAGAGACAACTAGCATTAATACCCTTCAAGGTCAAAAAGATGTCGTTTTAAGGATGATTGATGAAATCTCTGCTATCTCTCAACAAACCTCTGCAGCTGCCGAAGAAATCGCTGCTGCAATGGAAGAACAGTCCGCATCAACCACCATGGTAGCCCAGCATACTACCAATTTATCCGAACTTGTTGATGATCTAAAAACAGCAGTTGGCAAATTCACTATAGATAAATAAAAATTAATGAGCCATGGGAGCCAAGGGGACGGTTCTTGTGGCCACATTCTTTTTCCCAGGGAAGGAAATCTATCGCAAAGCAATTGATAGATTCATGGCACTAATAAAGCCGACTGGTATTTAATGAACCCAATCGGCTTTATATAGACTTTATTTTCCTAACCAATCTCTCCTGCTCCCGAAAGGCAGCTAGCCAGTAATCTGACCCCTTCTTCAATTTCTTCTATTGATAATCCACCAAATCCTAACATAATATAGGAATTGGCTTCAGAAATAGGATGCATCCAAAACACTAAGGGGGAATACACTTTGACACCCTTCTGGAGACCACTTTCGATCAGCTCGGAGGCTGTTTCGCCTTTTATTTTTAATAAGATATGCAGGCCTGACTTTTCTCCTACCATTTGGACTTGCGTACCCAAATAGTGTTCAATACTCCTTAACAACGCCTGATGTTTTCTTTGATACATCTTGCGCATTCTTCGAATATGCCTTTCGAATTCTCTAGATTGCATGAACAGGGCCATTGCCCGCTGAATAATCGGAGAGACAGATTGATTATACGCCGCGAATTTTCGTGCATATTGGTCCACTAGAGAGGGTGGAAGGACAAGATAACTTAACCGGACTGATGGCAGGAAGGATTTAGAAAACGTCCCTAAATAAATAACTCTTTCCTCTTCATCCAGGGATTTCATGGAAGGAATCGGCTGCCCCCGGTAACGGAACTCGCCGTCATAATCATCCTCAATGATGTACCCTCCCGTTTGATTAGCCCATTTTAATAATCGCATTCTTTTTGAAATGGGCAGGACCATGCCCATTGGAAATTGGTGAGAAGGCGTTACATATACTGCCTTCGCTCGGCTTGTTTGAATATGGTCCACTGACAATCCGTCCTTCTCAAGGGGTACAGGGTCTATCTGGCAACCCTCGTCTTCTAAGACCGCTCGTACTCCACTATATCCCGGTTCTTCCAAGGCCACGGTTTTTTCCCGAAGCTCTAAAAGGCGGCAAATTAATGCGATGGAGGCCTGTGTTCCAGCTGTTATCACAATCTGTTCTGGCGCTTGACGAACCCCTCTGGATTGCAGTAAATAGTTTGAAATCTCCCGCCTTAATGCCCACTCACCCTGTTTTTCACTATACTGAAAGTTCTCTTGATCCACTGCGTCTGACAGGCATTTCTTCCACTGTTTCAAGGGGAATTTTTCAAGATCGATATTGCCATATTCAAAATCAACCAGGACCTCGTTTGCTGGCTTATTCTCCAACCGAGGAGGTTGTTCCACCTTATTCAGATGCAGTGAAGGCATCTCCATCTCGGCTACCCATATTCCACTTTTAGGAACACTTTCAAGATAACCCTCTGATTGCAGCTGCTGGTACGCTGCCTCAACCGTGTTCCGGCTGACCTTTAAATGAATCATCAGCTGGCGAATGGATGGCATCCTCATTCCCGGCAAAAGTCTGTCCTCTTCAATTTCCTTCTTAATCCAATGATACAACTGGCTGTATAACGGCTCTGGCAGCTCCTTTTGTAAAAATGGGGTCAGTTCCACTGCTACTCCTCCATCTGTCCCTATTATTTTTTTAAAATCTGGCACTTTTATCAGGCACAGGAATTTTTTAAAATTATTTTAACATTTAAACAAAAGGATGGGATGGAAAATGCAAAAGATTCGCCAAGAAAAATTAGTATGTACAGATGATCAGCGTATTGATCAGTTTATAAATCAAACACGAATCGGTTACCTTGGATTAACGGATGGGGAGCATCCTTATGTTGTTCCATTGAATTTCACTTGGATGAATGGGGCTATCTATATTCACGGAGCGGCACAAGGGAGAAAAATAGAGTTGATTCATGCCAATCCCAACTGCTGTTTCACCATATCTGAAGATTACGGAACGATGGTAAGCCCAATCCCCGCCAAGACAGATACAGCTTACATGAGTGTGATGCTGTTCGGCGTACTCGAAGCGGTAACGGATATAACCGAAGCGACCGCGGCCATGCAAGCCATGCTCGATAAGTACGTGCCAGGCTATTATGATAAAAGCCTACCCCAATCCCATGTTGAAAAATACCGTTCTTCACTAGGAAGTCATACAGCTGTGTTTAAACTTACTCCCAAAGGGCGAACGGCAAAAGAAAACCAATTGGATCCGAAATGGGCTTTTTATCCGGGGAGGAATGTGGGGATGGATGTCTAAACGAAGTTTTTGGGACAGGACAAAGAAGAAAGCGGAGTAATCACTCCGCTCCCGCCTATATTCCATTCGCTTCTATAACTTGTTTGTACCAGAAGAAGCTATCCTTTTTAATACGACGCAGGTCATGGGTGCCTTCCTCGTGCTGATTTACATAGACGAACCCATAGCGTTTTTGGAAACCGTTCAGCCAGCTTAATAGATCCGTGAAGGACCAGACACAATAGCCAAGCATATCGACACCATCGGAAATCGCTTCTTGAATGGCCGCAACATGGGCACGGAGGTAAGCAATCCGGTAATCATCATGGATTAGGTCCTCCTCTTCTAGCTTGTCGTATTCACCCAGCCCATTTTCACTAATCAAAATCGGCAAATCATACCGGTTGGTGATACGGCGAAGCGCAATCCTTAGTCCTTGCGGATCAATATTCCAATCCCAATTCGTGCGTTCCAGGTTTGAATTCACCGTTGTTTTAAACAGCCCAGGGATGCCCGTATCCTTTGACGTCCCTTTGATGCCGGTCGTATTCATTTCCGCGGCACCGACTCCGCCTTCTAGTGGATTCGCTTCAAATGTTGTTGTCTGATAATAGTTTAAACCCATAAAGTCTGGCTTTCCTTCTCTTAGTAAGGCAAAATCCCCCTCTTCCACCGACGGCGCAAGGCCTTGCTCCACTAAGTAGTTCCACGCTGCTTTCGGGTATTTCCCCCAGGTATAAATGTCCATCCACCAATGGCTGTTCAGTTCCTCAGCATTCTCAGCAGCTAAGATATCTTGCGGCTTTGACGATGCCGGATAGGCTGGTGAGTAGGCAAAGCTCGGGCCAATCTGTCCATTTGGAACATATTTACGGAATTCTTTGATCACACTGGCATTGGCTAGATTTGCATGGTGATTCACCTGATAAAACAGCTTCGGATTCTTGACCCCAGGTGGATGTGTGGCATGGACATACCCATGACTCGTAAAAATATTTTGTTCATTCAAGCTGACCCAATACTTCACACGGTCTCCAAAGCGCTTAAAACATTCCACACTATAATTGGTAAAGTCCTCAATGATTCTGCGCGACTCCCAGCCCCCATATTCGTCCTGAAGTACCTGAGGCAAATCCCAGTGATACAAAGTCAAAACCGGCTCAATCTGATTATTGCGCAGTTCATTAATTAGCTCGTCATAAAACGCGATGCCCTGCTCGTTGACATCGCCTCTTCCATTCGGAAAAATACGTGCCCAGGATACAGAAAAACGATAGGCCTTCAAGCCCATTTCCGCCATCAAACGGACATCTTCTTTAAAACAATGATAGTGGTCTACAGCCACATCCCCCGTCGTCCCTTTAAAGGTCTTACCGGGAATCCGGACAAACTGGTCCCAGTTGCTAACCCCTTTCCCGTCCACATCCCATGCACCTTCGACTTGGTAGGCAGCAGAAGCAGCTCCCCATAAAAAATCGACCGGAAACGGTTTTAGTGTTTTATGTATCATTGTTTTATCTCCCTTCCTCTTGAGTGTAGCTTTTCCCTTTAATAAAAATGAGTTATTCACGAGGTTAGCCTAAAACAAAAGTCAGTCCTTCTGCCGCTGCAAAAAGTGGTACAAGGCACCGATTAAATTAGAATCATTGCCAAATTGGCATCTTTCCACTTGGACTGTTAAACCCTCTTGTTCATATTTCAATTGTTGCAATGTTGCATTAATCTGTTCGACAAATCCCTCGCGATGACTGATGGCGCCGCCAATCAAAATCTTCTCCGGGTCGATAATAAATTGTAAATTATATATGCCGACAGCAAGCCGTTGCAAAAACTTCCCAATCTCATCCTGTACGTCTGTGTCCCCATTTTCAGCAAGCTCAAAAATCTTTTTACCGGTAAGAACATCGGGATCCACGTCTTTTCGTTTGGCCACCTGATTAATCAAGCCGCCCACAGCCGCTAAAGAACTCCACGTTTCCCCTGCTCGCCGCCCTAAGTAATCCTCCATTATCATATAGCCAAATTCTCCGGCAAAACCATTCTTCCCATGGCGGACCTTTTTATCAAGAACCACTGCACCGCCAATACCGGTGCCAATCACAATACAAAGATAGTCCTTTACATCCTTTGCTGCGCCAATCCAGCCTTCCGCCAGTCCAGCACAATTCGCATCATTTTCAAATTCAACCGGTAACTGTGTCCGTTCCTGAAGCAGTTCTTTCATATTTGGTCCATGAATAAAAGGGAGTGCCGTAACTCCCTCAATGATTCCGGTTTCAACATTCACTGCACCGGGCATACTGACGGCCAGCCCTTTTAATAGATAGTCCTTTTGAAACTCCTTAACGATGGAATCGACCATATCCATGAACATGGTCAGACTTTTTTTCGGAGTGGGAACGGAAGATTTCTGAATAAAACCACCCGTTTCATCCATAAGGGCATATTTAATTGAGGAACCTCCAACATCAAGTACCGCGTAGTAATTCACCATTTACCCTCCAATCAACCCTACATTTTAGAAAAAAGTCTATTTTCGTAAACAATGTTTTTAATGTCATGAATGGTGGGGTAAATGACATCACACCATCCTGATCATCTGGTTTATCAGCAAATCTATAAAAAATACTGCTAGCTCCTCACCGGATCGTATGATTTGTTCCGCATGATTCCCTGACAATTAATTCGGAGTCAATAAAAACCGGTTTTAATTGTGACCTGTCGTTAATTAAATCATCGAGCATATAGGCAGATAATTTCCCAAACTTCTCTTTATCCTGTTTCACCGTCGTCAGTTTGGGATTACTATAGCGGCAGGCTGCAATATCATCACAGCCGACGATCCGGATGTCTTGCGGACAGTTTAAGCCGGCCTCTTTAATTGCTTGCAATGCCCCAAGTGCCATCAAATCCGAGGTAGCAAAAATAGCCTCAGGCAGCTTTTTACATTGGAGTATTTGCTTCATCGCCACATAACCGCTTTCCTCATGGAAATCACCATATTGAATCCAGTCATCGCGAATTTCAAGTCCAAATTGATTCATTGCTTCTAAGAAACCTTGTTTGCGATATGTAGAAACAGCAGAATCAAACTTGCCGCCAATATAACCAATTTTTTTTATCGTATGAAGATATAAATACTCGACCACTTTTCTCGACAAATCCACATTATCGGTCATAATGTAGCTTGCTTTTGGTCCTTTTAACTCAATATCAATCCCGATGCAAGGCAAGCCTTCCAAAGCTAAATCGTAGGTAGTTTCCTCCACTTCCTCCCCGGCAATGATCAAGCAGCCATCCACATTGAAATGCCGGCATCTTGCTAAATAGCTGCCATTATCAGAATGAAAGCGTTCATTTGAAAACATTAAAATATCGTATCCGAGTAAACCTATATTTCTTTTAAAAGAAGAAATAACCTCATTGAAATAAGGGTGGGTCATATCCACATTGATTTTCCCAGCATAAATTAACCCGATTAAATTTGACTTTTTCGTTGCCAAAGATCTGGCAGAAAAGTTTGGCTCGTAACCATTTTGGTTAATAATATCCATAACCTTTTTCTTTGTACTTTCGCTTATTCCTTCGTAGTTGTTGATAACCTTTGAAACGGTGCCTTGAGAAACACCTGCCAATTGCGCAATATCTTTAATAGTTAAATTCATCTTAATCCCTTCTATGTTCCAATAATATAGTAGTTTATTTTTAGATTACTAGGAGTTTCAATAGATAACAATAAATTTGGCAGGAATGCTTATTTCACAGAGCCATCAGTAATACTCGATATGAATAATCGATTAAATAATAAGAAAACCACTAATAGCGGGACCGTTGCCCAGAATACACCTGACATAATCATCCCGAAGTCCACATTTCGGGTATTGCTTAATTGGGCTAATGCTACCTGAATCGTATAATTTTCCGGATCTCGGAGCACGGTAAACTGCCATAGGAACTCACCCCATGCTGCCGTAAAGACAATAATACCTAAAGTGGCAAAGGCCGGCAGAATAATCGGAAGGATAATACTACGATAGATTCGAAAGTTTGAGCAGCCGTCCAATTTTGCCGCTTCGATTAGCTCATCAGGGACCGATTCACTGATATATTGCCTCATGAGAAAGATGCCCAAAGGATTTAAAAAGAACAAAACCATTACACCTGGTAAGGTATCCAGCAATCCCGCTTTCGATATCAGAAAATATTGCGGGATTAAGCCTAATTGCGGCGGAATAATCATTGTTAACAGAATCGCGGCAAAGAGGATATTTTTCCCACGGAATGCAAACTTCGCAAAAGCAAAACCGGCTAATGAACTAATGAATAAGACAACCAGCGTCACAACGGCACAAATCACAAAGGAATTCCACATCGAATGGAAGAAATCAATTTGATTTAATACCTTTTTAAAGTTTTCAACCAGCAAATTCCCTGGTGTAATCGTGGGAGGAATCGAGTTATAGGCCGAACTTGGACTAGTGGCCATCACAAACATCCAATAAAACGGAAACAACGATAATAATGCAGTAAGGGACAAAAATACATAAATGAGGAGTTTTCCAACGGACAACTTTCTTGCCTTTTCTAAATTATTCATTGTCCACCCCTCCTCTTCCTGCCGATACCAGACGTTAAGAATACATTGATTGCCGCAAACACTGAGATCAACACTAATAAAATGATCGCTGTGGCTGATGCGGTACCAAAGGATTGTAATTTAAAGGCATCACGATACAAATACATCACGATCGTCATCGCCTCATCCCTCGTAAAGGCACTTGTTCCAAGAAATACAGTCGGTTCAGAAAAGAGCTGAAGTGCCCCAACAGTTGAAGTAAAGACTGTAAGCACGATAAACGGCTTCAGCATGGGCATCGTAATAAACCTGAGCTGCTGGAATTTATTTGCCCCATCAATGGTGGCAGCCTCATATAAATCATTTGGGATACTTTGAATCCCTGCCAGATAAATAATCGTGTTATAGCCGACCCACCGCCAAAAAACCATAATCGAAATGGCAATTTTCGTTCCCCATTCTGAACTTCCCCAATTCACCGGATCAAGCCCCGCTAGACTTAATACATAATTGACTAAGGAAGATTCATGATCACTAAACAACACACTGAAAATAAGGGCTACCGCCACCATTGACGTAATATAGGGCATAAAAATGGTGACTCTGAAGAAGTTTTTAAATTTAAGAAAGGCAAGATTTAATAAATAGGCAAAAATAATTCCAAACACTAATTGCGGGGCAGTTCCCATGATTCCCATGACAATCGTATTATAAACCGACTTCCAGAAAAGGGGATCTGTCAAGACCACTTTAAAGTTATCCAATCCCGCAAATGTCATCGGGCTTAGGCCGTTCCATTTTTGAAATCCTAAATAAATACTAAATAATACCGGATACAGGCCAATAATCGCAAAAATTATAAAGAAAGGGGCAATGTATAAATAGCCGGAAATCATGTCTTTTTTTGCTTCAGACCTGTACCGCTTCTTTCTTACCTTTACCTTATTAGTTACAGTATTCGCTTTCACTGGATCCATTTTCACACCTCGTTTCCCATCAAAGGTGGAAGTGGCGCACACCTTACCGGGTCACGCCAAATCCGCCTTCCCACTTTTCTAGTAATCTATTGGATTATCGGCTTAACAAACCTTTGGCGCGCTTAACGGCATCTTTCCATTCTTTTTCTGGATCTGTTCCTTTATTTTGAACGTTCTTCAAGGCATTCAGTACCTCAGAATAAATTGGGAAGTATTTTTCCCCTTTATAAACCGCTCCATTGATATCTTGGGCAGCTTTTGCAAACACTGGTGCAGTTGATTGCCCGCCAAAGAAGGCATCTTCATTCGTTTTGAAGGCATCCATTTCATATACAGATTGTGCAGATGGGAAAAGTCCCTTGTCTTGGAAGGATTTCAATTGATTGTCTGGAGAAATTAACCATGATGCAAATTTATACGCTTCTTTCGCATTTTTCGTTTCGTTTGGAATGGCGATGAAAGAGCCGCCCCAGTTTGCAGCAAATTCAGATGGCAGAGTCGCAACTTTCCATTTACCGGTTGCTTCTTGTGCATTGCCTTCCATCCAGCCTTTTAACCAGCCAGCCCCTAATTCAGCAGCAAATTCCCCTTTATTCACGGCATTTGCCCACTCTGGTGACCACATTTCGAATTTCCCAACAATACCTAATTTATTTAATTTCACGGCATAATCATAGGCATCTTTAACGGCGTTCCCATCCTTTTCTAGCAACAACTCCCCTTTAGGGTTGAGGAATGTTTCCCCAGCACCGTCTAAGTAAGCTCTGAATGCCATTTCAATACTATCTACAAATGGCTTTCCTGTTTTTTCTTTCACTTTAAGTCCCGCTTCTTCAAATGCAGCTGGTGAATTGATCAATGCTGTCACTTCTTCCGGATCGGTTGGCAGACCTGCAGCCTCAAATACATCTGTTCGATAGTACAATGCTTTCGGGCCAATATCCGTTGGCAAGCCAATTAAGAAATCACCTTTGTCGTTTTCGCCTGTTTTCCATTTCCAATCGAGGTACTGATCCTCAATATCCTTTGCACCAAGATCATATAAGTTTTCAAATCGGTCCTGTGCCGCTTTAAAACGGTCTAGTTGGTCAATTTCCAACATGGTAATATCTGGTGCCCCGCTTCCAGCGGATAAAGCGGTAAATAAGGCATCATGATGCTCTGCCGTTTCAGCCGACCTTACTTTAATTTTGACACCTGGATTTTTTTCTTCATATGCTTTCGCTAAATCTTCATATCCAGTAGCACCGAATGTCCAGAAATTCAACGTTACTTTTTTATCTCCACTTTTACCTTCGTCAGAAGAAGCCTTTTCATTTCCATTACACGCTGCTAGTGACAATGCAAGAGCCGTTGATAATCCGATCGCAGCCAGTTTTTTCAAGCTTTTCAATTGAGATACCCCCTATTATTGTTTTGTCAGACTTTCAACTAATGGAATGCTGCTACCACCCTCCTTTACATTCAAAGGAAACCGGTTTCTATAAATAGTTTAGTAGTTTTATGTATTAAGCCCGGAAACCGCTTTCATAAGTGATTATAAATCCATTTTCCTAAAAAATCAACCAAAATTTCATAATTTTTCCTCTAAATCAGAAACCGCTTTCCTTGAGTGTGCCACGGGGACGGTTCTGGTGGCCACAATTAGCCTAAAAAACACGGGAACTGTTCGTATGGAGTTCTGAAAAAAATCTTGTTTTCCGCCTATTGACCTTTTCAGTTTTTTGTATTAATATTGGCAACAATAATTATTCAGAAATCAAGTGAAGCTGTGATAAGGACATGAGTCATTCGAAAATTTTCTAAAAGAGAACAGGGTCATTGGCTGGAAGCCCTGAAGAATACACGAATGATTGACCACCTTGGAGCTATGTTAGGGAAATGGGTAACCAGAGTATCTTCCATCGGTAAATCCGTTATCTTTTCGAGCAAAAAACATGCGGAATTATGTGTTTTTTGGAATTAGGGTGGTATCACGACCGCACTCGTCCCTATTGTTGGGAGGAGTGCGGTTTTTTAATTCAAAAAATTAGAAGTGATCGCGTTGAAAAGGACATGAATCATTCGTACATTTTCTTAGCAGAGAACAAGGCCATGGCTGGAAGCCTTGAAGAATTCACGAATGATTTACCACCTTGGAGCTATGTCGGGGAAATGGGCAACCAAAGTATCTATCATCGGTAAATCCGTTATCTTTTCGAGCAAAAAACATGCGGAATTATGTGTTTTTTGGAATTAGGGTGGTATCACGACCGCACTCGTCCCTATCGTTGGGAGGAGTGCGGTCTTTTTGTATTTATTTTAATAAATTAGGAGGAATAATCATGTCTAATCAAATGGATGTCGAAAAAAGAAATCATCGAAAGTTAGGTCAAGAATTAGAACTGTTTACTTCAATGGAAGAGGCTCCCGGAATGCCTTTTTTCTTACCAAATGGAATGGTGATTCGGAATGAACTTGAAAATTTCTGGAGAAAAAAACACCACAGGGCAGGCTATCAGGAAATTAAAACACCCATCATGATGAAACAGGAAATGTGGGAACAATCTGGTCATTGGGATCATTATCACGAAAATATGTACTTCTCCACAGTGGATGAACAAAATTACGCGATTAAACCGATGAATTGTCCGGGGGCATTATTAATTTTTAACAGTAAGCGAAGAAGTTATCGAGAATTGCCGATCCGGTTCGCTGAACTGGGATTAGTTCACAGACATGAACTTTCAGGTTCATTAAATGGACTTTTGCGCGTCCGTTCCTTCACACAAGACGATGCTCATTTATTTGTTCGCGTGGACCAGATTGAAGCCGAGATTGATCAGGTTCTCGCTTTATTGGATGAATTCTATTCCCATTTTGGGTTTGAATATAAGGTAGAGCTTTCAACACGGCCAGAAGAATTCATGGGAGCTGAGAATATTTGGGATCAAGCAGAGCATGCGTTAGAGTCCGTTTTAAATGATAAAAAGATTAATTATCAAATAAATCCTGGTGATGGTGCTTTTTATGGTCCGAAGATTGATTTTCATATTTTAGACTCACTTGGACGAAGCTGGCAATGCGGGACGGTCCAATTAGATTTTCAAATGCCACAAAAGTTTCATTGTGCATATGTCGGTGAAGATAATAACCCTCATTGCCCCGTCATGATTCATCGAGCCATCTTTGGTTCGGTAGAGCGTTTTATGGCCATTTTAATTGAACATTTTGCCGGGGAATTTCCACTTTGGTTGTCACCAGTGCAAGCTAAGATTATCCCTATTTCTGATTCACACGCAGCTTATGCAAGTGACGTGAAGTCCGAATTAGAAGCAGCAGGAATACGTGTGGAGGTCGATTTTCGGACAGAAAAAATGGGGTTAAAAATTAGGGAAGCTGAAAAACAAAAGATCCCTTACATGCTTGTGATTGGTGATCAAGAGATGGAAAACCACTCCTTATCGTTAAGAAAACGAAAAGAAGGAAACCTCGGTGTGAAGAGCATTCCAGAAACACTAGAATGGTTGGGGAAAGAAATCACTAACGGTAGGTAAACAAGAAGAGCCAGGGGGACGGTTCTGGTGGCCACAATAGTCTCATGAAAGAGCCATGAGAACCGTCCCCCTGGCGGATGCTTCACAATCTCTGAAAAAAAATAAAAGGTTGCTGCTACTCGATTAGTAGAATTCTTTCGTTGACCAAGGGGACAAGTGACATAAATCCACTCCATCTTCTTTCGTGATATATTCTTGTTTACTTAGCTGTTAAGGATACTCCACGTCACCAGATGCACACATCTGCATGAACAGAAAGATATCTTAATATCCGTTTTTTTGTTTAAATTAAATATAATTCTTCTAATTTTTTCGCAGAATCTAGAATGGTGTCCTCAACTGGACGAGGACTCCAATTCAACTGGAGCCTTGCTTTTTCTGATGTATATCGGAATTTTCGTCCTAACATTGGTACTAGCGAACCTAGAGATGGATTCATTTTCGCGGCAGCCCTCAAAACAAAATTGGGAATCGTTTTTGTAGGAATGTTTTTTCCGATATCCCCTAATTCCTTTTTTAGAAACCTTGCCATATCGTTCATCCACATAAATCCGCTGCTGGCAATATACCTTTGTCCAGCCGCATTTGGATTAGTCATCGCCCGTATATGAAGATCCACTAAATCTCGTACATCCACTATCTCAAATCCTATTTTTGGATTTCCAATACCTTTTCCCTGTAATAATCGTTGGATCACTTCAATCGAACTAGTGACCGTTGATGAAAGATTGGGCCCAAAAATGGCTCCAGGAAGAATAGTTGTTAAGGTTGTTGTTTTACTGTTTTGCTCCTTCATAAAATCCCAGGCTGCTTTTTCAGCAATTGCTTTTGATTTTCGATATGCATTCAAATTCTTGTCATTGGGGTCAGTCCATAATAACTCATTTATATGTTGATCATTATTAGAAATATCTGGCGTTGCAGCGGCAAGCGAAGATGTCATGACAACTCTTTCAACTCCCGCATGGGTTGCTTCCCGAAGTACACGAATAGCCCCATCACGAGCAGGACCTACATAAGAATCCAAGTCTTCATGATTGCCAGTGCTAAGTGGAGAGGCAATATGTAGTACATAATCAACCCCTATGACTGCATCTTTCCACCCTTCATCACTCGTTAAATCAGCGACATAAAAAGACAATGAATCCGTATCAATTCCACTATTAAAAAGTGTATTCCGGACATTTTTTTCCTTTTCTTTACTTCTTACAGTTGTCCGAACCTTATATCCTTGTTTTAAAAGTTCATGAATCGCCCATCCAGCCACAAATCCTGTCCCACCTGTGACCAACACAGTTTTATTTTTTTTGTTAGTCATAACCATGGCCTCCATAATTTTTTTTATTACATGCTTGTAGATTACAATATAAAATTAACAAAATCAACATTTTTTATTAATTATGTTCATTTTGTTAAAACTATTCATTATGGTATACTTGTGGTAACTTGTAATGGGGTGAGAATGAATGATTACAGAAAATGAACGTAGAGAACAGATGATTAATAAAATCAATGATGAAGTCGTGAAAAATGGATTTAAAACACTAACAATGGATGGTATCGCGAAGGTAATGGGGATTAGTCGTGGTAAATTATACCAATACTTTTCTTCTAAAGATGAAGTAATTGAAGCTGTTGTAGCCCGTTACATACAATATATAGAGAAAAAATCAATTCTTGGAAGTCCTAATGAGAAGCAGGAATTTATAGATGAATTCATTTCAATTTATTTTCAAAATATAATACTAGCAGGTTCAACTTCTGATATTTTTGCAAATGATTTACGAAATGTATATCCGAGTTTGTATCAGAAGTTCTCAGATGCAATGGCTAAACGTAATCTTGTAATTCAGGAATTTTATGAAATAGGAATGAAAAAAGGGGTATTCAATCAAGGAATGAATGCTCAATTACTTAATATACAAGACCAAACAATGCTAGCCGTATTAGTGCTTCCCCAATTTTTATTTTCACATCGTTTAGAACCATCTCAGGCAATTCGAGACTATCTACGATTGCGTATTTTAGGAATCATAGCACCAGAACAGCAGCATTTAGTGAATCATGAAAATGTAGAATCCCAGATTAAACATCTTGATGAAAAATTCAGACGAGTTTTTCTAGAAAAACTGTAAAGAGGAGCCAGGGGGACGGTTCTGATGGCCACACTAATTTCATGAAGGAGCCATGAGAACCGTCCCTGTGGCTACTTTAAATCGTATCAATTTGATTCAGGAAATTAGTGAAACCCATCTCAGGGTCCATAATGCACCAATCAACTTCTCCATTTTTCCCTTCAATAAAACCATCTAAAGTAACGGCCAAATCTAAAATTATTCTTCTCTGTTTTACGTTATTTAACATAACTATTCCTCCTTTAATCAGCGTTGTTTCGTTGTCCTGCAATCGGACGCTTTTCCTTCATCATCATCACGCCGACCAAGCCAATCACCGAAAAGATCACTGGGGTAATGAAACCGTAGAAATATGCCTGACTTAAACTGCCTGAATCAGTCTGAAAATGATCCAATACCTTTCCGAAAATGGTTGGCAGCAAGACGGCGCTTAGAAACCCACCTGTATTAGCAAACCCAGAAGCAAGGCCTGATTCGTTAATTGGAAATGACTGACGAACGGCAGCAAACGTTAAGGCATTGGCTCCATAGGCAAGACCAATCACAAAGAACAGCATTGTTAGCAGGAAAAATGGCGGATTCCCCCTAAAAAAGAGAAACGTTGACCAACTCAATAATAGAATGATATGCACAACCACATAAGGTCGTTTTATCATTGCTAACCGACTTGAAATCCAACTAGATAAAGGCGCACCAATCAATGCCCCGATTAGACCAAGCAAGATGAGCTGACTCGCATTTGAACGTGTCATACCATACAGATTCATCCCAAAGGGCACGGCCCACGAACCGATGAATCCTACATACGTTCCGACAATCCCAAAGTGACAAAAAAATAAAGCCCATCCCTGCCGGCTCGAAAAGATTCTTCGCAGTAAAACCAACGTTTTATCCTGTTTTTTTACAACGAACGGTTCAATAGAAAAGAGCTGCTTTGGCTTTTTCAATAGGACAACATAAAGGAGGATCCCGCATAGACATAGAAGCAGTCCCGCAGAAAAAAACGCGGCTCTCCAACCAAGGAAGTCAATCCATAAGGAGAACGGTACGGTTGCCAAAAGGAAACCCAGACTTCCTGTCATTGCCGCAAGTCCAATCAATCTGACAAATTCCTTTACCTTAAACCATTGGCTCAAAATTAACACCATATTGACCCAAATTGTTGCATCCCCTGTCCCGGTCAGGATTCTGGCCAAAAACAGAACAGATTCATGCGTACCTAAGCTATAAATGATGGTGCCTAAGCCTGTAAGGAGCGCCCCTATTATGAGAAAAAAATTAGGACCAAACCGATCTGCCAACATTCCCATCGGAATTTGCAAGCCGGTGTAGACAAAAAATTGGATACTCGTCAGTAGCCCAATTGTTGAGGCAGTTACATGAAAATCCTTCATTACCTCATTTGTAATCAATCCCGGGGCGGTTCGCTGGCTCGCCATTAATAAATATGTAAACATGACAGAAGCAAAGACAATCCATCTAAACCTGCTATTTTGTTTATCCATTGATTTCTACCCCTGATAGTTTTTACTTTTATATATATGGATTTCGTGAGATAGTAGAAATCTATTTTTAAAAAGTAAGGGGTCACCGTTCGGCCCTTCATGATAAAATAACAATACATTGGATTCCCTCCATTCATACGAATGGGAGAGGCTGAATCGATTCTATAAAGAAGAGTGATCGACTTGACGTTAACGAACAAACCAATGAACACATTATCTAATAAAAACAGGCTGGCCTATATCGTCGCCGTTCTCATCACCATTTTATTAGGACTGGCCTCTAGAAAATTTAGCCAGCTGCTTCTGTCCTTTATTGCTCAGAATGGCGGAGATACTCTCTGGGCGATGATGGTTTATTTTGGATGGCGCTTCTTCCTCGTCCGCAGAAAACTCCTAACAGCCGGTATATTGATTGCTGCTAGCTTGGATGGACCAGGGGGACGGTTCTGGTGGCCCACTCATCTCATTAAAAAGCCATGAGAACCGTCCCCCTGGCTCACCATGGCTTATTCATTCAGCAACACCCTGGCAAGTCCCTCTAGTTCGTTGAGCTGTTGGATGCGATAGTGTCGGCCTTCTTTTTTCAAATAGCCTTTTTCGCAGAATTGTGCCAGCACATATAATAAGTGGCGGTAGGAGACGCCTAAAAAATCACAAACGGTGACGTGTTTCTCCTTATAGATCTCCGCATCTGCTGTTTGCAAAATAAAATCAGCAAGCCGGTTTTCTAGCGGGAAGGAGAGGCTTTGCGTGTATTTGGCCGCCATTTGAGTGGATTTTACACTTAAGAACTTCGCCAGTTCACGAAGAAAGGCTGCATCTTCAAGCATTTTGGCACGACAGCGATGAAAAGGAATTGCAAAGCAAATCATCGTGGTGGAGGCTTGAATCCCCTTCGTATAATAAATCGGATTTAATAATTCCATTTCCCCGAAGAAATCTTCCTCTTTGATAAAATTAATTAAGCTGACCTTTCCATTTTGATGCGTCACATAAATTTTTGCCTTTCCTTCAATGACATAAAATAAGAAATCCGGACGCATACCTTCTTGAATAATCCATTCATCCCGTTTATATTCATGCACTTCTAGGAACTCTTCAATCGGAAAAGAGAATAAATTCCCAATCGAATATTCCTCCAAATAACGCTGCCTTTTCTCAGTTCTATAAATTTCCATTAATCTCCTCCAAAATATGAGATATCTCATATTATTGTACGTTTCTCCATGTTATGATGCAAACATTGGAGGGGTAAGAATGAATTCACAACGATGGATGAACAGACAATTTTTTAGTTTTTTTATCACATGGGGAGTTTTTCTACCGTATTGGACAGGGTGGATGATTCATACAAAAGGAATGACGGTTTCACAAGCTAGTTTGATTATGAGCCTTGGGCTAGTAGTCCGCGGCCTTTCTACATTATTTGTCTTTCCTTATTTATCGGGGAAATTTAGCAGTAGAACCTTACTAAACGGGATGGCAATCGGCACGTTACTATCTCTTCTATGCAGTTTTCCAGCAAACTCTTATACGAGTTTATTAGTTGTCACCTTACTGTTGCATTTCTTTTATCCGAGCTTAATGCCGGCATTAGATAGCGTAGCAGGCATCCTTGTCCAAAATAAGCAATTACGAGATTACGGGAAGAGCCGCTCATGGGGGTCCATTGGCTTTGTCGTATCGGGGATGTTGTTGACGGTCTTTACAGGAGCGCTTGGAGATAAAGTAATTTTATGGGCGTTACTACTTGGCATAATGGTATTCATTGCCCTTTGTTTCTTGCCTGCCCCTGTTGTATTAATGGAAAAACCACAAGCTACTAAAATGAAAAAAGGCGGGATGCTGCAATTATTTCGCATCAAATACTTTGGCCTCGTGCTAGTGATTGTGATATTACTGCAAGCGGCACACGCGTCCTATTACAACTATGGCTATATTTTTTTACAAGAAATCCAGGCACCCAAATATTTAATTGGCATGATTCTTAACATAGCTGTGCTGGCAGAAATCATTTTCTTCTTAATCGCTGACCGAGTCTTTCACAAATTTTCAGTTGGCTCCTTGCTGACACTTGCGGCATTGGGATCAACAGTAAGATGGATCCTGATATTTCTCTTTCCCAATATTATTGTTTTCTGTATCGCCCAAACCTTGCATGCCTGTTCATTTGCGATGGGACATTATGCGTTTATGAAATACTTAACCAAGTATATTCCACAAGCACAGATTCCGAATGCACAAGGGATGTATTCAGCACTGGCACTAAGTTGGAGTACAGCGGTGTTCACCTTCTTCGGCGGATATTTATATGAAATTGAGCCAAAATACGCCTTTTTCGGCATGATCATTTGCACCATCCCATCGATGCTGCTTGCAATATTCTATCGGAAATTGGAAAACAAACACAAAAAGGGCCTGTCCCCCACTGCTTTAATACATTAAACCAGCGGGGGTCAGG